>CADAWW010000158.1 GCA_902791675.1 uncultured Bacteroidales bacterium
GATGCTGTATCAGCAGAGACACCCTATGAGTCAGGGCTCATGGGATAATGGACGTATCCATTCGCAATGGGGTTGGGAGAACGGTGCCTGTCCACCATCTCAGGAGTTCGTGACCAATTTTTACGACCGGACACTGGATGCCATTAACCGTTATCAGCCAGATCTCATCTATTTCGACGTTACCGTATTGCCCTTCTATCCCCTGAGCGACTGCGGACTGCGTATCGTAACACATCTTTATAATAAAAACCCACAAAGCGTTGTGTTCAGCAAAATTCTCAACAACGACCAGCGTAAGGCATTAACATGGGATGTGGAACGTGGAGCGCCCAACGAGATTATCCCTATCCCCTGGCAGACATGTAACTGCATAGGCGGTTGGCACTACAATACCGGCATCTATGAGAATGACCAATATAAATCCGCAACAACCGTAGTTAAGCAGCTGGTAGACATCGTATCGAAGAATGGAAACCTGCTCTTGAGCATTCCCTTGCGTGCCGACGGTACTTACGACGAAAAAGAATCAAAGATTCTGGACGACCTGGAGGCCTGGATGACACAAAACGGCGAGCAATGACCAAGGCTTCAATGACGGTCAATATGCCGGCATGGATTACAGAGACATTCGCTTTAACCAGACAAAGAAATATCTGTACGTCACAGCTATGGGCTGGCCTACAGACAAACACCTTATCATCAAATCACTGGCTAAGGACAATCCATACTTCAAGAAGCGCATCAGCCAAGTGCATCTTTTGGGCTACGGCAAGCTGAAGACTCGCCAGACAACAGAAGGCCTCCTGGTAGAACTCCCCCAACCCGTAAACCAAATTGCACCGGTATTGAGAATCAGTAAATAATTATCTATAGTTGATAGTTTAGTGTTTAGAGTCAGTGGTAAGTTCAAAGTTTAACAAGTTTACAATTTTATACTTTACAACTATCCACGATTTTAACTGACTATCAACTATTAACTATCAACTTTAAACTTTAAAAGAATTGTGATCAAAGAATATCTTGTTTTGAGCCGCAGCAACGGAACCACACGTACAGGTTCACCCTATGCGGTCCTGAAGGTGGCCGACCTCATAGAGACCATAAATATATCCGTCTGGGACCTGCAACCTACAGCAGAACCCAAAGTCGGGCAATTGGTAAGTTTCTATGCCATAAAGGATAATGCGGGAAAGAAATCCTGCTCCGTTACAGACATGAGGGTAGGAGCCATGCCTTTGCTTGACCATCCCTTGTATAATCTGCTCCCCCGCCCCATCCGTAGGGATGTGTGGGATAACACCATAAACAAGCTCATCGGCTTCTGTTCCGACCAGAGCCTCATCCCCATTATCCGCGATTTTGCCGAAAAACTATATGCTCCATATAGCAAGTATCCTGCCGCTACCAGCGTACACCACGCCTTTCCCGGCGGACTGACCAACCACACTTACCAAATGCTGCATATGCTGGAGGGTCTGTACCCCTGCCTACCCTACGAGATAAAGGTGGAACGTTGCATACTGGCCATCCTTTTCCATGATTACGGAAAGGTTTACGAGTACAACACAGAAGGCGAGACACAGCCCGACATGTATCTGTTGGGACACATCTTCATCGGTGCCCACAAACTGCAGAATGTTTTGGAGCAACAGGGAGTTGACGGTGAAGAGATTAAACGTATCATCCACGTGATTCTGGCTCACCACGGGACACGCGAATTCGGAAGTCCCGTATTGCCTTGTACGCAGGAAGCTGTCATCGTAAATATGCTGGACAACCTAAGCGCCAAGACCGATGCCATAGAGGGAACAGGTAACATGGAGGCTTGCTCGCCCCTAGGCACTCGAGTAGTAAAATAAATTCTTCCATTATGAAAACAAACGGAATTAAGCACCTACTTGCTGCTTTTATCTACTGTTGTGCGGCCAGTGCAGCAACATACAATGAGTACCACACCGTAAACATGGGTATGCGCCCGGCAGATGTCAGTCCCTACACTTTGTGGTACAATACTCCGGCCACAAAGTCGGGTGTAAGCGATATATGGATGGAGTATGCCCTGCCTATCGGCAATGGTCAGATTGGTGCTACTATTCTTGGCGGCATACAGACTGAAGATATACAGTTCAACGAGAAAACACTATGGGAAGGGAACTCTACAAACAGCTCGAATCAAGGCTACTTCCAGAACTTTGGCAGCATCATAGTGAGAGACCTTTCTGATACGTTCAGTAAGAAGGACGACTCTAAGCCGGTTGACAATTATACACGTTATCTGGATATTATAAACGGCATAGCCGGTGTACGGTACGAGAGTGCCGACACAAAGTTTGAGCGCCAATTCTTTGCAAGTCTGACCGACAATGTGCTGGTGGCACATTTTACTGCAGAGGGAAAGGAACAGTTATACCTGAATTTCGCTTTTCAGAAGGATGGACAGATAAATGCAAGTAATCCGGCATACAGGGATAATTACGGAACTTTCAACGGCAGCCTGACGAAGATAAAGTACAATACGCGTTTCCGTATCTTTACTGACGGAACCATGAAAGCTTCAACTTCTGGCATACGAGTAAGTGACGCAACCTATATAACACTGTTCCTGGCGGCTAAGACTAACTACGACAGCCGCTCTAAGTCTATCATCAGCAGCGATACGCCTTCCACGCTTTCCCAGGATGTGGACAAACGCATCACATCGGCACAGGAGAAGGGATTTGACGCCTTACGCGCCTCTCATACAGCTGCCCACCGCGCCCTGATGAATCGTGTAGAATTTAATGTGGGCGGCACTTCTGATAAGACTACCGACAGTCTGGTTGACTTCTATAATACATCGGCAGAGAACAAGCAGACTAAAGACGGATTATTCTTGGAACAACTCTACTTTCAGTACGGCCGGTATCTGACCATTGGCGCCAATGCCGACCAGAGTATTCATGCTCCCAGCAACTTACAGGGTATCTGGAACGACCGGAGCAACTCCAGCTTCTGGCATTGTGATATTCATGCCGATATAAACGTGGAGATGAACTACTGGCCTGCCGACCCCACCAACCTCAGTGAAATGCACCTGCCTTTCCTGAACCATATCATTGATCTGGCGCAGGAGGGCTATCCCTGGCGCTCTTTTGCCAAGACCCTGAAGTCGGGTGCACCCGGTTGGACCGTTGCCGTCGAGAATAACATCTATGGCGGCACCAGCAACTGGAGCAACAGTTCCATTAAGACTATGGGAGCCTGGTATTGCACCCATCTGTGGCGCTATTACCGTTTCACCCTCGACAAGGATTTCCTCAAGAGAGCGCTACCCGTAATGTATGATGCCGCACGTTTCATCATGTTCATTGCTGTTGAAGACCCCAATGACAAAGGAACTTGGGTGGTACCCGATGAGTGGTCTCCAGAACACGGGCCTGGGAATACCGTAACCGCCTTTGCACAACAGACATCTTCCGAGTTGCTGCATGAGATTCTGATGGCACACAAGGAATTAGGTGAAGAATCCCCACTTTCTGATGACCAGATTTCAGATTTGAAGGCTTTTTATAACAAGTTTGACAAAGGCCTGAAGATAGAGAACTACACCTTTACCCGCGATGGCAAGACATACAGCAATGTTCCCTGTATTTCGGAATGGAAGCATTATCCACTCTCTGAACCGGAGCACCGTCACCTGAGTCACCTATTGTGCGTGTATCCGTTCAGTCAGATTACGGCATACGGAACCACGCAGCAGCAGAAGGACTTGTTCAATGCTGCACAAAATGGCATACTGGCACGTAACGGCGATGTAACGGGTTGGTCTATGGGATGGCAAACAAACGTCTATGCCCGCCTGCTGAACGGTGACAAGGCTCGCAGCTATCTGTCTCAGGCGTTGAAGCATTCACGTTCTTATGTAATTCAGATGAGTAACTATGGCGGTTGCTATTACAATCTGTTCGATTCTCATTCCCCCTTCCAGATTGACGGCAATTACGGCTGCACAGCAGGTGTTGCTGAGATGCTGCTGCACAGCTATGACGGTATAGCGTTACTGCCCGCCCTGCCCTCAGCATGGAGCAATGGCCATGTATCCGGATTAAAAGCCGAGGGCAATTTTGAGGTATTCATGGAATGGACAGAAGGGAAACTGGACTGTGCAAAAATCAACAGCCTGGGGGGCGCTCCTCTTATTCTTCACAACACAGCTGCGACAGACTTAGGCAATGCCTTCTTCTATCTGAACAGCAAGCGGGTAACTCCCACACAAGGACAGGACGGAATATTCTCCGTTGATATGAAGAAAGGGGACATCCTTACCATATCAATGGAGAATATTGACGAACAAATGCAAACAGCCATCGACAAAGTGCCCGTTAGCTTACCCTCTTGTTCAGCGCAGATGTACGACCTCTCAGGCAGGCGATACAATAAGACTGCCGGCCATTATGGCATACATGTGGTAAACGGACAGAAGAAGCTACTCCGTTAACAGATTAGGCGTACAGGCCCCAAAAGCCCGGATTCCTGAAGCCCGGAGTTGGCATCGTAAGGATTTACGGTGGCGTAAGTTTTGCGTTCCGATTCCGGCAGACGGGCATCACCGATAAGACGGTTGCGCCAGTTGTTGACCACCTCTATACGGATTGTGTTCTCGCCCTGCTTCAGCAGTTGGGTCACAGGCACACGGTAAGGATAGGTCCACACACCTCCTGCATACTGGTCGTTTACAAAAACACGGGCCATCACCATAACACGGCCTAGGTCGAGATAGACGGGTTCATTAGGCAATTGGCTGAGGGTGAAGGTATTGGTATAGGTAGCCATACCAGCGTAATACTTGATGGCTTCATCCTCGTTTTGGCTCCAGTCTGTGAGCGCATTGAATGTCTGAGGTGCAGAGGGACCTCGCATTTCAGGCTGGAAGGTTACGGTCCAAGGCGTGTCTATCTGGGCAAGTACTGTGGGATCGGGATAATTTAATGCCAGAGAGGCAGGACGCTCGGAGGCAGGAGTATCAAATACCACAAACAGACTTTGGTTAGGTTCCAGATGAATCGGCACAGTGGTCTGTCCGTCCTGCTGCCAGAACTGAGGCAACTGACGCTTCTCACCCGTAACAGGGTCCCATGTCTCAGGGGCTTTCCCTTGGATGCGGAAAATGGCATCGAAGGTCTGAGACTGCTCGCTCTGGTTGCTTACAAAATAGATGTCCGAGCCTTTCTGCTGACGATGGATAAAGGAGTATGGAACGGCCTGCTGGGCATAGCAGTCGGGCCTAACACCTAGTGCATCAAGCACCTTCTGAAGCTCTGTACCATCAGGCCATACGCGTCCTTTCCCATACGCTCCCGCCTGCCACATCTTACCGGCCAACCGGCGAACCTGCTCATCGCATTGGGGATAGTTCTGCATGCTGGGCGAAGCAACAGGTTGGGGGCCAAGGATATTGAGGCCCTGTTTTACAAGACTTTCTATTACTTTCAGCACTTCTGGCCTCATCGTCTTTTGTTGCGGAAGGACGAGTACACGGTACTGCATGCCGCTGGGCAGAGAAAGACATCCGTCCTTCACAGAACATTGCTTCAGCACCTCAGCATTGAGATAGTCGAAGCTATAGCCGCGAGGCAGTGCCGGACGGGTCTCTCCCGTCATCTTCGGTACATCCTCGCCTATGTAGTAAGCCACATCAGCTATATAGCGCCCTTGCTGCAACATCAGATTACAACGACGCAAGTAGTCCGAGAAGATATCCATCTGCTGGAACCATATATTCTTACGGTTGAACTCGTTGCCGAAGTCTGCACTGATACCAGGGAAGGTGGTGTTGTCAGGCTGTTGGATATAGAGGTGAAGCAGCGTTGCATTGATACCCTCGCAGAAGAAACGGTCGGTGCGCTGCTTCATGACGTATGGATAACGGTTAAAAGGAGGCCCGCCAGCCGTACAGCTCTCCGCCCATACTTTCTGCTTGCCGTAGATGTGGGCACAGCTGCTGGCTGCACGGTTCTCGATATCACCCAGGGAACCTTCGCTCCAGAACTCGCCGGCCACCTCGTCGCTCTGTCCGCCATACATCAGGAACTCGCCCGGAAATCCCCAATGTCCGTAGCACTCGAGCCAGGTAGTCAGTCCGTTCTTGTTGCTGACCTTACGCAACCCTGCCACATAGTCATATGCCACTCGGTCGGCCACCAGTCGGCGCAAATCCCACAGGAACCGTTCGCTCTGGTCTTGGGACCCGATTACCTGCCCATACATAACAGGCAACCAGGGGACGGGGTCATAGCCGTATCGTTTGCGGAAGACGGGAATCATATCATCCGTCCAGTTCTGCCCGCCCATCTCGTAACTGTCTTCAACGGTAGCAACCAGGCTCTTTCGGTCTTTGGCGGGTATGCGTCGGAGTATTTCACCCATAAAGGCATCAAAGTGGTCTGCCACATGCTTCTGACTCATCTTGTCCACCTCCAGACCGGTAGCCTCGGGCGAGGCAGGTCCGTTGGTGACACCTGTAGTGAGCATAGCCGTTCGGTATATGATCCATTCGCCTGCAGGCACCTCCCATTCCAGTTTCCCGTTTTCCTGCATCTTTTCCGTCAGGTCGATAACCTTCTCGGGTTGTGCTATCAGTCCTGTCTGCAGCGGTTCGGGTTGTGTAGGCCACATATACCAGTCCCACATAGGCAGCGGACTTTGGAACATCTTGCCCAACGTCTTCTCTTCGTAGCGTTCCACCAACGGCTGTTCGCTCAGCGTTACCGTCAGTTTGGTAGGCTGACCGCCACCGTTCAGCGTCAGGCGAAAATCCTGGGCCTTCACATCGGGAATACTCAGGCTGATAGGCGCCAAGGGATGGAAACCAACATTGGGGTTATGGTTGGTACGGTCCAAGTGCTCCGTTCTGAGCGTCTTATACTCACCATCTACCTTAGCCTCCAGCGTAGCATCCACGAGCAAGTAGGCAGGTGTTTCAAAAAGAACACTGCGCAGTGTCATAGGTTCGTCCAGATGAATATCCTTTGATTCCCTGACTCCCGGCTCTTTGCCCAGCTCGCATACAAATGACTTATGGGGAACGACGGGCACAGCCACTACACGGACGTCTTGAGCATCCTTACCCACAACGGGCAGTGTCAGGCTTTGTATCATACCGTTCCCCTTCACCCTGACATGTTGCTGCGCCAGATAGCGCATACTCTGCTGCGGCTTTATCCACGGACCACCACTCTGACTCCATCCCGGGCAGTTAAAAAGACCTATCTGAATGTCCAACTCAGTGGCTTTCTTCAGGGCAGCATGCAGCACCTCCCACCATTCGGGCGAGAGGACTTTGATATTGCCGGGCTTGACACCGTCCTGCCAGATATGGCCTATGAAAGCACGGTCTATGCCAGCCTTCTTCATCGCTTCCAGATCTCGCTCCACACCTTCTACAGAGATGTTGTCCGAAATCCAATACCAGTAAACAGCTACACGCTGGTCGCACTTGGCAGTCTGAAACTGCGTGTACAAAGCTGACGGCTGCGTCTTTTTTGCGCAGACAACGGGCATATTACCGCCCAGCATCCCTATGCAAGGGAGGATAAGAGTCAAGAAAAAACGTCTCATTAATCAATTACTAATACAAGATAGTTGAAAGTTGAAAGTTGAGAGTTTAGAGTCAGTTAAAAAGTTGAGAGTGCCGTCGATGGCGGATTCTGACATACTTCGGACTAACGACTCTAAACCCTAAGCTTTGTAAAAACTATAGAATCTGGTGATACAGGTCTATGATATCCTGCTTGGTCACAGGACGGGGATTACCAGGTGTGCAGACATCGTTGATGGCCTGTTCAGCCAGCGCTGCAATGTCGGATTCCTTTATACCCAAGTCGGTAAGACGCTTGTTTGTCCCTACTTTTGCACTCAGTTCCTCAATGGCCTTGCAAGCAGCTTCGGCAGCCTCGTCTGTGCTCATACCTATTTTATATACACCACAAGCCTTGGCAATCTCTACATACTTCTCCTTGGCAGCAGGCATATTAAAGCGCATCACCGTAGGCAATAGCATAGCGCAAGCAACACCGTGGGGCACATCGAACAAGGCTGAAAGCGGATGAGCCATGCCATGATCCACACCCAGGCCCACATTAGAGAATGCCATACCGGCTACATACTGAGCCACCGCCATACCGTCACGACCAACAGGATTCTTGGGGTCTTCTACAGCAATGGGCAGATTGCGGTATATCATCTCTATGGCTTTTATTTCGAACATATCAGACAGCTCCCAGGCACCTTTCGTGATAAGTCCCTCTATGGCATGCGTCATAGCATCCATACCCGTGGCAGCCGTAAGCGACTTAGGCAACGAGTACATCAGTTCGGCATCTACAATAGCCACGCAAGGAATGTCATTGGGATCCACGCATACCATCTTGGCCTGACGTTTTTCGTCGATGATGACGTAGTTGATGGTTGTCTCGGCAGCCGTACCTGCGGTAGTGGGCAGAGCAATGATGGGCAGCGACTTCTTCTTGGTGTCTGCCACACCCTCCAGCGAAACAATATCGGCAAACTCCGGATTGTTAATCACAATACCGATGCCCTTGGCAGTGTCCATGCTCGAACCGCCTCCGATAGCTACAATGAAATCGGCTCCGGCCTTCTTGCATGCCTCTACGCCATCCTTGACATTTGTTACGGTGGGGTTAGGCTTCACTTCGTCAAAGATTTCATACCGGATGCCAGCCTGATCCATAACATCCAGCACCATCTTGGCAACACCGAACTGCATCAGGCCTTTGTCTGTTACTACCAACGCCTTCTTGAAGCCGAGGCGGGCCACTACTCCTGGCAACTCCTTGCGAGCACCGGGACCGAAGTATGACACTTCGTTAAGAATAAACCTATTAACCATAATGTTGTTTTTTTTAAAAAAGGACAATGCAAATATACGGTTTTCTTCTATTTCTGTACTTAAATAAATGATATTTTAACTGCATAAATTGATATTACCCTGCAAGACCTTCTTATTTGGCATGTTAAAAGAAAAACAAAGGCCAACGCTTTATGCGTAAGCCTTTGTTTACAATAGAAATTAAGGAATGATATCAGTCCTCGTCATCAGACCATATTTCCCAACTGTCTTCTTTGGTCAATGCATCGCCACCATCCACTGTGGTTTCGCTGTCAATTACCAGGCTCTCTGCCAGCATGCTGACAACCTCAGCCTCTTCTACTTTCAAAATCGGTTTTATGTATTTCATAATATATCCAGCCCCTCTCCCTAACCCTCCCCCAAATGGGAGGGAACTGTTAACAGGGGTT
>CADAWW010000159.1 GCA_902791675.1 uncultured Bacteroidales bacterium
GACGACACCTGCCGCGGAACTGTACAACAAAAACACGGACGGCAGCAAGCTGCTACATAAAGGCATTAAAAACATTACCAAACATAATGATGGCAGTATCTCATTCGACTACATAAACGGTGCTATGGTGAAGGTCCCCGTATTCTCGCACAAAGGTGGCACCTTCCTCGAGCCCATACAGTTAAGCATGACCTGTGACACTAAAGATGCCATCATCTATTACACAACAGACGGTTCAACGCCTACGGTGAATAGCAGCATCTATTCTGCGCCCCTGGAGATAGACAGCGACGTGACTGTCAAGGCAATTGCTGCTACGGCGGAATATGAGAGTTACATGACAGAGGCAACATACAAAATTGTTACCCTCATTTCCACGCCCGACTCGCTGCGCTATGCATGGAAAGAAGATTTCGATGGCTATACCGCAGAGACCGCTGCAGAAGATATCATCAGCGAACAGGCTTTCTATGATTGTGACGGTGGGCAATACTGTAAAATATATAGAGATAATCTTGCCGGGGGAAAAGTTCCAGAATTGCTAATACCTCATCAAGGCCGTCCTGTCAACAAACTGAATGCCATCATTGCTCTCGGTATGGTATATGGCGATTTCGAATTGTCGTATAAGAGTAACCATCCCTTATCTATAAGCACGGAAACGGAAGGTGTGGTCATTACGGAAGGCGAAGTCGACGGTAAGACCTATCACTTTACGGTAACTGTCCCGGAAGGCATCCATGCACTGCAGCTGTCGTTTGTCAACAATAACATACTGAACACCCGCATTGACGACATCATGTTGATAAAGCCAAAAAACAGTGGAGGAACAAGCGGCATTGCAAATCATTCGCCCTCGAACACGCAATCCAACGATGATGCTTACTATACCATTCAGGGCGTTCGGGTTGCAAAACCCACCCATGGTATATTTATTCACCGCGGAAAGATACACATTTGTAAGTAATATATCATAAAAAAGGGGCCTGTTTTGAGCGAAACGGGTCCCTTTTTTATGTTTTTTTGCACTTTTTTAGGAAAAATGTTGCATATTTGCAAAATAATTCGTACCTTCGCCACCAAATAGCTTATTTTATTCACTTAATATTAAGTAATTATGAAAATGAAAATGTTTTTGATAGCAGCTCTTGCCTTAGTAGGTATGAGTGCTATGGCACAGCGTCAGGAGAAGGTCGTTGACCGTGTTGACCAGCGCACTGTGCAGGAATTGGATCACGTTGACGTGACCACTAAGTTCAAGCCCTACTGGTACCTGGATTTACAGGGTGGTGGCCAGTGGACCATTGGTGAGGCCAAGTTCAAGGACCTGATTTCTCCTAACGTCCAGCTTGGTTTGGGTTATCAGTTCTCTAAGGTTGTTGGTGCTCGTTTGGCATTCAACGGCTGGCAGTCTAAGGGTGGTTTCGACAACCGCGAAATCATGAATTACAAGTGGAAGTATATTGCTGGTGGTATCGACCTGACCTTCAACCTGTCTAACCTGGTTGCTGGCTGGAACCCCAAGCGCGTGTTCAACCTCTCACTCTTTGTTGGTGGTGGTGCTAACATGGGCTTCGACAATGACGAAGCTAAGGATTTGGATGCTAAAGGCTACAAGATGCAGTATCTGTGGGATGGCACGAAGTTCCGTCCTTATGGCCGTGTTGGTCTGCAGGCTATGTTCCGCCTGAGCGATGCAGTGAACCTGCTGTTCGAGGGTAACGCCAATGGCCTGAGCGACAAGTACAACTCTAAGTATGGTAACAATATCGACAAGTACGTGAACGCACTTGTTGGTCTGCGCATCAACTTGGGTAAGACCTATCGTGAGGAGTCTCATGAGGTTTATCGCGACGTTGTTGTTTACGATACCATTTACAAGTACGTCACCATCGAGGAACCGAAGCCCGTTAAGATTGAGCCTCTGCGCCGTGATGTATTCTTCATCATCAACAAATACGACATTCGCGAGACTGAGGTTGACAAGATTTCTGACATTGCCAACTTCATGAAGCAGTATCCCAAAGCAACTGTTAGCGTAGTGGGTTATGCTGACGCTGGTACTGGTAACGACAAGATCAACGACCGTCTGGCTAAGCAGCGTGCTGACATTGTTGTGAAGGAACTGATTGAGAAGTACGAGATTGCTCCCGAGCGCATCAGCTACGATTCAAAGGGTGCACACGAGCAGCCGTTCGAAGAGAACGACAAGAACCGTGTTTCTATCATGATTGCTGTACCAAACGATTAATTAGAGTACACATAACAAAAAAGGGGCTGCTCGCTTGAGCAGCCCCTTTTATTATTACCACGTTAATTCAACTTTTCACCCGTCAGGTCAATGCTAACCTCTCCACCGTTGCTATGAACGATTACAGTGCGAGAGAATTCTCCTGGAGTGAGGTGATTGGTATCTAACGATATCTTAAGTGTTCTACCATGTCCAGGGGCAATAGGCTTGTCAACGAACTCTGTCGTTGTACACGAACAGAGGTTCTCTATGTTAGTAATCAGGAGGTCTTCACTTCCATCATTGATTATGGCAACCTCTTTTTCTATAACCCCGCTCCCCTGCGGAATAGAGCCCAACTGTAACTCAGTAGGCTGTACGACCAGATGGGCCGGTCCCTCCTTGGGCTCTACTATCTTGTGTTTATCCTTACAGCTCGTCATACCCAGGGACAGGAAACACAAAAGAACTAATGTAGTAAATTGAATGAGACGATACTTTTTCATTTTATTTCTTAATAGGGTTTGCTCATCATAAACGGATTACAAGACTAACACCTTGTAATCCGTTTTGATAAATGCAGAACTAAATCTGTTGTTCAATTATTTAATCACGACTTTTTGGCCATTGACGATGTAAACGCCTTTCTTATTCATGCTCTGAACTCGACGGCCCTGCAGATCGAAGATAACCTTAGAGGAATCGCCATCAATAACGTGATTACTAATTGCACTCACCTCCTGGAATGTCACTGTCAGCGTCGTGTCAGCTGTTATGTTGCTGATGGTATAGCTATTTTCAGAAACCTGTGAAGTCACATCGCTGTTGTTCACTATCACGCTGGCAATGCTATTTCCATCATCAGGCGAGAACGTAACTGTTGCATTTGTTCCTTCATTCACAGTGAACGATTTGGTTTCATTTCTTACCGATGTTTCATCATACGTTGCACTACCATTACCCGTTGCAGTAATACTCAGCGTATAAGTTGGTACAGGTATGGCCTCGAACTCCACCTCCAGAGTCGTATTACTACTGATGTTATTAATGGTGTATGTATTGTTCGATACAGACGACGTTACATCCGAATCGTTTTCCTTTACGCTCTTTATCCTGTATCCATCATCAGGTGTTATAGAAACCGTTGCATTCGTTCCTTCATTCACAGTGAACGATTTGGTTTCATTTCTTACCGATGTTTCATCATACGTTGCACTACCATTACCCGTTGCAATAATACTCAGCGTATAAGTTTTTGTTGTTGGTGTAGCCCTGTCGTTATCCACAAGGAAGTGTGGAGAAAGAACACCAGGATTAACAATACAGTCTTCCTTCTTGATACTCTCGGGATTTTCAAGATACAACTTAAAATTAGCATCACCGAAAGCAGCCTCCGGAATATGATAGCTGTAAGTGTCGGGACTATTCTGCAAAGCACCCTTAGCAACAGGTTCATCCATCACCAGTTTAATGGCTACTGTATAACCATCGGCATAATACTGGGGATAATCTTCAGCAAATGTGGGATATTCTTCAAAGTGTCCTCTGCCCACCACATTAGCCACGTTATACGCATTGACAATTTCTACTACGGCATTCGGATTAGGCACCAAAGCGTTATAGAACCTCGGTACCTGAGCCATAATTACCAGATCATTCAAGTCAACATCACTGATAATATCGATAGCATGAGAATTTCTCTCTATCACCTGCAAAACAGAATAGAGATCGTAAGTTGCATTAAACTGTGGCTCAGGCTCCGTCAGACTGAACTTTGCAGCCAATTTGACATCCGTTACAAGTTTGCCACTATTGCTATAATCAAACGTGCCCTCTGGCATTTGCAGATAATAGATGCCAGGATTATTCAGACCATTCAAATGAACGATAAAGCTGTTTTCTTCCTTATCACTCTTGGTCAAGATGTCAACATCGCTGGTTGTTTCCACCTTCTTTTCGCCAAGTTCATCTGAAGAGAAATAGACCTTCTTTACATCTTTCAGCTCTACTCTTGACAAGTTCTTGAAGGTTAAGACTATACTCTCTGTCGTTGTCAGTATTGAAGTTGCCGAAAGAGCGATTTCCGGATCCACAAGGGTCGGATTTGGGGCATCAACAAATGTGAATGCACTTGACAATGCAGCATCAAAGTGCAAAACAGGTTTACCTTCATTATCCAATGCATGATTGACAATCACGTTGTTGGTGTAGTCAATCGCTTCTGTGGCAAAGCCAAGATCATTGTCTCCTGCGTCACGTCCTTGCCATCCTATAATATAGAACAAAGCAAACACATCTTCATTATCTACACCGTCGATAAGCAATTTCTTGACGTCCAAGCCATTTTTCTTTCCTGGCTCAGTGGTAGTATTATCGTTTGTAGAAGGCAAAATAGTGATAAAGCGACCATCAGCCGTTTTGAAGAACAAGGAGTCACTCGTTTCAGATTTAACAGCCTGGAATGGTGTAGCCTCTTCCTGGCTGGTCACTACAGTCACCTTCTGCTCGCTATAGGCAAGATAGCATTCCTTCTTTTCTGCTTCCTTACCACCATTGACACCTTTGATATAATACCAACTATCCTTGGCGGGCATCACCACATTGGTTTCTGCGTAGAAAGCAGCGATAGCAGCTTCCAGCGATGCTTTTTGTTCATCATGAGTCTTTGTCGTGCCTTCCTTGGTGTCATCCAATGCCTGATC
>CADAWW010000160.1 GCA_902791675.1 uncultured Bacteroidales bacterium
AACGGGAGGTTGAAGTTGTCCAACCTCCCGTCTTCTAATCCCGATAACCATCGGGGCTTATAACCATTCAGGGGTATATGTTAGCGAAAAGTGCTTAATCGGTTAGCGGTTAGCGGTTAGCGGTTAGCGAATTTTATTTAGTTGAAAATTGAAAGTTTTGGTTTTCGTTTGTTTATCGATTAGCGGTTAGTGGTTAGCGGTTAGCGGTTAGCGAAGGCTAAAGTCTAACGTCTAAAGCCTAAAGTCTAATTATCAATGATAAAATCTGCCAAGATTATTCATAAGATTTCTTGGCGGAACGCCATAGGAGAATAAAAACACAGGGTACTCGAAATATCCTTACAAATTAAAAAATAGCTTAGTTGACCGTTTTTTACTGCATAACCATAAAAAACTTACTCCCTAACTAGGAAATTTTTACTGCCTCGTGTGGGAGGAAATGGCCCCTCTCCGACTCCCCCAAAGGGGAGAGAACTAGCAAGAAGGAATAATCTTTACATTTCCGAAAGCGTCTAAAAATGCTCTTCAGACATCATACATCAGACATCAGCCTTCATCTAACTCCTCGTCCCAGTATGCCTGTTCATCTTCCTCAGTCCATGAATGTCCTTCACTCTTCCCTGCATTATTCAGAGCACGGGCAAAAAGAAAAAATACTATTACAGCAATTATTATCCACATGATATTTCAAGAGCCTCTTTTATAGACATGAAAGTTATAGCTGTCAACATACCAGACAACACTATCGCTGATACTGATATTATCGAGGACCAGCATTAGCGAGTCGTTCCGACAAGAGAATAATGGTTCGGGATTATGCAGCAGCATAGTATCCTGGTGCAGGACGGCGTCGATGGGATATTCAAGAACAACGCTCTCGTCAGACTGTCTGACAGTAACACAACCATTTTTAAAGTCACATTTATATCCCTTTTCGGGAAGTAAGATATTGTATTCACCAAGATTCACCGAATTAATTCTTCTGTACATAATTTCGTTACCGGGATTCTGGGGATTCATATATCGGAAGTCGTACTCCGAGTAGGACCATTCGCCATATTGCTTATTAAACAGAACAGTTCCTGTTTCTTTCCGTACATAACTGATAACATTTGTAACTTCCTTATATTTCTCGCATAACAGACTGTCCCGTGTAATGCTGTGCATATCTATCTGAGTATTCAGCTTGCCCGTTTTAGCATCTATCAGCTTCAGCTCGTCAGTTAATCCACAAAGTCTTTGCTTTTGGCAACTCAGACCGATGCGCTTGGCTGAGATGCCCGGAATATAGGTGAACAGGATGATGGCTGCACCTAATAAAAAAGCCATCAACTGGTATCGGCGTGTACGTTCCCAGAACAGCATCAGCACAAAGAGTGTCATCAACATGCCTGCTACCATAAGATAGAACCGGCTCTCGGTAAAGCTGTACATACGGATGCGATAGACGAAACCAATCCAGTACATGATAAGCGCAGGAACGGCTATAAGTGAAAAATGACGGTAAAACCAGTCATAGTACCTTTGGCTGAGAATCGACTGTGCCATCCGACCAGCAAGCGCTACCGTAATAAAGCCCATCACCATCCAAGCCACACCGCCTTTGGGCAACTCCCATAGAACAGCAATCTTTATAAAGTATATATAAAGGATGACTGTATAGATGATGATTGCCGGTGAAAGGATATAATTAAGAATGAGACGGATCACCTTTTCGGGCTCGCTCACATCATCCTCATTCTGCCGGACAAAGGTGAAGCATATTTGGGGAGCCAGCACAAACCATATAAACATGAATATGTATTCGAACAAGCGGCCATCGCCCTTGATACCGAAGATATAAAGGAAGGAAGATACGACAGCCATCACCGCCAAATTGAGGATGCCTGTTACAAGCAGGCCGGAAAACACCTGCGTGACAACATGAAGGGCATGGGCTGCAAAGGAACGGTTATCCATCCGTCTGTTACCAAGAACCAAGAGAATGGCTGCCAGGACATAGGTGAATCCGAAACCGAAGGTCCAAAGGAAGGGTTTCAGGTTTAAACACATCAGGGGTAGAAAAAGGAAGAAAGAAGCCAGATAAGCCCAGCGGTTAACCCGCTGGAGCCAAAAAGAAAAAACTACCAGCGGAGCAAACAGCCACAGAATGTCTGCATTTAGTGGAGCAGACAAGTTTTTATTCAGATCCAATACACCAATGATAAAAAACACCAAGCCAAGAGCGGCTTCTACTGGGAATCTGCGTGGGCTCTGCAACAATTGCTGAAACAGGTTTTTCAGTTTTGTATTCATAAGGCTTTATTTTTGTCGTACACAAAAGTATGCTTATTTTTCCGGTTAAAATAAATAATAATGTTAATTAGTCTTTCTCTTAAGTTTCTTTAAGTATAGACAATCTGATTTCGGACTTGCTGACCTATCGTCGGAAACACTTTCGCTCGGGAATAAAAATAAAATTGCTTTTATTTTGTATTCCGCTCGGTTTGCACACTTTGAGGCTACCGCCTCGAAGCTAGGCGGCACCTCGGGAATAAAAATAAAATTACTTTTATTTTGTATTCCGCTCGGTTTGCACTATCTTTGTCCCTCAGAAAAAGAACTTAATCTGACATACTTATGAAAAGAAGAGATTTTATCCGCACAGCAGCAATTGCTGTTCCTGCCATTGCAACAGCCAATGTTACGGCAGCACCCAAACGCAAGGTTACAGAACCACAAAAGCCTAAAGAAGAAGAGATAGCTTCCTTGCCGTTCCGCAACGGGAAGTTTAAAATCGTGCAGCTTACCGACACGCACTTTATCGGAGGTGATGCACGCTCGCAAAGAGCATTGGACAACGTGGCCGAGGTGCTGGATGCAGAAAAGCCCGACTTGGTGATTCATACAGGAGACATAATCTTTGCAAAACCCGCTAAGGAGAACCTTACGCAGATTCTTTCGCTGATAACAGAACGCCACATTCCCTTTGCCGTTGCTTTGGGTAATCACGACGAGGAGTTCGGGCTTACGCGCACAGAGGTGCTTGAACACATTCGCCAAATGCCGGGATGCCTGAACACTGCTGTCAAGCCTATGCACGGCGCTTCCAACGATGCGATTACCATCAACAGTGCCGACGGGAAGAAGCAATGGGCCCTCTACCTGTTCGACACAGGTAACAAGGCCAAGGAGTTCGCTGAACTGAAATCTTACGATTATATCCATGCCGACCAGCTTGACTGGTACCGTCAGACGAGCAGGAAGCTTAAAGCCGGGAACGACGGTTCTCCCCTACCCTCGCTGGCCTTTATGCATATTCCTATAATGGAATACCTGGAGGGACTCTCTGACTCACGTCGTCAGATACGCGGTAATCTGGGCGAGAACCCCTGTTCTCCCATCATAAACAGCGGTGTCTTTGTTGCCATGCGAGAAGAAGGGGATATAAAGGCCATCAGTTGCGGACACGACCACGATGACGACTACGTAATGAAATGGCGCGGCCTATATATGATGTACGGCAGATATAGTGGCGGAGATACAGTATACAACAACCTGAAACCCAACGGCGCCCGCATCTTTGAGCTGACAGAAGGGAATCCTTCCTTTAAGACCTGGATCCGACTTAAAGGTGGCCGTATAGAACAAACGCTGACCTTGCCCGACGAATTCTAAGGTTTCTCCGGATTAAGATAGTTGGCTGGCATCTGGGTATCTATACCGTCACGACGGGCAAAGATATGGGGTGACATAATCTCTACGCCAGACTCGAAGAAGCGCTTCAGCAGATTCTGGTGCAGTTCGGAATAGACGCGAGGCATCGTCGCTGAATTGTCTGTGTAGGCATTTATCTCGTACTCTACATAGAAATCATCCAAAGCCGTTATCATCATGAAGGGCTTGGGATTCTTCTTGATGCCCTGGGTATCGAGTGCTGCGCCCTCCATTATCTCCTTGATCTGCTGCCAGGGAACATCATAGCCAATGGTAACCTTGGTATGGACTATAATACCGAAGGTCTTGGCGGCTTCTGTATAATTGGACGTCTGTGCGCTAAGCATATTGGAGTTCTGGATGGTCACAATCTCGTTCTTACGGGTACGGATACGGGTTACGAGGACATTCTTCTCTATCACCTCTCCGACAATTTCTCCTACCTTTATGTAGTCGCCAATACGGAAGGGACGCATGTAGGTCATTACCATACCTGCCATAACATTACCTATTATAGAGGTGGAACCCAGCGAAACGATAAGACCCATGAAAACAGAGACACCCTGGAAGACTGCCGAATTAGAACTGGGCAGCAAAGGCCAGATCATCACCAGCATAAGTGCGTAGCATAACATTCTGAGGATAACGAATGTCGGTGGCGCCCAATCGGGATAGAAACCGTTTAACTTCAGGCGGCCAGAGGCTATCTCGACGGAAAAATATTTCAGCACACGCACCATGTACCGGAAGCAGATGATGATAATGACAATCTTGAACATATTGGGCAGGAAGCCCAACACGGAAGAAAGAATATCCTTCACAGGATTCAGCACATATCCGATGACGGTATCAACAAAGGTCTTAGTCTCGGGAAAGATGGAGAACAAGACAGGTACCGAGATAAGCAACTGGAAAAGAATGACTAATATACGCAGCACCTTATAGATGAACATTACTGCCAGTCCCTGGCGATGAACATCCAGCAGTTCATAATCCTTGATTCTGATAGGCTTTATCCAGTCCATTACCCGGTGCATCACCTTGGAACGCCACTTGGCAAACAGCCAAATGGTCAGTTTAATGAGTATCAGCTGAACGACAATCAACAGAACGGCGAAGAAAAGCCTCAGCAGTTTCTTCTGCAAGCCATAGGTCTCGTGCAGTTCGACAATCTTCTTCTGTATAACGGCCATATACTCGCCGGCCAACTGCGAACGCGGTTTACCTTGCCAAAGACCATCGGTATCCGTGATGCTCATTACGACGGTATTATCTGCCATAATATCAGTTGTGTACTCTCCCTCGAAGGTGTAAAGAGTATCTGCCTTGAAAACCAACTTATGTGCCAGAGACTCTATAACTTCCCTGGCTGCCTTTACCCTTGCTTCCGGCAGCATGCCACCTCTGCGGGCATAAAGGACAAGCAGGGTATCGTCCTCGACTATGAGCGGAGAGCCAGTCGTAACCTTACGGAGCGAGTCTATACGCTGCTGGCGCTGCACCTTGGCTATGGAGTCCATACGGGCATTCTGCCCTGAAATTTCCAATTGCTCCTGCAGCATAATCCGTTGCAACTGCAACTCCTG
>CADAWW010000161.1 GCA_902791675.1 uncultured Bacteroidales bacterium
ATCTTCCTATCCAGGATTCCGGATTTAGCTTTGTCGTTTCCTTGCGAAGCTGGAAGTGAAGGACACACTTACCAGTGCCATCGTCAGCAACCGTACCGATAATATCCTTGGCATTCACTTTCTGTCCCTTGGCAACCGTTACCGAAGAAAGGTTACAATAGACAGATATGTAGCTACCGTGACGGATAAGCACATTGCGTGAACCGCCAAACTGGAAGACTGCCGTCACCTCGCCGGCGAAGATAGAACGGGCACGGGCACCGGGACGTCCCACATAGTTGGTTCCCTTATTCTCCAGTTGCACATTCTTCAGCCCCGGGACATTATAGGTGCCAAAGCGATTGCCAATCATATACTGACCTGTGATAGGAACGGGCAGACGGCCACGGTTCTGTTCAAAGGTACCGTTCAGCTGACGATCCTCAGCAGTTAGCCAGGTAGTCGGCTTGACGGGTGTAGGCTTACTGTTAGATTTGGTTGCGGGAGCAGCCTTACCACCGGCCTTCTTACGAGCAGCCGCCTCAGCAGCTTTCTTGCGTGCCGCCTCAGCAGCTGCCTTCTTGCGTGCTGCAGCCTCGGCAGCCTTACGGGCCTGTTCTATCTCGTAGGCAATCAGATCATCAATCTTCTTGTTCAGCGCATTCAACTGTTTCTGTTGCTCAGCAATCTTTCCGGCCAAACCCGACTCTTGCTTTTTCAGGCCATCCACCTTCTTCTGCTGCTGAACCTGTTGAACACCCAGATCCCTACGCTGCAACATAACCTCATGTACGAGGTTACTCTTTTTGCTTTTAGTATCCAAGAGTCTATTCTGTTCCTCCAGCAACTCAGCCTGTTTCTTAAGAACCTGCTCACCCAGATTATGCTCGAACGAAACATATTTCTTGGCAAAGTGGGAGCGGCGGAACATCTGTTTCACATTCTTGGCAGAGAGGATAAAGATCAGCGGGGAAGTATGCGTCTTCTGTGTTCTGGCATAGCGCATGGCCATTTTCAGCTTTTCGCGTTTCTCCCTCAGTTCAGATTCCTTTTCACGGATTCTGCCCTGCAACTGAATAGCAAGAGAATCCAGTTGGCCGATTTCCTTCTCCAGGCCCACAATCTGATCCAGCCTGTTGTTCAACTGCACGCCTATAAAATGAATATTCTGCTGACCCGCCTTCACCTGCTGTTTGGTCTTGGTCAGCTGGTCCTTAGATTTCTTGAGCGTATTCTGCAACTCCACCTTTTGCTTCTGTAGCGCCTTCACCTTCTTACTGTTTTGGGGAAAGACCGCAACAGGAAGTAGTAGGAAAATGGTCAGGAATACCATTTTCCTACAATAAGTTACCGTTGAAAGTATCAACGGGCACTGTAACTTATATTTTTCACTTTTCACTATAGATAGTTCCCGTTATCGTTAACGTTAACGTTGTAAATGATCATTGTGCCAGACTCATGATTCTTCTGAAGGCTGCCTCCAGAGAGATCTCCGAATAACGGTTCTTGTTAATCTCTGTGCGTGTCTCCCAACTGGAATCAGGCTTGACCGAACTGATACGGAAAAGAGCCTCCACATTTTCATTGTTGATATCGAATGACACCTTCATGGCACCAGGGAAGTCCTTCTCCCCCACCTTGGTCCATTCCGAATACTGCCATTTTACAACGGGGTCATCAGAATAGGCTCTTGAGAAAAGTGTTTCGCCCACTAACAGATTGGCAGCATTCAGGATGAATGTAAGAGCCACATTATCATTTTGTGCGTTCACCAGCTTTACTTCACTCGCATCAGCCTTCAGGCTGTAGCTATCGCTGCCGGGTGTTTCTCCCTTGCTGTTCAGGACAAACAGCTCATCCCAGAACAGCGACTGGAAAGTATAGAAGTCTATTCCCGCCTCGCGGAAGAAATGTACTTCATCGTAGTCACATTTCACGTACTGATGATTCATACGGTCCACCAGCATCATATAGTCAGGTGTCAGCTCCAGTCGGCCCACCTCCATCAGCCCCAGAGCCACCAGCGAGATCTGAATGACATCGTTCCTCTTCATACGCAAAGAGCCGCCCACCCTGGCACTGTTCCTGGAAGTGCTGATGCTTAGGTTCATCTTTGCGGATATACTGGGTTCTGTCACTCGTTTATCATTGACCATCTGCACAACTTCCGCAAGACTGGTGTGCTTCCCCATCAAAGGGCTGTCACCAGCTACAACATTCTTCTTGCTACCACAGGAGGCAAGAAGGAGGACACTGCCCAGGAATACCAAAAACTTTATTCTTTTCATCATCTGTTAGGAGTTAAAGGAGTTATAGGAGTTAAAGGAGTTATCGCTTTATTCATCTTTCGGAAGTTAAAATGGAAGTTAAAATGGACAATACCAAAAATGATTCCCAACAGCCGGAACTATCGTCCAGCCAGATAGATGGCTTAACTTCCTGCGCAAAGCGCTTAACTCCCTATTTAACTTCATTCTATAACTTCCGAAACTTAAATCATTTAATATACTTCTTTTTCTTGATCTTCTTTTTTATCTGAGGCGTACAGGTTCCGTCATTTTTCTTAAGAGCTAAGTTCCAATAGCGGAGTGCCACATCAACAGAGCCACATTCGACATAGATATCTCCTGCGTGTTCAAGCAGATTTCCCTGCAGATCCTCCACCTCCAGCAGTTCATCATCCGTAAAGAACGGATTCACCACCCTGTCCATATAAATACGGGCATTGGTAAAATCCTTCTTCATGAACAGGATCCATGCATAGGTATCCAGATAAGTGATATTGTCCGGCTCAGCCTTTATCGTACGGTAGCTCATCTCCTCTGCCTTGTCCAGCTGCTCGTTTCTGAGGCTCAGGTAGTAAGCATAGTTGTTGAGACAACTGATATTGTCATCTTTATATACAAGAGCTGAGTCATAGGCAGCGAATGCCTCCAAAGGCCTGTCTTCCTGATAATACAGGTCACCCAAAATCGAATACATATCCGAAACCAATGACGGACGGGCCTCCTCTGTTTTTGTCCGTAATCCTTGCAGGAAGGCTTCGGAAGCTTCCTTCCTCTTGTCCTGCTGATACAACGACAAGCCCAGATAATAAGCATAGGCCAATTCGTCAGGATGATAGTTCACGCCCTTACGGCAGATATCCTCGATGGCAGCAAAATCGTTCTTGGGAGCATAATACTGAAGCAGTTGTGACAGGGCCATCTGATTACCCGGTTCGACCTCCAGCACTTGCTTCATCAAGTCAGCCACCTTATCGTCGCTCGCTTTGGCATAAGTCAGGTAGGCAGCTTTCAGCATCAGCAACTGAGCATCCTTCTGTGGCCTTGCCAAGAGAGAATCGAAGGTCTGCAGCAAACCGTCAACCTTTGTAGAGTCCTGTATAGTCTCATCAATATAGTCTCTCATCAGCGCCACGCGCAGCTCATTGGTATTAGCCTCGTCATAAAGCAGAGAGTCGCGCAAATGCACAAAACGGTCATTGTCTTTTGTCGTCCTGTAATAGTTCATCATAGCCAGCATGAGATTCAGGTTATGGGCATCCTTTTGCCTGACATCATTATAAATCTCCATGGCCTCCTCTGTATGACCGGCCTGCTGATACTGATTAGCCATTATAACACGGTAGTTCAGGTCGTGAGGGTATTCATCGCAGAGACTCTGCAACTCCATAAAGGCAGAATCTTCCTCCTCCTTGCTCATATAGAGCGTAAACTTCTCCATGCTCAGCTGTACCGATTTACCTTCCTGAATCTCTATGCGGTTCAGAACATCTATAGCCTTGTCGGTATGCCCGTCGTTACGATAGATACTGGCAAGCTGCGAGAGCACATCCGTACGTTTCGTCTGAAGCTTTGTCAGTTTCTCCAGATAAGGAACGGCATCACTTGTCTTACGTGCATTCAGGTAGATGGAAGCCAAGGTTTCCAGATACCAAGGATTGCAAGAATCTATGGTACAAGCCTCCTTGAGCATATCTATGCCAATCTCCAGGCTGTCCTGTCTGAGGAACAGCTTCATCAGCCCCAGATTGTATACCGCCTCTGCAGCTTTGGGATTGATATCCAGACAATGCTGATAAAGCTCCAAGGCAGAAGCATAGTCGCCGGCAAGACGACTTTTCTCTGCCTCGAGATAAAAATAGTCGAACTTCGTCTGTCCCAACAAAGTTCCACTACATAGAAGTATAATTGCCAGAAGTTTACTCTTCACCCTAATCTCTAATCTCTAAACTCTAAACTCTAAACTCTAAACTTTATTTCACTCCGCTATGACCGAAGCCACCGGCACCACGCTCTGTTTCGTCAAGCACCTCAACCTGTTCCCATTCGGCCTGCTCATGACGGGCAATAACCATCTGTGCTATGCGCTCACCGTCCTCAATGATGAAAGGATCGGCCGAGAGATTAACCAGGATTACGCATATCTCACCGCGATAATCCGCATCTATGGTACCAGGAGAGTTCAGCACTGTTATGCCTCGCTTAATAGCAAGGCCACTGCGTGGACGGACCTGAGCCTCGTAGCCCTTCGGCAATGATATAAAGAGACCTGTAGGAATCAGGCGTCTCTCCATGGATCTCAACTCTATGGGAGCCTCCAAATTAGCTCTTAAATCTACTCCTGCCGACTGTTCTGTAGCATACTGTGGCAGTGCATGATGACTTTTATTTACAATTTTTATTTTCATATTTTTTACATTAGGAGTTACCGCTTCGCTCCGTAGTTTTCGTTTACTGTTTACTGTTTACCGTTTACTGTTTACCTTTTACTGTTTACCTTTTCAGTTTAGAGTTTAGAGTCAGTGTTTGAAGTTTAGAGTAGCAGGTTTGAAGTACTATTTTACTCCGCCAGTGGCGGCACTATTTACTT
>CADAWW010000162.1 GCA_902791675.1 uncultured Bacteroidales bacterium
TCGGTACGGTTGCTGACGATGGCACTGGTAAGTGTGTCCTTCACTTCCAGCTTCGCAAGGAAACGACAAAGCTAAATCCGGAATCCTGGATAGGAAGATGAGGGGAGGGGACCCTCCCCGCCCCTCCCTTGTAGGGAGGGAGTTGACAGAGGAAAGTCTAAAGCACTTTCAGATAGAAATCTATCGCCTCTTCTATTTCCTTTACTTCGATGTATTCATCTGCCGTATGGCTGCGTGAACTTTGTCCGGGTCCCATCTTAAGACTCGGGAAGGGCATCAATGCTTGATCGCTGAGGGTGGGAGAGCCGAATGGCTTGCCTCCCAATTGGATAATCCGTTGTACCAAAGGATGGGTGAGCTCGATGCTGGAGGAGTTCAGACGGAAGGAACGTGCCTGCACGTCGCTTTCCACATGCTGGCAGATCTGTTCGTATAGTTTCTGGTTGGTGTACAGCTCGTTGGACCGCACATCTACCGTAAAGGTACATTTGTCGGGAACGACATTATGCTGAGTTCCTGCATTGATGATGGTAACAGACATCTTTACGGGACCAAGCAGCTCCGATTCTTTTTCCCATCTATATGTCTGGAACCACTGAATGTCTTTTATTGCCCGGTAGATGGCATTGTCGCCCTCGTTGCGGGCTGCATGGCCGGCTTTACCGTGCGCTGTGACATCTAATACCATCAGTCCCTTCTCTGCTATGGCGGGCTGCATGCCTGTAGGTTCACCCACCAGGGCAATGTCTATGTGGGGCAGCATGGGCAATACGTGTTCAATGCCGTTCTTGCCGCTTACCTCTTCCTCGGCACTGACTAAGTATATAAGGTTAAAGGGAAGCTGCTGTTCACGGAGTACACGGAACACCTGAAGCAAGGAAACCAGGCTGGCGCCGTCATCGTTACTGCCCAGACCATAAAGTTTGCCGTCCTCTAATACAGGACAGAATGGATTTCGTGACCAGGCATCCACTGGCTTTACCGTATCTATATGGGCATTCAGCAGAAGGGTGGGACGGTTGGGGTCATAATTGGGAGCTACGGACCACAGGTTGCAGCCGTCTGCCTGTGTGGGCAACTTACATTCCTGCTCCATAAAAGATTTCAGCAAACTGGAGGCCTCAGCCTCGTTTCTGCTCGTTCGCGGGATTGTGATAAGACGGCTTAAAAGTTCAATTGCCTGTTTTGTCAATGCTTCTGTACTCATCATTCTTGAGATTTTCATTCCCAAAGTTACGAAAAGTCGAGAGCAGAACAAAAGATTTTAATCTTTTTTATGCCGAGACGTAGTAAGTTCGGGATTTTTTAATCTCAAAGTTACGAAAAGTCGAGAGCAGAACAAAAGATTTTAATCTTTTTTATGCCGAGACGTAGTAAGTTCGGGATTTTTTAATCTCAAAGTTACGTTGTATTTTCAAAAATGCCAAATTTATTTGGCCTTTATCTTAAAAAATGTTACCTTTGTGGTTAAAATAATAAAGAAACCAAATGCAAAACAATAGTCCTTTATCTACTCTTATTCACAGTCAGGCTAAGAGATATGGAAGCCGGACTGCCATGAAATACAAAGACTACACAGAGAATAAGTGGAAGGACATCTCGTGGAATTCTTTTTCGGATACAGTTCATAGGGTCAGCAGTGCCATGATGGAACTGGGCATTGGTATTCAGGAAAATGTGGCTGTCTTCTCGCAGAATATGCCAGAGTGCATGTATGTGGACTTTGGCGCCTATGCCATCCGTGCCGTTACCATCCCCTTCTATGCTACCAGCAGCGAGACACAGGTGAAGTATATGGTCAGCGATGCCAAGGTACGCTATATCTTTGTGGGTGAGCAGTACCAGTACGATACTGCTTACCGGGTGCTGAAGATAGAGAATTGTGTATGCGGACTGATTATTTTTGACCGCTCTGTCAAGAAGGATGAACAGGATAAGGTGAGCATGTATTTCGATGAGTTCCTGGCTTTGGCAAATCCCGCTAAGCACCAGGAGGAAATAGAACGGCGTACAGCGGAGCTTGATCAGGATGATCTGGCCAATATCCTCTATACGAGCGGAACTACGGGCCTGAGCAAAGGTGTTATGCTTACACACCGCATGTATAATGCAGCTATTCGCGCTCATGATGGTGTACTCAATCTGAGCGACTCAGATTTGGTGATGAATTTCCTGCCGTTTACACATGTCTTTGAACGCGGATGGTCCTACCTCTGTATTGCTACCGGTTGTACGTTGGCGGTAAACCTCCGACCTACAGAGATTCTGCAGAGCTTACGTGAGGTGCATCCTACCTGTATGTGTGCTGTGCCCCGTTTCTGGGAGAAGGTGTATGCCGGTGTACAGGAGAAGATGAATACCAGCAGTCCCATTCAGCGTAAAATGCTGGAGGATGCGCTGCGTGTGGGTAAAGAGTATAACGTCAACTATAAGATGCGAGGTATCCTTCCTCCTTTGGCACTTAAGATGCAATACCTCTTCTATGAGAAGACAGTGATTGCCCTGTTGTTGAAGACCCTCGGCCTGGAACGGCATAACTTCTTCCCTACGGCAGGCGCTGCTATATCCAAGGAGGTGGAGGAATTTGTCCGTTCTGCAGGTATCATGATGATTATAGGCTACGGTCTTACGGAGAGTACAGCTACGGTATCTGCTGACAGATGGAACCGGACCATAAGCATGGGCTCTGTAGGTCGCCTGTTGGACGGCGTACAGTTGAAGTTCGGAGAGAATAATGAGATTCTCTTGAAGGGAGATACCATCATGAAAGGTTACTACAGGAAGGCCGAGGTTACAGGTCTGGTCATCGATAACGAAGGATGGTTCCATACGGGAGATGCCGGATACATGAAAAATGGGGAACTCTTCCTGACAGACCGTATCAAGGACCTGTTCAAGACCAGTAACGGTAAGTACATCGCTCCCCAGATGTTGGAAGCCAGACTGTGTGTAGACCGTTATATAGATCAGGTCGTGATTATCGCAGATCAGAAGAAGTTCGTCTCGGCATTAGTGATTCCGGAGTATAAATTGCTGGAACAGTATGCCCAAAGTCATAATATAGAATATCAGGACAGGGCTGATCTCTGTCAGAACAAACAGGTGGTGCAGTTTGTCCTCGACCGTTTGGAAACTATGCAGCAGGACCTTGCTTATTACGAACAGGTAAAACGCATTACCTTGCTGCCTGAGCCTTTCAGTCTGGAACATGGCGAACTGACAAATACTCTAAAGGTGAAGCGCCCCGTTATTAACGAGCGCTATAAAGAACAGATTGATAAGATGTACGAGGAGAGTTGAGAGTTGAAAGTTGAAAGTTGAGAGTTGATAGTTGATAATTATGGCAAAAAGTATTGTTGGAAAAAAAAGTAGGGATTATGCTATACGCATTATAGGATGTTATAAGTACCTAACAGAGCAGAAAAAGGAAACAATAATGTCCAGACAATTGCTTCGTTGTGGAACAAGTATTGGGGCTAATACTAGAGAATTCAAAAATGCCCAATCGCGAATGGATTTCCTTAACAAACTTAACATAGCGCTCAAAGAAGCTGACGAAACGGAGTATTGGTTGGATTTGCTCCATGAGACAAATTATTTAGATGATTTTGCATATGATTCGCTTAATAACGATTGTGCTGAAATAATAAAAATGTTAACGACAATAATAAAGAAGTTGAAGGAAGATAAACTATCACCTGTCACCTCTCAACTATCAACTAATATAAAATGATAACAACAGATCAATTAAAAGAGGTAAAAGAACGTACTGAGCAGTTGAACCGCTATTTGGACATTGATGCCAAGCGGATGCAGTACGAGGAAGAGCAACTCAGAACGCAGGCTCCTGAATTCTGGGATGACCAGAAGCGTGCTGAGGCACAGATGAAATTGGTAAAAGGATTGGAGAAGTGGATAAAAGGATATGATGAGGTGAAAACCCTCGCCGATGAACTGGAAACTGCTTTCGATTTCTATAAGGAGGAACTGGTAACAGAAGAAGAGGTGGACGACCTCTATGCCCGTGCCATCAAAGCCATTGAAGACCTTGAACTGAAGAATATGCTTCGCGGAGAGGGTGATGCGATGGATGCCGTGCTGAAGATTAATTCCGGAGCCGGTGGCACAGAAGCACAGGACTGGGCTCAGATGCTGATGCGTATGTATATGCGCTGGGCTGAAAACAATGGCTACAAATGCGTTGTGAGCAACCTTATAGACGGTGATGATGCAGGTATCAAGACCTGTACGCTTGAGATTCAGGGCGAATATGCATACGGCTATCTGAAGAGCGAGAACGGTGTTCACCGGCTGGTCCGCGTCTCTCCCTATAATGCACAGGGTAAGCGTATGACCAGTTTCTCCAGTGTCTTCGTTACCCCCCTGGTGGATGACACCATCGAGGTGAACATCGAACCGGCCCGTATCTCTTGGGATACCTTTCGCAGTAGCGGTGCAGGAGGTCAGAATGTAAATAAGGTGGAGTCTGGCGTGCGTCTGCGCTACCAGTACAAGGACCCTTATACAGGCGAGGAAGAGGAAATCCTCATCGAAAATACCGAGACCCGTGACCAGCCTAAGAATAAGGAGAACGCCATGCGTATCCTTCGCTCTATGCTCTACGATAAGGAAATGAAGCACCGTATGGAGGAGCAGGCTAAGGTGGAGGCTGGCAAGAAGAAAATCGAGTGGGGAAGCCAGATACGCAGCTACGTCTTTGATGACCGTCGTGTGAAGGATCACCGAACCAATTATCAGACCAGCGATGTAGGCGGCGTGATGGATGGCAAGATTGATGCTTTCATCAAGGCTTACCTGATGGAATTCGGAGGAGGAGAG
>CADAWW010000163.1 GCA_902791675.1 uncultured Bacteroidales bacterium
ACTCCTGTTGTTCCTGTTGTTGGCAATCACCCACAAGGTTTGCTCGAGCAGCCCGGAGTCCTGAATGTTTGGATTCAGCATACCAAGAATGCCGAGTTCCTTGAGGATGCTTACCATAGCATGTACCCCGAAGAGTAATGAGAAATAACTGTTTAATCAGAATAGTATTCTCCGTGCTGGCAGCAGTCATCCTTGGTGGCTGCTCCAGCAAGCACGGAGGTGCTAATGATGCCAGCGTTCAGGCGGTCGGGAACGAAGATGTCTCTGTTACTGTTCGTTACGCCACAGGATTCTCTGTGCGAGACTCTGCCGATGTCCGTCTGGTCTGTGTGGGCGAGAAGGACCGCTTTGCACTTGTACGCAATGTCGAGGCTGTTGTTCCCGATGGTTATATCAAGGTCTGCGTTCCCATTCGTAATACCATCTGTATGACAGCATTGCAGCTGTCCAACTTTACCGTTCTTGATGCTCACGATGTGGTAAAGGGCATCACCGGCACAAAGAACCTGTTCAATAAGGATATTCTTCAGCGTGTAAAGGATGGCAGGATTGTTAAGATAGGCATGGAGGGAGAGTTCGATACAGAAATGGTTCTTGCCGCCAACCCTGATGTGATATTCATTTCTCCGTCCAAGCGCGGCGGATATGATGCTATTGCAGAGACTGGTATCACCCTGGTACCGCATTTAGGCTATAGGGAACTGGACCCGTTAGGTCAGGCAGAATGGATAAAGTTCGTTGGTATGTTCATCGGAAAGGAACGCCAGGCCAACGAGATTTTCTCTGGTATCGAGGAAAGGTATAACAGCCTGAAGGAGAAAGTCGGCAATGTCACCAACCGTCCTACAGTTACCAGCGGCGAGATGCATTATGGCAACTGGCATGCTGTGGGGGGCAAGAACTATCTGGCTCAGATATTCCGCGATGCAGGTGCCGATTATGTTATCAACGACGAGGAAACCAGCGGAGAAAACTTGGAATTTGAGAAGATGTATTCCCTTTCTGCCAATGCCGACTATTGGCGTATCCTGAACAGCTTCGACGGTGAGTTTTCTTACGAGGCGTTGAAAGCCTCCGAGCCCAGAAACGAATTGCTGAAAGCTTTCAGGGAGAAGAAAGTCATTTATTGCAACATGAAGAAGACTCCCTACTACGAGATATCCCCTGTAAAACCCGATGTGCTGTTAAAGGATTTCGTGGCTATTTTCCATCCCGAATTTGTAGAGGAGGATTACCGGCCTACGTTCTATTATCTGTTGAAATAACATGAAAAAAACTTTACCGCTGATGTCCGTCCTGTTGTTGATTATCATCTTTCTGGTGATAGTCAACCTCCTGCTGGGTACAGTACGCATTCCGGTTGGCGAAGTCTGTGGTATCCTGTTGGGCAGAGGTAGTGAGTCCGAGATATGGACCAACATTGTGCTCAGTTCACGTTTGCCACAGGTGCTTACAGCAATTATGGCTGGTGCAGGACTTGCTGTGAGCGGTCTTCAGATGCAGACGGTTTTCCGTAATCCCCTGGCCGGTCCTTCTGTGTTGGGTATCTCCAATGGCTCGGCTTTGGGCGTGGCTTTTGTGGTATTACTGTCGGGACGTATTGGCGGTGTGGCACTTTCCCGTCTGGGTTATTTGGGCGATGCAGCCATGAGTGTGGCAGCCATAGTAGGTGCTTTGGCTGTTTTGTCACTTATACTATGGATATCCCAGAAAGTGAAGGGCAATGTCACCCTGTTGATTATCGGTGTTATGATAGGCTACCTGGCCAATGCTATCATAGGTGTGCTGAAGTTCTTGTCGCCCGAAGAGGATGTCAAATCGTTCGTGGTGTGGGGATTGGGTTCTTTCTCCCGTGTCTCAGGCGACGAGATGACATTGTTCGTTGTGCTGATGTGCATACTGTTGCCTTTGGCCTGTTTGCTGGTTAAGCCCATGAACCTGATGCTTCTTGGTGATCGCTATGCCGCCAATCTGGGTTTGAATATCCGTCGCGCCAGAATGCTGGTAATTATTTCCTCCGGTATTCTGGTCGCTATCGTTACCGCTTATTGCGGTCCCATCATGTTTATCGGTTTGGCTGTTCCACATTTAAGCCGTGCCATATTCCGGACTTCCGACCATTGCGTCCTAATGCCTGCTACAGCACTTTGCGGAGCAGCATTGGCATTGCTCTGTAACTTTATTGCCCGTATGCCTGGATTCGAGGGTGCTCTTCCCGTCAACTCCGTTACGGCCCTTGTTGGAGCGCCTGTTATAGCGAGTGTATTGTTCCGCCGTCGTCAATCAGAAGAATAGTCAGCTGGCCTTTTGTCAGTAGGGGCAGGCAGTGCTTCATGCAATGTGAGATGACCACATGGCAGAAGTCTTCTGTCTGTTCGCGCGGTATCATTTCCCATAGTTCTTTTGCCAGAGTCAGATGGCTGACATCCAAAGTGATGCCGGCTTCCTGTAGCATATCCCTGATAAAATCCAGATCCATGGTGGTCTTGCGGCTGTGTGTGTCCAGTTGACCTGCGGCCAGTTTTACGGCCTTGCCCAACATCACGCCTAGGGTGACGTTGGGAGTTGAGAGTTGCGGGTTGAGAGTTGGGAGTTGGGAGATGATTCTCAGTGTCTCGCCAATGTAGTTGCCATACTGTACGAAAGCCTGTGCGGGTAGGGTGGGGTAGTACTCACGAAGGACGATCTCACTCTTGGCACCGCTATTGATAACAATGCGGTCGGTGCCGGAGGCAAACGCCACGGTGCAGCATTTACGGATAGATTCGATGAAGGCTTCCTCGCTGTAGGGCATAACAATGCCGCTTACGCCAATGATGCTGATGCCTCCCTCTATGCCTAAACGGGGATTGAAAGTACGTTTGGCAATCTCTTCGCCGTTGGGGACGGAAAGCCTCACCTCCAGCCCCTCTCCAAAAGAGCGGTGAGCCTGCGCCATTATCGCCATGATATTATTTCGTATCATTTCACGAGGGCCTTTGTTGATGGCAGGCTCGCCAGGTGGGTAATCAAATCCCGGCAGAGTGAATCTGCCCACACCTTCACCACCTTCAATAATAATACTCCTCTTGCCTCCGTTGCTACCTCCTCCCCCGAGAGAGGGGCTGGGGATGAGGCTTGCCCTCACTTCAATGCCGTCCGTCACATCAGGGTCATCACCAGCTTCCTTAATGCAATAAGCATAATCCTTTCCATAGCCCACTGCTACATGGATGGTTTCACCATTTGGCAACAGAACAGGCACCTCTTGAGGAAGTGAAGAGTGAAGAGAGAAGAGTGAAGAATCCGCTTCCGAATTGCGGATGAATTGAAGCGTTGCAGCTACTGCTGCCGCTGTCGCACAGGTACCGGTTGTCAGTCCGCTATGCAGAGGGAAGAATTCAGGTAGCAATCTTTCTACAGCACGCCGTAAACCATGAGGACCATTAACCCTTAGCCGTGAACCCTTAGCCGTGAACCCTTCCGGTCTTTTTAGGGCAATGATTCTCATTCCTTTTTCTTTGGCAGCTTTCACCTTCTCCGGAAAGCCGCCAGTCAGCCCGCTTTCCTTCAGCAGGATAGCATCAGCCTTTACAGGGATATCTCTGGCATCCTCGTAGAAACAAAGTTGGTCGGCTGTAGCCCCTTGTTTACGGGCCATTTGTATGCTGCTCTCGCGATTCAGAATACGATAAATAACCTTTATACCCTTTTCTTCGAGGAACTTCAGCTTGCTGATACTTTGCACTCCCGTTGTGGCAAGCAGCGTGTGTAAGTCGGTGGGCACTTGCGAATAATCGTCTATCCAGGTGATGTCCGCATCTCTTGGCGGATAGATGCGCTCGTAGCGTATAATAGGGATGTTCAGCGTTTCAGAGACCTGTATTATTGTCTGGTGGAGTTGTTGGGCAAAAGGGTGGGCTGCATCGACAATCAGGCGGATTTTGTGCTCAGTGCAAAAGCATCGCATCGCTTCAGCATCCAAAGCTCCGTTTATGCGTTGCCCGTGATGCAGGGTAATGTCCTGCTCACCCGTTTTGGTGCTGTAGAAGTAGGCAGAACCTGCCTCTTCCAACACCTCCGCAGCCTTACGTCCTTCTGTTGTTCCTCCGAAAACCAGTATCATGATTCAATGGTTCTTCCTTGTTGTTTGCAAAGATACTCATTTTTTTTGTATTATGCATCTTAACTCCCCGAATTCAATTCTGCTTTTGTCAAGTTTCTTGCCGACATTATCAACTTTGGAGGTGACAAGGGACAGGAACCTCTGTCACCCTATTACTTCATGCCGCTCAGTATCTGGGTGGCATGTTCTTTTGTATTGACTTGCTTGCCTGAGAAAATCTGCTCTATGATGCCTTCCTCGTTAATGATAAAGGTGGTGCGGATGGTGCCCATCGTCTTCTTGCCATACATGGTCTTCTCGCCCCAGGCGCCCATTGCCTCCAGGAGGGTCTTGTCCACATCGGCTATCAGGGGGAAGGGCAGCGAATGCTTCTCCTTGAACTTCTGATGCGAAGCGGCAGAATCCTTGCTAACGCCTACCACTTCGTAGCCGGCTCCCTGCAAATCGGTATAACGGTCACGCAAACTACAGGCCTCTGCCGTACAGCCGCTCGTATTGTCCTTAGGATAGAAGTACAAAACCAGTTTACGGCTCTTATAATCACTCAGACGGATATCCCGTCCCTGCTCGTCTTTGCCCAAAATCTCAGGCGCTTTATCACCAACCTTCATAACTCTTCCGTTTTGATGTTT
>CADAWW010000164.1 GCA_902791675.1 uncultured Bacteroidales bacterium
TGACGTCACACACAGCAGGCAAACAAAAAACATTAATCTTTTCATGCACTAGTTTTTTTCTGTACAAAGATAGGGTTAATATGTGAACAAAACAAAATTAATTTGCTTTTTTGCTCTTTTGTTCGTAATTTTGCATTTTGAAAGAGATAAAGTTAATTAGGTATAAAATGGAAAAGAGAAAAATTCAGTTTAGCCTCGTATATAGAGACATGTTCCAGTCGAGCGGAAAGTTCCAGCCTCGTAAGGATCAATTGGAGCGCATAGCACCTGTCATCATCAAGATGGGCTGCTTTGCCCGTGTAGAAACAAATGGCGGCGCCTTTGAGCAGGTGAATCTGCTGTATGGCGAGAATCCCAACAAGGCCGTTCGTGCCTTTACCAAGCCCTTTAATGAGGTTGGCATCAAGACGCACATGCTGGATCGCGGCCTGAATGCCTTGCGCATGTTCCCCGTTCCTGCCGACGTACGTCGTCTGATGTACAAGGTGAAGCACGCTCAGGGTGTGGACATCACCCGTATCTTCTGCGGACTGAACGATGTACGCAATATCATTCCATCTATCAAGTATGCTCTGGAGGCTGGTATGACGCCTCAGGCTACCCTGTGTATCACCACCAGTCCCATCCATACAGCCGAGTACTATGCCAATATTGCTGATCAGTTGATTGAGGCCGGAGCCCCCGAAATCTGCTTGAAGGATATGGCCGGAATCGGTCAGCCTGCCATGTTGGGTAAGCTGGTGAAGATGATCAAGGACAAGCATCCCGAAATCATTATCCAGTATCACGGACATAGCGGCCCCGGTCTGTCTATGGCCAGCATCCTGGAGGTCTGCAAGAATGGTGCCGATGTTATCGATACGGCCATCGAGCCGCTGTCTTGGGGAAAGGTTCACCCAGACATCATCTCCGTTCAGAGTATGCTGAAGAACTATGGGTTCGATGTTCCCGAAATCAATATGGAAGCCTATATGGAGGCCCGAAAACTCACCCAGGAGTTTATTGATGATTTTTTGGGTTACTTTATGAATCCATCCAACAAGCTGATGTCTTCACTCTTGTTGGGTTGCGGTCTTCCCGGCGGTATGATGGGTAGTATGATGGCCGACCTGAAGGGTGTTATGGATGCCATCAATAACAACCGGAAGAACAAGGGTGAAGAGCCTTACAGCGAGGATGCCCTGCTGGTTCGCCTCTTCAACGAGGTGGCATACGTATGGCCACGCGTAGGTTATCCCCCATTGGTAACTCCGTTCTCTCAATACGTCAAGAACATTGCCCTGATGAACCTGCTTACAGAGTCGATGGGCAAGCCCCGCTATAGCATGATGGACCCCTCTATCTGGGGTATGATCTTAGGCAAGAGCGGTAAGCTGCCCGGTGAGGTGGCTCCCGAAATCATCGAACTGGCTAAGGAGAAAGGCTTTGAGTTTACAACAGCTGATCCACAGAGCAACTATCCTGACGACCTGCCCCGTTTCATTGAGGAAATGGAGAAGAATGGCTGGGAGCGCGGCGAGGACGACGAGGAGCTCTTTGAGTTTGCCATGCACGAGAGTCAGTATCGTGACTACAAGAGTGGTGTGGCCAAGGAACGCTTCCTGAAGGATCTGCAGGCTGCCAAGGACAAGGAGATGCAGAAGAACGGCATGTCGCTGGAGGAAGTTGCCGCCTATAAGCACGCCGAGGCCGATGCCATTACGGCACCCGAGAACGGAACCGTAATGTGGGAGATCAACGGTGATGCCGAATGCGTTAAGAGTATCGACCCCATGGTAGGCAAGGAGTACAAAGAGGGCGACCGCTTCTGCTTCCTGCAGAACCAGTATGGTCAGATAACGGAGATTCCGGCTGCATTGGGCGGCAAGTTGGTAGAGATCTGCGCCAGTCAGGGCAGCAAGGTCAACAAGGGCGATACCATAGCCTATATTCGCAGAAATTAAAAACATTATATTATGAAAAGACTTACATTGTTCGTTACGTCAGTCCTACTGACAGTTTTCTCGCTTTGGGCACAAACGACAGACGAGACCGAGAAACCCTTGGTTACTATCGGTTGCCTTAGCGACGTGCATGCTATGCACTCGATGCTTACACCCACAAGCGGACTCATCAAGGATGTAACAGTACGTTCCAGCTTCATTCAGACCTTGCGCCAAATGAAGGAGCAGGAGGATGTGGACATTATAGTGCTGGGCGGCGACTGCCAAAGCGACAAGACCATCGCTGAGGCCAACTCGATGCAGGTACGACGCGTGATAAACAATGTTACCCGCGACGTCTTTTCGGAAGGCAAGCCCAAGAATGTACTCTGGGTGACAGGCAACCACGACTACGAGGTGGCTAACTTCGACGATATACCAAAGCCTTACTGCGCAGGCGATTTCTATCGGTTCCCCATGAAGGATGATGTGGGAGAGCTGGACGAATCGGACCTGTTCTTCGAAGATGCCGACAATGGGACGCTGGGAACGCAGACACTGCTGGCTGCCCTGCATTACAGACTATGCGGCCTGGACTTCATTATCCTGAACTGCGGAAAGAATTTCTGGAAGTCGGCCTGGGACTATACTTACAGCCCTGAGAGTGCCCAATGGGTAAAAGAGAAACTGGACGAGATTTATGCCGATGACCCTAACCGTACAGTATTCTTCTGCCTGCATATTCCCTTCCCAGACTCCAACAGTCTGAACAGCGGTAAGGGAATGAACACGGGAGCCGCCTATACTACGCTGAAGAACGCATTCTGCGAGCATCCCAACCTAATCATGCTGTATGGTCACGATCATGGCAAGGACGGCGCCTATACCAGAGAGAAGACCAGTCAGCGCATTACACGCTACGATATCAAGGGTAATGTTATCAGTACAACGGATGCCAATCATATTGACGGCCCTGTTATCCCCAACGAGGAGGGCCCGTATCCTGCTATCTACAAGAAGATGCTGATATGCAGTACGCACGATAACACTTACCTGGGATGGGGCGAACATAACCTAAGTACTGTCAGCACGCCAGCTGTCAGTACAATCTCACGTAACAGTGGTCAGTATACATATAGCATAAAACCCAACGACGCTCCCGACGGATGGGGCAAATATATCCTTAGCAGCACAGGCGGCAGATTCAGCGGTAATAACAGCCCCCTGAAAATCTATCTCTATAGTGTAGAATATACTTCAGCAACTACTCTTACATTAACCAGAGATGCCTTGCCTGAGAATGGCGGACACTATGTAATAGTAGGACAGAATGCAAAGGATAACAGTACTTACTATGCGCTGACCAACGAACATTACAGCGACGACTCCAGCGGTCAGCGTCTGCTGGGCAAGCAGATTACCAATCTGCAGAATGGTGAGCCGGCACCCAGTTTCAAAGCCTCTGCCAGCTCAATGGCCCGTTGCATCTGGGAGTTTAAAGATGCCGAGACTCCCCAGGAGACAAGCATTAAGCTATATGTCCACAGCAAACAGGACGGCATGTATCTGGGTTACAATGCATATAATCTTACCACGCAGGACAAGCCCCTGCAAACCGATTTCCGCAAGGCAGAAGGTGAGAACTTCTACCATCTCGGTATAGGTGGTAGTGGCGGCAAGTTCCTGACAAGCAGTTCTTCGGGGCGCTTTAGCGGAAACGAGGTTGCTGCCAGCACCTATTTATATAAGGTTACGGAAGAGGCTGACGGTCAGCTGACATTTACCCGTGATGCTGTTCCGCAAGACGATGGCAGCACATATATGTTTGTAACGCAGAATGCCAAGGATGCTACGACCTATTATGCGCTGACCTGCGACCATTACAGCGACGGAAACAGCAGCCAGCGTCTGCTAGGTAAGCAGATTACCCAGAAGGGCGAGGACGGTACACCTGCTGCCACATTAAGTTTCAAGGAGTCTGAAATTAAGAATTGCCTGTGGCTACTGGAGGAACATGTCGAGGTAGAGGAAGGCGAAGGAAGCTTCTTCAGCGCCTTCATGGGCAGCATGCGCTACTATTACAACAGTATAGACGAGGGCGATCCATCGGATATGCCAACGGTTGTGCAGGCGCTCATGGTTTATGTATATCCAGACAGGGTAGTACTCTCGATGAAGAATTACAACCAGACTGGTATGCTGCAAGGAATCACCATCAACAAGGAACTGGCCACCTATACCAGCTATCGGCCCGTAACGTTGTATAGCGATCCTGACAATATCATTACCAATATAAAGAAGGTTGAGAAATTCGAAGTAAAACAGCCTAATGTATATGATCTGGGCGGACGTCTCTGTCAACCTACAGAGAAACTACACCCGGGAGTCTATATCCAAGGAGGCGTTAAATTCGTGAAGTAAATCAGACGATGCTGAAACAGTTCCTGTCCATCATGTCGCGCTACCTCAGGCCGTACAGAAAGTATCTGGCATGGTCTGTAGTCCTGAACTTTGTTTCACAATGGCTTAATGTGTTCTCTTTCGTCCTGCTGATTCCCATTCTGAACATACTGTTCAAGATTGACACTACGGTGTATGCATACAAAGAATGGACTTGGAGTACACTCAGCAAGGACCTTATTGTCAATAACGCATATGCTTGGGTACAGGAACTGATAAATACGCACGGGGCTTTCCTGACTTTAGTCATCATGGGTGTGGCGCTGAT
>CADAWW010000165.1 GCA_902791675.1 uncultured Bacteroidales bacterium
ATGTCACCTTGGTATTACTCAAGTCGATAGTAGTCAAGTTAGGTACGGTGGCTTCCCCTGGCTCTGTAGGAACATAATTACCGCAGTTAATAAAAGCATAATCTCCAATGCTGGTCAAACCCGTGGCTTCGCTAAAATTGATAGAACTCAAAAGAGTACAACCATTGAACATATTGGTGTAGATAGTAGTCACATTAGCACCAATGGTAAGTGCTTTTATGGCTCCTGTTGTCAATTGATAACCTTCCTTGTCGACGTCACGATACAGAAAAAGATGGTCAGTACAAGGGATTACCGCATTACAGGTGACTGCCGTATTACTTGCCTCAAAGGTGAAAGTCGGTATTGAACAAAAATCGAACACAGCAGAGCCGATAGTTGTCACGCTACCCGGGACACTGAATGATGCTAATGAAGAACAGTAAAAGAAAGCACCATCATTAATGGTCTGCAATGTGTTCGGAAGCGAGATGGTTGTCAGTTTTGAGCAATCATTAAATGCATACTGGCCAATCGATGTCACCTTGGTATTACTCAAGTCGATAGTAGTCAAGTTAGGTACGGTGGCTTCCCCTGGCTCTGTAGGAACATTGTAGATAGTAGTCACATTAGCACCAATAGTCAGTGACTTGACGTTTCCATCTGTCAAAGCTCCATCCCTGTCGACGTCACGATACAGAAAAAGATGGTCAGTACAAGGGATTTCCGCATTACAGGTGACTGCAGTATTACTTGCCTCAAAGGTGAAAGTCGGTATTGAACAATAATCGAACACCTGAGAGCCGATAGTTGTTACGCTACCCGGAATACTGAATGATGCTAACGAAGAACAGTTCCAGAAGGCATAGTCACCAATGCTCGTCAATGTATTTGGAAGCGTAACTCCAGTAATAGCACTATTATCACCGAATCCACTATTAGCAATACTGGTTACGGTATATGTCACCGTCTCATAAGTGACACTCGATGGGATGGTAATAGCACCAGTAGGCGCATTCTCGGAGTTTTGACTTACCGATACATAATGGTTCACATCGTCTGTCACCGTGTATTTGAAGTTATCCACGGTGAACTCTGTTTGCGCCCTTGCACTAATAGCGATAAGAAGGAGTAAACAGATGGAAAGTAGTTTTTTTCTCATAAGATTAGTGTTTATAATGTTATAAAATGAAATGCTAAACCACATGGCATGGCACAAATGGCATACCTTGACAACGCGAAGGTATGACAAACACTTAGAATACGAGGTGACAATATGCAAAATCGACTGACAAAATTGTAAATTGTCAGTCGATTTCCTTATTTAGACGTTTTTTTAATGTACAGATTGCGCAATCCATTCTGACGGCGTGAGGCCAGTAACAGCCTTAAAAGCCCGGTAGAAAGAACGTTCGGTAGAGAAACCAGACTCAAGTCCCACCGCAACAATCTTTCCATCGGGGTGCTGGCGGAACTGCTGCATGGCATACTCTATTCGGTAGCCATTGATATAAGTGTTGAACGAACAGCCGCACTGATTATTGATACAACTGGAAACAGTATTGCGGTGAACACCCAGACGCTGGGCAATATCAGTAACCAGCAACCCTTTGTCAAGATACAGCTTTTCTTCCTCCATTAACTGGTTGATGCGTGCCATCATTACCTCGTCAGCATCATTCATGGGCGCAGGCTCTTTAATTTCATCCTGAGCAGGAGACGGCATGCCTCTCTTCCTCCGTCTGGCAAGCCATCTTATACCTGCGCCAACAACCAAGGCAACCATCCCACCTAATATGAGGAGCCACCATGAGAACATGGAAGAGCCTTTTGCATCAGCAGGACGATTCAGGAGCAACAGATAGGCACTGGCTACCGGAGCATAGCTGTCGCCTGAAAAGCCAGGTCGCAAACTTCCACCAATAACAGCCAGATTGCCATCGGGCATCAACGTAGGCTGGAAGCATCCGCAGTCGGGAAGCGGGTCTGTATAATATAAGGTAAGGGAAGCCGGACGACGGGCATACTCGATACTGACAACGTATAGCCGATTATCCTTATCAGCACCCATCAGATATGCCCGCTGCACCTTTCTGTCCACAACAATGCCACTGATATCATAATAAATGGGGCCATACTCGGGGGTGGACATCGGAATGGGGCATGATGTGGGCAACAGCGAGAACACAGTATCTTCTACCAGCACGACTGCCACCTGCCCCGCAGGTTTCCCGTGACGCTCTGCTTCAAGATCATGTCGTGCAAAGTCTCTTACAGTCATCAGGTAAGCATAGTGTCCCCTTGATTCATCACCGATGAACCCTGTTTCACTGTGGCAAGGAAACGGCGCCACAGGCCTCCAATGCTGAAATATGGGTACCATGAACGCATCGCCATGCAGACGATCTACGATGATGCTATCCATGTACTGGTGCTTATTGCTCACTCCACTCAGTACCAACACATCGCCGTTGGACGTTCGGAACAGATAGGGTGCAGCACGCGGCACGGTTACATCCCTGACGGCAGCGAACGACTTCCGGCCATCATACATTTCTATACCATCGTCAGCATACCAGTTCCCGCTGATGAGTACTTGCCCGCTGTCCAGTTCAATGGCTGAGGCAAGCGACCGCTTCTGATCCAGACAACCGAATCCTCCGAAAGAATGGTCCTCTGGATTGTACAACTCCACTTCGAAGCTCTGTCCTATACCCAGATTATCCTTAAGACCGCCTGCCAATAACACCTGTCCGGATTTCATTGCCAGCACCGTACCTTCATCGTGCATGTAAAACATCTGGAGTTGTTTCCACTGTCCGTTGCTGAAAAACTCAGCAGTGGACGTTGGTATGAAACCTGTGGTATGTCCACCAAGGACCGTCAGCTCGCCATTAAGGCACAGGACAGTATGCCCTTCACGCGCTACGTTCAGGTCGGGCAAGCGCTCTACCTGAATTCGCTTCACAGGACATTTGCCGGATGGCAATGGTCCGGCAGCCAACGCATGAATCTGCGTCAGGGCCAAACATAATAATATAATGTATGATAACATAAACTGCCGTAGCATACCTCTGTTATGAGCTGTTTATTACGACAAAGGTATAACAACTTTCGGGAACTGACGAAACTTATGCAACTTTTTTCGAAGTGCATATACAAAAAAACAGCGATACCTTATAATATTATTTAAGTTTCGTGAGTAAAAAAGAAAATCCTGTACGCATTACGCAAGAACAGGATTCTTTCAACTATAATTTATTAACTATCACATAGCTTTTTTGCCTTCATGGATATAAACACCCCCTTTCTCACTTGGGCGTTTAGTCTATGGCTCTGCAGCATGTTAAGGGAATCTTCGTCCCGGTTTCATCGAATAATTAATAATAGTTGCGGTTAATTAATAATGGTTAGTGGTTACTGAGGTATCTGAACCTATTCTGGTGGCAAAGTTAGCGGTTATGTGAATATATAACCTTTAAATTATGATATTACACCGTAAAAATATAGCATTTGGCATTTATTATGCGATAATTATATAAAAAATCACTATTCGTGGTAGGACGTATTATGTTTCTGATTATATTTGCAAAGGAATATTCCTATTTCCTATAAAATATGACACGTTATGAACGAACATCTCAATTTTAAGTACCTGCCCTCCGTTGAGCATGACGCCGACTGGGGACTTACCGTAAACTGCGTGGGAACACAGGAGATTCAGCCGGGAGAGCCCTATCCGCCCGCTGAGCATCCCCTGTCCTACAGATTCCAGCCCGCTGCCGGCAGAATGCTGGACGAGTATCAGCTTATCTACTGCGCCAAGGGATCGGGCATATTCCGTACGGAAAGCGCAGGCGAGATGAGTGTAAAGGCAGGCGATGTGATGATGCTCTTCCCACAGGAAAGGCATACCTACCACCCCGACGAGCAGACGGAGGGTGACAAGGGACACCACTGTCACTTAGAATCTACAAATGACTAGAGAATGCAGTAAGACAGAGTATTTGAGGCAATTGTGCAGATGCCGTCTACCACTTTAAAATTGATCCCTAAACAGATACTCCTGTACGCATCACTTCACGATATATAGGCGTATCTTCTCCGCTTTCAAGGAGAATGGGTTCGATGTAGCAACTGACCGTATCGGTAGCACGACCGAGGGATACGGCTGTGTCCCACCACTTGTCCCTATCAACTTTGGGAACAATAACGGCTACATCGATGTCACTCCACTCATTGGGACACCCCTTGGCATAAGAACCGAACATCATGACCTTCATTGCCGGGTCAAAACGTGGGGCGATGACTTCCTTGTAGCGTCGCACCAATTCCAAGGCAAATTCCTTGGGCAGGATGCCTTGTACAGTAAGTGGTGTGAAGTTCATCGGATCAATGACTTTTCCTTTAGTTGTTCGAGTATCCATGTGTGAAGTTGTTTTGTTTGTTCTAAAATTTCTGCAGCACTTTCGCGATTCAGCGTATTTGCATGAAACCCCGGTGCAAAGGTACAAATAGTTTGTAAATTTCAAGCCGTTTGTGCGTTAAAAGTGAAGAAAGGTGGTCATAAGTGTCGCATTTGCCCTATTTAGTTTTTATGCCCCAAAGATAAAATGTTTTTCAGAAACGAAAAAGGGATTCTGTAAAAAACTTATTTCCACGTGCCTTTGTGGAAGGAATTGAGGCCTTCTGTTTTTAATTATTCTGATCCCCAATATGAAAAGTTGGGAGGAGAAACAAGAAAATAGTATGTTTTTTGTTCTCCGTCCCTCAACTTTTCTATAAACATGGCAAATTAATCTTCATCAAAGAACTTTCCTGTGGGTATTGCTGCTTCTGAGGCAATACAGAAATTGAAGCGTTCACGGCTACGGCGCTCCTTCTCGAACATTGAATGTGTTCCATCCTCATCCTCCTTGAATTCCAGATGCTCATCTATAGCAAATGAGTGGGCCATAGACTCTACATCAAGATTGTCCGTACCGATAAGTGTGAAGGTCCAGTTCTGGCTCTTCAGCTTTTCAATCATATTACGCACCATCTTTAAT
>CADAWW010000166.1 GCA_902791675.1 uncultured Bacteroidales bacterium
GGTCCGACTGCAGATAAACGGCATTGCCAAGATGCTGGAGCAGAACAATGTGAAGTTGAAGGTTACAGAGCCTGCAATAGAACTGCTGGCACGGGAAGGTTACGATCCAGACTTTGGTGCCCGACCCGTAAAACGTGCCATTCAACGTATGCTGCTGAACGACCTGAGCAAGGCTATGCTGGGAGGCACTTTGCAACAGAACATACCTATAGAGGTGGATGCCGAAGGTGACCATCTGACATTCCACAATGCTATGGGCTAATAAAACGGATGCTGAAAAAGTACATCATACACTACCCCACGCTGCTAAGACTGGGAATACCCATTATGATAGGCCAAATCGGAACTGTCATAATGGGTATTATAGATACTATGATGATAGGCCGATACGGCACGGGCGAACTAGCTGCTGCAGGATTTATAAACGGCATCGTCGGACTAATTACAATATCAGCATTGGGCTTCTCCTACGGACTGACTCCTGTTGTGGGGGCTCTATTGGGGAAGAACGAAACGGGGAGCATAGCACAGAAACTGAAGAACAGCCTATTGACTAACAACATACTGGCTCTTACAATGATGGCCATAATGGCAGTTCTGTACCAGAATCTTCACCATTTGGGGTTGCCTGAGCATTTGCTGCCACTGATGCGTCCCTACCTGCTACTTCATACGCTAAGTTTTATCCCGATGATGGCCTTCAATGCCTTTAAGCAATTCTCGGACGGCATTCTGGATACGCGTATGCCCATGTGGATTCTCTTGGGTGGAAATATATTAAATGTGGCGGGAAACTGGCTGCTGATATATGGTATAGGAGGACTTCCGGAGATGGGGCTGACGGGTGCCGGACTGGCTACGTTACTGAGCAGATTTGCCATATGGGCTGCTTTTGCCGGTATTTTCCACTTCACAAAAAGATATGAACCCTACAGAAAGGATTTTTGGAAAGCCCAAGTGTGCAAAGAAGACCTGAGGCAGATGGTCCTACTTGGGGTTCCCATTATGCTTCAGATGGGAATGGAGACGGCCAGTTTTAGCCTGAGTGCCTTCTACGTGGGTTGGTTAGGAACTACTTCCCTGGCAGCCCATCAGGTAATGCTCACAGTGGCCCAACTTTGCTTCATGCTCTATTACGGCATGAGTGCAGCTGTTGCCATTCAAGTCAGCTACTATCGCGGAGCAGGCCGACTAAGAGAAATACGCCATGTGGCTTTTGCCGGCTTGCATCTGAACTGGATACTAGGTCTCCTTACGGCTGTGCCCATCTTTTTACTAAGAGACCAGATAGGGACATGGTTTACCAATAGTCAAGAGGTGTCAACCCTTGTTGCTGCCGTTGTGATTCCTCTGTGCATCTATCAGTTCGGAGATGCCTTGCAATGTACCTATTGTAATGCCCTACGAGGGATGGAAGATGTAAAGCCGCTTATGAGGATTGCATTTTTTTCCTACTTTATCGTATCACTGCCATTGGGATACCTGTTCGGCTTTACTATGCACAGAGGTCTGTGGGGGATTTGGATGGCTTTCCCATTCGGACTGACCACAGCAGGCATTCTATACCTGATTAGATTCTTGAAAAGATGAAAATAATTGCTAAGATACATACTGATTTCAAGACCAAGTTTGGCATTCCCCGGCAAAGCGGTCTGGTAAAGGGACTGAAGGGACGCATAGTTTTTGAACCCGAGTACCGTAATGCGGAGGCACTACGAGGAATGGAAGGTTTCTCGCACATTTGGTTGCTATGGGACTTCTCAGAAGCACACCGGGACGGGAAGAGCTGGAGCCCTACAGTTCGTCCGCCACGCTTGGGAGGCAACCAACGCATGGGGGTTTGGGCAACGAGGAGTCCGTTCCGTCCTAACAACATAGGTCTTTCATCAGTCCGCATCAGCAAAATAGTTCTTCATACACCCGACGGACCCGTTATAGAAGTGGAAGGAGCCGACCTGATGGACGGAACACCCATTCTGGATATTAAGCCTTATCTGCCCTTTACGGACTCCCACCCTGATGCCAAGGGTGGGTTCGCTGAAGAGCAAAACAGAAAGATGGAACCTCTTGAGGTAGAGATTCCATCCGATATAGCTTGTCTGTTTGATACAGAAAAATTGGAAGCCTTACGAGGTGTGCTAGCAGCCGACCCTCGTCCACATTATCAAGAAGACCCTGAGCGAACATATGCCCTGGAGTTTGCTAAGTACGAAGTAAAGTTCCAAGTCCGGGAAGGAAGAGCCATTATTATAGATGCCCACATTCTTTAACGGCTCATTAGGTATGACTTGAATTCGCCAAAGTCTTTACCCATAGGAACGCTCTTCTTCTTACCTTTCATAAAGGCTTGCAAACGTGCTGGAATTTCAATATCAGTACCACAGATATCATCAACCACCTGCTTGAACTTGGCAGGATGAGCAGTCTCAAGAAAAAAGCCGACCTCACCCTCGCGCAATCCTTCCTGAAGGGCACGATAGCCACAGGCTCCATGAGGATCTAAGAGATAACCTGTTTGTTTCAGACATTCTCGCATGGTACCGGATATCTGATCGTCAGTATAAGAAGCACCCGAAATATCCGCACAGATAGCTTCATGACTACTATTATATAGGTCGTAAATACGAGCAAAATTGCTAGGGTCGCCCACATCCATAGCGTTGGCAATAGTCTGCACACTTGCGCGGGGAGTGTATATTCCTGTCAGCAAATAATGGAAGAATACATCATTGGCATTATTAGCAGCTATAAAGCGTTTGATAGGTAATCCCATTCGTTTACCGAAGAGGGCAGAACAGATATTACCAAAGTTACCGCTAGGCACACAGGCGACTACATTATCTGCAAGCCCCAACTTCTTGAGTTGAGCGTACGCATAGAAATAATAAAAACTCTGGGGCAAGAAGCGGGCCACGTTGATGCTATTGGCTGAGGTTAGCTGCATGCGCTCATTCAACTCCCTGTCCATAAAGGCACTCTTGACAAGCGCCTGGCAGTCATCGAAGACACCATCCACTTCAACGGCTGTAACATTCTGGCCCAAAGTGGTAAACTGACATTCCTGAATGGGGCTGACTTTACCTTTAGGATAGAGAACATAAACATGAATGCCTTCTACACCCAGGAATCCATTGGCAACGGCAGAGCCCGTATCGCCACTGGTGGCAACAAGGACATTAACTTCCTTAAGGTCCTTAGAGTCCTTAAGGTCCCTAATGAAGTACTGCAATAATCGAGCCATGAAGCGGGCACCCACATCCTTAAAGGCCAAGGTAGGACCATGAAACAATTCCAAGCTGAAGATGTTGTCCGTCACCCTAACAGCAGGCACATCGAAAGAGAGTGTGTCATATACAATCTTGCGCAGTGCCTCTGCCTCTACATCCTCGCCAAAGAAACAGTCGGCTACCTGATAGGCAATCTCCTGAAACGAGAGATCCTGGATAGAACCGAAAAACGACTGTGGAAGGGGGTTGATACTTTGGGGCATATATAGCCCTTTATCTTCTGCCAATCCCTTTACTACGGCTTTCTGCAACGTTGCAAGGGGCGCTTTTCCGTTTGTGCTATAGTATATCATGTTTATTCGAATTAAGAATTAAGAGTGAAGAATTAAGGATTATTAGGGTTAGTCATGAAGGTTTTAATAAAGGAATCGCCTTCAATTTTACCATATGCTCCTTCTTGAGCCGCCACCTCACTGAAAGTCTGCACGCCATCAGGTTCTATGCCCGGATAGTAAATGCAGAAGGGAACAGGCTCTGCAGTATGGGTACGGTGAGCGATGGGCGTTGGATGGTCAGGCAATAAAGCAATGGCAACCTCTTCGCCTATGGTAGGGGCAGCTTCGAGGATGGGACGAACCAGACGGTTGTCCAGATTCTCTATAGTCTGAAGTTTAAGCTCCAGATTACCGTCGTGCCCAGCCTCATCACTGGCCTCAACGTGTACATATACAAAATCATCGCCATCCTTGAGAGCCTGGATAGCAGCCTGGGCTTTACCCTCGTAGTTGGTATCCCAAAGTCCTGTGGCACCTTCGACATCAATTACGCGCAAACCGGCATACTTTCCGATTCCGCGAATCAGATCCACTGCCGTAATAACAGATCCCCTTTTGATTTGCGGATAGGTGATGGTCAGTGGCACCATCTGAGGCCTGTATCCCCCACCCCAGGGCCAAATGCAGTTGGCAGGATCCATACCCCGTTGCTGACGTTGTATATTAAGCGGATGATCTTTTAGCAGTTCCTGGCTCTTGAAGATTAAATCACAGAGCAAAGCCGCTGTCTCACTTCCCTCTCCTTCGGAGGAGGCAAGGGGGAGGCTTTTTCTCCAAGGTTTCAGGGGGATATCATGCGGAGGGGTGCAGTCCAGATGCTTGTCACCTCCCTTTATTACCAGAAGATGACGGTACTGGACGCCTGTATAGAAATGTATGCGTTCGTTGCCAAACTTTTCTTGCAGGAAACGAATCAGCACATCACCTTCCTCTGTCTCCAAACGTCCGCAGGAATGATTCTTCAGCAAATCGCCTTCCAGACAGACCAGATTGCAACGCAGAGCCAAATCGCCCGGCTCCAGTTCTACACCTATGCTGGCAGCCTCCAAGGGT
>CADAWW010000167.1 GCA_902791675.1 uncultured Bacteroidales bacterium
GTGCAACAAGACAGATAATAACGAGACCTATCTCTCTGCCGAGTTCTATTCTTTAGGCTTGGGCGATCCTCAGTGCATCTCTGCTGCTACAGGCAGCGGAACAGGAGACTTGCTCGACCTTGTAGTCAGCCTCTTTCCTAAGGAAGGAAACGAGCTGCCCGACGAGAATATACCTCGCTTTGCCGTCGTAGGCCGCCCCAATGCAGGCAAGAGTTCGCTCATCAATGCTTTTATTGGTGAGGACCGTAATATTGTGACGGATATTGCCGGAACTACTCGCGATAGCATTTACACCCGATACGATAAGTTCGGATTTGACTTTTATTTGGTTGATACCGCCGGAATCCGAAGAAAAAACAAGGTTACAGAGGACTTGGAGTTCTATAGCGTCATGCGCTCTATTCGAGCAATAGAGAACAGCGATGTGTGCATACTGATGATAGACGCTACACGCGGTATAGAGAGTCAGGACCTGAACATCTTCCAGTTGATACAGAAGAACCAGAAGAGTCTGGTTGTCGTGGTGAATAAGTGGGACCTTGTTCCCGACAAGGATACCAAGGTGATGAAAACAATGGAGGATGCCATTCGCAACCGTATGGCTCCCTTCGTTGATTTCCCTATTATCTTTGCCTCTGCACTTACCAAGCAGCGTATCTTCAAGGTGCTGGAGACTGCCAAGGACATATACGGTAATCGTTGCCGTCGTGTTTCTACAGCCAAGCTGAACGAGGAGATGCTTCCCCTGATCGAGGCCTATCCGCCACCATCCATGAAGGGTAAGTACATCAAGATAAAATACTGTATGCAGGTGCCTGAGACACATGTGCCTACTTTTGTGTTCTATGCCAACTTGCCTCAGTATGTAAAGGAACCTTATCGTCGTTTCCTCGAGAATAAGATCCGCGAGCGCTGGAATTTTAATGGTACGCCCATTAATGTATTTATAAGGCAAAAGTAAAAGCCCCCTCCGTCTCCCCCTTTGGGGGAGTGAGGGACAATTTAAGAAGTTTAAAGTGGATAGGCACCAAATATATAATCAACCATTAAGGCATTCCCCCAAGGGGAGAGCTGGGAGGGTACTTCTTCTTCTCGCTTTTCTCTTTCTTGCAAGTTGCACAAAGACTGACTCAGATACCTTCTCGCACGAGTCTGTACGACATGCTGCAGAGCGTTACTATACGTTTTTTATACAAGGTGATGCTAAGCGGTTTGTCGAGGGAATAGCAGATTCCCCATCTTTCTCCGAGGATTACAGCCGGCAGATGCAAAGTGTTGTTGCACAGGCTGCGAAAGAACTTGCCAGGAAGGGTGGAGTAGTGCGTGTTGAAGCACTTTCCGACAGCCTTTACACAACAGATTCTACGGCCTACGTCTTTCTGGATATGGTCTTTGCCGACAGTGTTCATGAGCAGGTGGGCCTGCCAATGATATTCCAAAACAGTAAGTGGAGGATGAAATAAGAGAAGGGCCCCCTCCGGCTCCCCCTTGGGGGAGGGTTATTTGTACTTAGATAGTTAAATTCAAAATAATTTTTAAGATGAAAAATTTCCATTTTAGTTTAATGCACTCCCCCAAAGGGGGAGCAGGGAGGGGGCTTTTGTTTTTCTTCCTGTTTGTAGTCATTTTGGGCGCTTCTGCTCAGCAGCAAATGCCCAACATTCCCCTTGACCCGGCTGTAAAGGTGGGAGTTTTGCCTAACGGCCTTACTTATTACATTCGTCATAACGAGTGGCCCGAGAAACGTTGCGACTTCTACATTGCCCAGAAGGTGGGTTCTATTCAGGAGGAAGAGAACCAGCGCGGTTTGGCTCATTTCCTGGAGCATATGTGTTTCAACGGAACGACTCACTTCCCCGGTGATGCCTTGAAGCAGTATCTGGAGCGCATAGGTGTTAAGTTCGGTGAGAACCTGAATGCCTACACTGCTTTCGACGAGACAGTTTATAATATTAATAATGTGAATGTAGAGACAGCTGGTGCCATAGACTCTTGCTTGCTGATTCTGCATGACTGGAGCCACGACCTCCTGCTCGAGGATAAGGAGATCGACAAGGAGCGTGGCGTTATCAACGAGGAGTGGCGTGTGCGCCGTTCTGCCATGATGCGTATGCAGGAAGCCGCCTTTAAGGATCTGTATGTTGGCAGTAAGTATGCCGACCGTATGCCTATCGGTACGATGGAGATTGTCATGAACTTCCCTTACGAGGATTTGCGTTCTTACTACCGTCGTTGGTATCGTCCCGACCTTCAGGGTCTTGTTATTGTGGGCGATGTGAACCCCGACGAGATAGAGCAGAAGATTAAGGATATGTTCGCTGACATCGCTCCTGCTCCTGCCGATGCTGCCAAGCGTGAGGTAATTCCTGTGCCCGACAACGACGAGCCTCTGGTTTCCATCCAGAAGGATAAGGAGCAGACGGCTGCTTATGGAATTATTATGTTCAAGCACGATGCTACTCCCCGCGAATTCAAGAGTACGATGCCCTACCTCTTCCTGAACTACCTGAAAGGTGCCGTATCCGGTATGTTTGACGAGCGTCTGGAAGAGCTTTCACAGAAACCCGACTGTCCCTTTATGCAGGCTGGCATAGGCTTTGGCGAATACCTGGTGGCCAAGTCAAAGGAATGCGTGAGTGCTTCCGTTGTTATGAAAGAAGGTCAGTACCTTCAGGCTATAGCTGCTGTTTATCGCGAACTCTTGCGTGCTAAGCGTGGCGGTTTCACAGAAGCTGAATACGAGCGCTATAAGCAGGAATACCTGTCTCGTCTGGATGCCCGGTACGAAGCGCGCGACAAGGTGCAGAATACACGTTATGTTAATGAATACGTCCGTTATTTCCTGGATAACGAGCCTGCTCCTGGTATCGAGTGGGAACACCAGAATATGAAGACCATTATTCCTATGCTTCCCTTGGATGCTATCAATAAGGCTTTCCCGGAATTGATATCCGATAAGAACCGCGCCATTGCCCTCTTCATGCCCGAGAAGGAAGGTCTGCAGTATCCTACCAGGGAAGAGATTCTGAAGACCCTTGCCGATGTGGATGCCGAGGATATCGAGGTCTTTAAGGAGGAGGTAAATACCGATCCTCTGGTGCCCGAGTTGGTATCTAAGGCTAAGGTGAAGAGCATAAAGGATGATGTCTTCGGCTCTAAGCTGATTACACTCAGCAACGGCATAAAGGTACGCATTAAGCAGACTGACTACTCACCCAATCAGATTTCCATGAATGCTGTCAGCTGGGGTGGTAACAGCCTTTATCCCAACGATGAGTATTTCTGTTCGGGAAATGCCGGAATGGTAAGCTTAGGCGGTTGGGGAACCTTCACTGCTACCCAGTTGAGCAAGAAACTTTCTGGTATCCAGGCTTCTGTCTCTCCATCCGTTGGCGACCGTGTCGAGACCCTGAGAGGTAGCTGTGTGAAGAAGGATTTCGAGACCCTTCTGCAACTCACCTATCTCTGCTTCACCGCTCCCCACCGCGATGACGAAGCTTTCCAGAGTACCATGGCCCGTTTGCAGGATGTCCTGAAGAATCAGGATCTGGATCCCCAGACAACTCTTAGCGACAGTGTCGCAAGTGTCCTGTATAACAACAATATCCGCGCTAAGCGTATGCGTACAGAGGATATCAGTAAGATTTCCTACGACCGCGTACTGGAAATCTACAAAGAGCGCTTTGCTAATGCTGCAGACTTCGACTTCTATTTCGTAGGCGACCTGAATGCTGATTCCGTGGCTCCCATGCTGGCTAAGTACTTAGGTGCCCTGCCTGTAAGCAAGAAGGCAGAGAAGGCCAAGGTTATCGACCGCCGCCTTACTAAGGGTGAACGTACCTGCATCTTCGATAAGGAGCAGGATACACCCAATGCAACCATAAACTTTGTATATCACGCACCTCTGAAGGAGAACTTGCGAAACGATATTATGGTCGATATGCTGGAGCAGGCTATGTCTATGCTCTACACAGAGACTGTTCGTGAGGACGAGGGCGGTGCTTATGGCGTTCCCGTCAGTGCATCTCTTACGGATTATCCCGAGGAGATTGCCGTTGTACAGATTGAGCTGCCTACAGCGCCGGACAAGATGGACCGCATGATGAAGGTTGTTTACGATGGTGTAGAGAAGGTTTGCACCGAAGGTCCTTCCGAGGATTATCTGCAGAAGATAAAGGAGTATATGGTTCGCTCTCATGCCGAGAACCTCAAGAAGAACGGCTACTGGATGAACCAGATGGTTACTCTTACCCGCTTAAAGAAGGATTATGTGACGGGTTACGACGAGATGGTTCAGAGCATCACCACCACCGACCTCAAGGAGCTGGCTCAGAAGATATTCAAGAGCGGCAACCGTCTGGTTGTCGGTATGAAGTCTCCCGCCAAGTAAAGAAAGTATCCGATTATACAGAACCTGATGAAATTGTTTAGAACCTTAGTGGCTCTTGCTGCTTGTTTTGCCATATCCCAGACATTTGCCCAGAGCAAGATAAATTTGTCTGGAACCATTATAGAAAAGGAAACCAACGAGCCTGTTATGGCAGCAACCGTACGTGTTATGTTGCTGCCAGACAGCTCAATGGTTGATTTCGTTAAAGGTAAGCTGTATCGGATATATCACCCGTTTCATGGATCTGGCCGAAGTGCATAAGGGCGATAATGCTCTGGGCTTCATCACCCTGCAGCCCGATGCCAAGCTGATGCAGGAGACCACCATAACCGGTGCCGCACTCAAGGTGCGTATGGACGGCGACTCCCTGGTCTACGATCCTACCGCTTATCGTGTACAGGAAGGTTCTACATTGGAGGCGCTGGTGAAACTTCTTCCCGGTGCCAAGATAGACGATGACGGAAAGATTACCATCAACGGAAAAGAGGTTACCAAGATTCTCGTCGACGGAAAGGAGTTCTTCCTGAACGACAAGGATATTGCCATGAAGAACATCCCTGTCGAGATGATCGAGAAAATCAAGTCGTATGAACGCAAGAGCGACCTTACCCGCATCACCGGAATCGACGACGGAGAAGAGGAGACCGTACTGGACCTCTCCGTCAAGAAAGGCATGAAGCAGGGCTGGTTCGGAAATGCCAATGCCGGCTACGGTACAGAGGGACGCTACAACAACCGCGTAATGGCCAACCGCTTCTGGGACGATAATAACTTTACCATACTGGGTAGCATCCGCAATACACCCGAGCGTTGGGGGTGGGGCGGCAACAGCGGTCTTCATAACACCAAGGAGATTGGTTCGAACTTCACCATCAAGAAAGAGAAACTGGAAGTGGGCGGAAGCGTCAACTACCGCTACCGCGGGTCGGACGTCGAGAATATCTCCGAATCAGAGAATTTCGTTGCTTTACGCGGTAAGTTGTCCAATTCTGTCAGCACCAGCCTGAGCGGTAATCACAACTTCGACGGTAATGTCCGCCTGGAGTGGAAACCCGACACTATGACCAACATCATGTTCCGTCCCAACTTCGGTTACTCCAAGGGTTATGGCTTCGGGGATTACTCGTCCCTTAATTACGATGCCGACGAACAGACCGGTCTGCGCGATACGGTCAACACCAACAATAACCGCAACAACAGCAATAACCATAATGCATGGGTCAACGGATGGATGCAGTACAACCGCAAGTTCAATAATAAAGGCCGGAACATCACGTTCAGGACCAATGGAGGCTATTCAGAGGGCCGTAACGAACAGCTCTCAGCTGCCGACATTACCTATCGGAAAGATGCTGCAAACGTCCAGAACGACCGCAACAACCGCTATTATAATACCCCGTCGCTGAATTACAACATAGGCGGTCAGGTTACCTATAGCGAACCCATTGCCGACCGTACCTATCTGCAGCTCAGTTATCGCTACAACTACAGCTATAACCGCAACGACCGCAAGGCTTATGTCTACGACTCCGATGCTTATCAGACACTTTCCGGCTATATAAGGGATAACCACTACGCCATCGAGGATGCCCTTATGATGATGGAACGGGAAGGTTGGCAGATGCGCGACACGGTAGCGCTGAGTCAGTTCTCGGAATACCGCAACTACAACCACAACATCAGCCTGCAGTTCCGTCGTGTACGCGAGAAGTACAACTTTAACATAGGCGTCGATGCTTTGCCGCAGCGCACTAAGTTGAACTATAAGTATATGGGCCGAGAGTATCCCGAAGTTGTTCGCAACGTCTTTAATATGGCACCCCGAATGTACTTCAAGTACAACTTCTCGAAGCAGACCAACCTGGATTTCCGCTATAACGGACGTACCAGTCAGCCCAGTATGACCAACCTGCTGGATATTACCGACGACTCCGACCCGCTGAACATCTCGCGCGGTAACCCGGAGCTGAAGCCCTCCTTCTCGCATAACCTGAACGGACACTTCAATACCTACGATGCCGAGAAGCAGCAGGGTCTCTGGAGCTACCTCTATGCCAATATCACCCACAATGGTATCAGCAACAAGACCACTTACGACCCTGTGACAGGTATCCGCACTACCAAGCCGATGAATATCAACGGCAACTGGGGCGGCGGAACAGGTGCCGGCTTCAATACCGCCATGGGCAAGAAGAAACTGTTCTTCCTGAGTATAGATGCCCACATCAATTATAACCATAATGTAGGTTTCTTTAATAATGCCACCGCCCAGCAGGTCGACGATCAGGACATCACCTCCGTTACCCATAACCTGCGTACCAGCGGAACCTTGCAGTTCTCGTTCCGTAACGAATGGATAGATGCCGGTATTCGCGGCTCGCTGAATTATCAGTATACCAAGAATAATGTTACCGATACGGGCAACAACAACACCTACCGCTTCTCCTATGGTCCGCGTGTAGAATGGACGATGCCGTGGGGCACCAAGCTCTCTACAGATTACGGCGTTCAGTGCCGGAGGGGTTACTCTCAGGCTGACATGAATACCACCGAGATGATCTGGAACGCCTCTCTGGCCCATTCCTTCCTAAAGGGAAAGGCATTGACCATAAAGGCAGAGTTCTTCGATATCTTAGGTCAGCAGAGTAACATCAGCCGTTGGGTTTCGGAGTTCAGCCGAAGCGATACGCGTACCAACGATATATACCAGTACGGTCTCTTCTCCCTCATCTATCGTTTCAGCATCATAGGAGGAAAGAATACCATGGGTACCAGCGACGAGCGCAAAGAGCAGCGCTGGTAATACGACTACACTATCCCTGCAAGGCCTTCTTACATCTTCCTTCAGACATCTTACATCAGCCATCATACTTCAGCCATCTTCCATCTTCCTTCAGCCATCTTCCATCGTTTTGCCCACCGCTTGACACTGCTTTGTCGCCAACAACCAGTAAAGGCACCCATAAATAAAATGGGTGCCTTTACTGTTAGAGAGGTTGATGTTACTTTGTTACTTTGTCAATGTAATAGTCTAGGCCGAAGATGGAGCCTGCCAGGAGGAATGCCTGCCCGACGTAGAACAGAAGTCCGTTTGCCACATCCGCT
>CADAWW010000168.1 GCA_902791675.1 uncultured Bacteroidales bacterium
CATTTCCTGAACTACCTTCTCACCAAATGGGCTCAAACCGCCGTGTTCTGCATTTCCCTTAGCAGAATCGCAGATGTCGTTATCGCCATTATGGCAAAGCGTCATATAAACAATACCGCGTTTGGCAAAATGTTCCAACTGGCCAAGGTCCTTTCCTATGGCATAACCGTTTTCTATACCCAGCATGATGGCTTTCTTACCCGCATGCTTGAGACGTGCAATATCTGAAGGTTTATAGGCAATATCCACTTCTGTACAATTGGCCGCTACCATCTCTTCTATTTGCGTAAGGATGCGGTTGGCTTTTGCTGTTGCAGCCAGAAGAGACTCGGCATCTCGCTCGCCCTGCTTCAGGTATGCTACCATGATGGAAGCATCCAGAAAACCTTCTCTCATCTTGGGAAGGTCAACCAGCACCTTATCTGTCCGCTTGGCAAACATCTGGGCTGTAAAGCCTTCCGAGAAGAACATGGGCGTATCGCAATGACTGTCCAGCGTAATAATTCTGTTGTGGATGCGCTTGGCTTCTGCAAAGGATGAGGCCTCTGATACGAGCCAGTTGAAAAGCGGCATCATACAACGGTCACCTCTGGTAATAAAGCATTCCGGGTGCCACTGAACACCTATGATGCTCTTGAATTCGTTGCTCTCGACGGCCTCTATCACACCATCTGTTGCCTTTGCTGCAATACGCAGAAGCGGGCCTGGCGTCCGTACAGCCTGATGGTGGAAGGAATTTACGGACAGCGTTTTCTCTGCAGCTTCAGGGAAGAGGCTGGAAAGCGTGCTCCCGGTTTCCAGTTTGACGGAGTGGGAGGCATAGGCACGGTCCAAATCCTGGTCATGCTTTACCAACGGTGCTTCAGAATATTGCGTATTAAGATCTTGGTATAGTGTTCCACCCAGTGCGGCCACCAGAACTTGGATGCCACGGCAGATACCAAGGAGGGGAATCTGTCGGTTATAGGCCTCGCGAACCAAGAGAAGTTCCATTTCGTCGCGCTGCGGACAAATGCCGTGAAGCCCGGGGACAGGTTCTTCGCCTAACAGGAGCGGATTGATGTCGCCTCCGCCAGAGAGGAGGATGCCATCCACTTTGTCAAGCGTCTGACACAGAGCGGCATCATCATCATAAGGGGGTAGCACTACGGGTACACCTCCTGCCTGCCGGACAGACTCGTAATAAGCCTGCGCCAACTCACAACCTTTGGCGCCAAAATTACCGGTAATGCCTATTATAGGGCGTGTTGCTTGCATAACGGATTTATTCCTCGTCTAATGATATAGGTCTGGTCTCCTCGCGCTGCAAACCGATGGGCACCTCTTTCTTGATGCTTTGCTTCAGAGAGATAAGCGTCTCGGTAGAAACAACACCGGCAATCTCCTGAAGGCGGTTGTTCAGCAACTCCATCAGGTGCGCGTTGTCGCGGGCATACAGTTTAACAAGCATGGTGTAGGGGCCTGTGGTAAAATGGCATTCTACAATCTCGGGGATTTTCAGGAATTCCTGAACGACACCTTTGTACATCGAGCCCTTCTCCAATTTGATACCTACATAGGTACAGGTATTGTATCCTAAACTGGCGGGGTTTACGTGATACCCGGAACCTACTATAACGCCCATATCAATGAGACGCTGAACACGCTGGTGGACTGCAGCTCTGCTGACACCACATTCTGCCGCTACATCCTTAAAGGGAATTCTTGCATTGTTAGAGATAATCTCAAGGATTTTCTTGTCAAGGTTGTCTATCTTTTCCATAAAACAATAGTGATTTGTATTATTTTGATAGCAAAAATACGACTTTTATATAATTATTGAAAGAAAATGAACAAAAAAAAGACACCAAACGAAGATTTTGGTGTCTTTTTGCTTGTTTTGTGATGATTTATTTCACAATCTCCAGTAATTCAACGGTAAATATCAGTGTAGAGAAGGGAGGAATCTTTCCTTGCTCTCTGTCTCCGTAAGCCAGTTCCTGAGGAATGTAAAGCATCCACTTGCTACCTACAGGCATCATGGTAAGTGCTTCAGTCCATCCTTTGATAACCTGATTGGCAGGGAAGGTGGTGGGCTTGTCGCGCTTATATGAACTGTCGAATTCAGTACCGTCGATAAGATGACCTTCATAGTGTACCTTTACCTTGTCGGTAGCCTGAGGAATCTCGCCGGTTCCCTTGGTTAGAATCTTGTACTGCAGACCGCTGGCAGTAGTCTGAACACTATCTGCCTTGGCGTTCTTCTTCAGGAATTCTTCGCCGGCAATACGGTTGGCACCGTACTTCTTTTCCATATTTACCTTATGGTAGTAATCCATCTGCTTTCTAACCACCTTCTGAACGCTATCCATGCTGATGGTCATGTTAGACTGAGTAATACCATCCTGGAAACCTTTAACGAAGAGGGCTTTGTTCAGGATATCCACGCTATCGTTAATCTGCTTGTTGGCCTGGGCAATTACCTGGTTCTCTACCTGAGAGCGGATTTCTATACCAGCCAAACGAGCCTTCTCTCTTTTGTCGGCCTCTGTGAGTTCGGTCTGCTGGAAGCCTTTTACAAAATCCTCAAGATAAGCAGCATCAACACCCATACGTTGTGTCAGATAGTTTGTAAGACCGTTGGTATTGGCCTTACCAAACAGGTAGCTGAATGTATCAACCGATACGGTGTCAACCACCTCTACGGGTGCCTTGGCAGCCTTCTTACTTGTCTTCTTCTTACTTGCGGCAGATGTGCCTAAAGCCAGAAGGGCACAAAGAGAAAAAAGAAATATCTTCTTCATTATTATTTATCTATCAACTCGTCAACTCGTCAACTCGTCAACTATATATTACTTCTCAATACCAATCAGTTCAATCTTGAAGATCAGGCAAGAGAAAGGCTTAATCTTACCGGCCTCACGCTCAGCATAAGCCTGCTCCTGAGGAATGTAAACCATCCAAGTAGAACCTACAGGCATGTGTGTAAGAGCCTGAGTCCATCCGGGGATAACCTGGTTGCAACGGAAGGTTGTGGGCTCACCACGCTGGTAGCTGCTATCGAAGATAGTATCGTTGAGGAGCTTGCCCTCGTAGTTAACCTTAACACGGCTAGAGTCTGTGGGAATCTCACCGGTACCCTCTGTCAGAACTTCGTAGTAAACACCCTTGTCCAGCTGCTTGATGCCGTCCTTCTTGGCAATCTTCTTCATGAACTCCTCGCACTCAGCCTTCCAGTCACCGTACTTCTTCTCGGTCTGGGCAGCCTTAATGCTCTGCATCAGATTCTCGCGGGTTGAAGTAGCCTCATCAACAGACATCAAACCACCCTTGCCAAGAGTTCCTGCAACGAAACCAGCCAAAAGGTTGTTCAAGCTGATAGTCTGGGTGCTGTCCTCACCGAACAGTTCATAGTTGATGCCCTTAACCCACTGCTGACTGATCATCTGACCGATACGCAGACCAGCAAAATAAGCGCTCTTCTTCTTGTCGTCGCCAGCATTGGCACCATCGTTCAAACCTTTAACGAACTCGTTCATGAAGGTAGTATCTACACCTTCACGCTGAGACAAATAGTCCTTCAGACCCTGAGTCTGAGACATACCGAATGCATAGCTCAGTGTATCAACATCAGTTTTCAAGTTAGCCTTGGGAGTACCATTACCACAAGAGGCCATGATGGCAGCCAGAACAACGGCTGCAATAATAGAAATCTTTTTCATTGCTTTTTGTTTTTTTTATGTTAATCTATCAATTTTCAATTCAATAAGTTTTCGTTGACGTTTACCGTTTACTGTTTACCGTTTACTGTTTCGTTAACTAAAGTCTAACGTCTAAAGTCTAAAGCCTATTTTCGTCAATAACCGATTAACGTCCTTCGTCTTTCGTCTTTCGTTTTTATTACAGCACCTTAATCAGTTCCACATCGAAGACAAGTGTGCTATAGGGAGGAATCTGTGCTCCTGCGCCACGCTCGCCATAAGCCAGCAGGTAAGGAATATGGAAACGGAACTTGGCACCTTCCTTCATCAGCTGAACACCCTCGGTCCAACCGGGAATAACCTGATTCAGTCCGAAGTCAGCAGGTTCACCGCGCTTATAGCTGCTATCGAAAACAGTGCCGTCCAACAGACGACCCTCGTAATGGCAACGTACGGTATCGGTAGCCTTGGGGCTCTTACCTGTACCTTCTGTAAGTACCTCGTACTGAAGGCCGCTCTTGGTCTGGGTCACACCGTCGCGTTTGGCATTCTCCTCCAGGTAAACCTTGCCTTCTGCGATGGCTGTCTGTGCCTGTTCCTTTTCTTTTTTCTGGAAATACTCGTTCAGCATTGCCTGAGCTTCTCTGCTGCTGATGGCAGTTTCCTTGCCCGACATCACATCGCTGATGCTCTTTGTGAAATCTTCAATGCTGAAATCTTCAATGTTCATACTCTTGAGCTGTTGGCCAATGCCAAGGCCCAAAGCGTAGCTAATTTTGTTCATTCTTAGAATACATTTACTATTATGCGGCGCAAAATTAATACATTTTATTCATCCAAAAGGCAAACATTACATTTTTTTTGTTATTTTTGCACATTATTATATAAAAAGATGGCGTGAGTACATTTCGCGATAGTGACGGGTTATGGGAACAGTATAACGTGGAAGATGTGGCAACACCTGAAGGGTGGATGCGTAATCCTCAGCTGGTAACAGATTTCTATAATAATCTGCGTACTCAGATCTTGCAGAAGGAACCTTGTTTGGGACATAAGTTAGTAGCCGAACTGGAGAAACAATACGATGTAACCGTTGTTACGCAGAATGTTGATGACCTTCACGAAAGGGCAGGCAGTACGAATGTCATTCATCTGCACGGCGAGCTGATGAAGGTTACCAGTAGCCGCAACCCTAACGATCCACGTTGTATCGAAACTCTGGACAAGGACCATCTTATCGTCAAAATGGGCGATTGTGCCCAGGACGGCAGTCAGCTTCGTCCGTTCATAGTATGGTTTGGCGAACCTGTTCCGGAAATAGAAAGGGCTGCAACCGAATGCATGCAGGCAGATATCTTTATTATTATAGGAACCAGCCTGAATGTCTATCCGGCTGCCGGACTGACCCAATATGTGCCCCCTACGACACCCATCTATCTGATAGACCCGAAGCCTGTGCAATGGAATTCCAGCCGGAAGTTCCGTCATATCATGAAAGGGGCCAGCGAGGGTATGACAGAACTTATGAAAGAGATAGGAAACGGAGTAAAGAAATAATGGCAGATCAGATACATGACAGGTTATACTTCAGCAAACAAGGATAGTAGCGAACAGGATAGCAGAATGGTTCGCATCCGTTGTAAGAATATTGGTGAAACCATTACGGTGCCTTTTGGCAGTACGCTCTTCGAGGTTTTTCAGACGGCAGCCTTCGAAATGCCTTACGGTCCTGTTTGTGCCCACGTCAACAATAAGACACAAGGTATGAACTACCGTTTCTATAATAATAAGGACGTTAACTTCCTTAGTCTGCAACATCCCAGTGGAATGCGCACATATACCCGAACGCTGTTCTTCGTACTGGCAAAGGCTATAGAGGACCTTTTCCCGCATGGGCAACTGATTATCGGTGCTCCCGTCAGTCGGGGCTATTATTGCGAATTGAAAATCGGTCGTGCTGTTCAGGAAGCAGACGTTACGCGCATCAGTAACCGAATGCAGGAAATCATAGACGCTGATATGCCCATTCATCGTATTCAGTGCCCCATAGAAGATGCTATCGCTATGTTCCAGAAAAGAGGTATGACCAGTAAGGTGCAGCTTCTGGAGAGTCAGGATGACCTTTATACCTATTATTATAAGCTGGACGCCAGCGTCGACTATTTCTACGGTCCCCTGCTTACCCGGACGGGTATGCTGCATCTCTTTGGCCTGATGCCTTTCTACGACGGCCTTCTCCTACGTATTCCCAGCGAGAAAGACCCTTCTGTTCTGGAGGCTTTTGTAGAGCAGAAGAAAATGCTGGGGGTGATACGCGAGCATCAGCATTGGCAGGATATCCTGAAGGTACGTACTGTGGGAGAGTTCAACAAGGCTATCTTAGCCGGCTATGCCACCGACCTGATAAACGTCAGCGAGGCACTTCAGGCCAAGAAATTGTCTGACATAGCCGACGATATCGCCCGACGTAAAGTTCGCCTGGTACTTATTGCCGGTCCCAGCAGTAGCGGAAAGACTACAACAGCCAAGCGTCTGGCTATCCTGATGATGGCTTGCGGCCTGCGACCCTATACGCTGAGTACAGATAACTACTTTGTGAACAGAGAGGATACGCCCAAAGATAAAAACGGCGAGTACGATTTCGAATGTATAGAGGCTTTGGACACTAAGCTGTTCAACGAACAGATGAATGCCATCCTGCGGGGCGAGGAGGTAGAGCTTCCCAGGTATGACTTCCCCACAGGTAAGCGTGTATACGAGGGCAATAAGTTGAAGATCGGACCGACAGATATTGTCATCCTGGAGGGCAATCATGCACTGAATCCTATCCTTACACAGCAGATTCCCGATGACCAGAAGTACCGCTTGTATGTTTCTGCCCTGACTACTATACAGCTGGACGACCACAACCTTATCTCCACCATTGATATCCGACTGGTGCGACGTATCCTGCGCGACTTCCGCTTCCGTGGTTTCTCTCCTGTGGAGACCATCCGGCGTTGTCCCAGTGTTAAGGCCGGCGAGGAGAAGTGGATTTTCCCTTATCAGGAACTGGCCGATGCAACCTTCAACAGCGCCCTGCTGTATGAGTTGGGTGTTATCAAGGATAGGGTTTTGCCTATTCTGGAGCAGGTTCCCGAACGTGCCGTCGAGTATGCCGAGGCAACCCGTTTGCGTAAGTTCCTGATGTATTTCCGCAGTGTTCCCGGCAATCAGGTTCCGCCCACCTCTCTGTTGCGCGAGTTCGCAGGAGGAAGCTCGTTTAAGTATTGATAGTTTACCGTTTACTGTTTACCGTTTACGGTTTACTGTTTACTGTTTACCGTTTACTGTTTACCGTTAACCGTTTACTGTTTCGTTAACTAAAGTCTAACGTCTAAAGTCTAAAGCCTATTTTCGTCAATAACCGATTAACGTTTTCGTCTTTCGTCTTTCGTTGAATAATTCTCAACTTTCAATTCTCAACTTTCAATTCTCAACTAAAAAAACCATATTCATTATGACAAAGAGAACTACATTGCTGTCTTTTTTACTCCTGTTGTTTGTGAACATTGTTATGGCACAGACAGTAGAGCGGAGTTTTTATATTGATTTCGGTCAGAACAATGTGGCCAATCAAGGGTCCCTTACCAATACAGATACCAATGGTAACAAGTGGAATAACCTGCACGGAAAAGGAAAGGGAGCACCCGATAAGGCGTATGCGCTGACAAAGGTTGACCTTGTCTGCGCCGATGGTACAGCCACCGACCTACAATTGGAAGCGGGAACCACCTTCTCTACCAACGGATATAGCAATGGAGGGTTGCAGTCGCCTAAGAAGGCTTTGTTGGGCGACCTTGCCATTCAGACGGCTACACAGGACTATATCTTCCTGGAAGGGTCGCAAGACTATGGCGTACTGCATTTTACCGGCCTCGACCCGGAGAAAGCCTATCGGTTCCATAGTTTCGGTAGCCGGACATCGGACGATGCACGTACCGCCTGGTTCACCTTCAGCGGCGAAAATGTCTGGACGGGCGAGATGCAAATGGGCGGTTCCAAGATAGGCGACGGAGGCTATAACGGGAACAACAACAAGATTCTTGTCTCGGAACCTGTTTTCCCCGACCGTAACGGAAATATTGACCTGAATATCTGCAAGAAGACAAAGGGTGCAATGGCATACCTGAACTGCATGAAGATAGAGGAGCTCTCCGGCTTAGAGCGCCCCAACCAAGAACTGCAGTTAGCACAGAAGTTCTATATCGACTTTGGTGAGACCAGCAACACTTCACGCGGTCGTCAGACAACCAAAGACAAGAATGGCAATTACTGGAATAATCTCTCCTCTGGTTCCAGCAGCAGCAATGCTATCACGACGAAGACTGTCACCATGAAGAACTCAGAGAACAGCACAGCCTCGAGATACCGCCTGGTAACTACTTGCACCCAATACACCAATGGTATCAATGCCGGCGGCAATAACAGCCCGTCGGAAGAAATGCTGGGTGACCTTGCCATTCAGACGGCAACGGAGGACTATATGTTTATAGATAACGGCGACCTTCGCCCGTTCAAGTTCACCAACCTGAATAAGGACAATTGCTACAAGTTATATATATATGGTACGCGTAACCATACCGATAACCGCATCACGCAGTACACCATAGAGGGACAGCGTACATGGAGCGGCGGTCAGGTTACCTCCGGCAACAGTGTTGGCGGTGAGGGTAACAACGGTAATGTCCGTAATATCCTTGTTACCGACTATATCTATCCCAACCGCAACGGGGAAATCGTTATCAATTTCCAGCGTGTAACAGGTATGGCGCACATCAGTGCCATGAAGATCGAGGAATACACGGGTGGTGTCCGTCCCGAGGAGCCATGGGAGTTCTCTGAGCTTACCCTCTCCGGCAATGCCGAGGAAGCAACGTTCAAACCGGTGGGCGCTAACCGTTATCAGGCTTTTGCCCGACTGACAAAGGGAACCTTCCTTCTTACAGGCAAGACGGCCGACGGCGAAGTCAACCTCAACGGTTCGGCCGATAACGACTGTGTGGCGCTTATCACTGTCGATGCCGGCGCAAAGAGCATAGACGTGTTACCCGTCACCATGCACATCAGGGGGAATATAGGAGCAGGAAATCCCCAGATAGCCTACAAGGGGAATGGTGTATGGGAGTCAGAGGTAACGCTCAAGGAGACTTCCTCGCAGCAATGGGTGGATAAGACCATGTATAGGAATGCCTCTTCGCGCTATGTCCTGGGTATGGCTTCCAATGGGCAGGATACAGAGAATATCTATCAGAATGCAGGCACCTATACTATCACGGTGGATATGGTGAACAATGTATATGATATCTCTGCTCCCATCGACGAGAACCGCATCTCTGTCTTTGGCTCCAGTGTGGCCAACGGACAGGGAGCAACCGACTACAAAGGTTACCGCTATCTTTATGGCCAGCACCTGATTCAGCGATATACCAAAGGTTTGTCCGATACACGCTTCTATACCACCAACGTGTCTATTGGCGGCAATACCACCAAGAATCTCTTGGACCGTTACGATGATCTTATTCGTGACTTCGGCCGCTACGTCATTTTCGGTCTCTCGCTTGGCAACGAGGGTATTCATGATGCCTCCGACCAGAATGCTATCTTCACGCAGTGGCGCGACAATATGCTCAGACTCATCAAGAAGGTGCGTGCTGATGGTAAGATACCCGTTGTGATGAACAACTACACACGTGGCGATTATAATGCCAGCGATTACAGCTACGTCAAGAAACTCAACTTGCTCATTCACGAATGGGATGTACCTTCCTTCAACTGCTTAGGTTCGATAGATAAAGGCAATGGTCAGTGGGCTGACGGCTACGTTTCCGATACCTATCACCAGAATACCGAGGGCCACTACGAGTTCTTCTACGCTATGGTCCCTTCGCTTTTCGATGCACTCAAGGCAGGCAAGCCCTTCCCCAAGCGTAATACTACCCAGAGCATGAAGCTATATACGGGCAAGACCATTCATTTTACCCCAGAAGGTACAACGCATCCCTTTACTGTTACAGTCCGTGTTAAAGGTGGCGAAGGGCAAGTCCTGCGTGTCCGTTGTACGGGCGGCTATGCTACGGTTGCTGTAGATGCCGAGGGAAAGGTCGTGCTTACCACACCTACGGGTGGTACCCTAACCAGTACCCGAGCCATCACAGATACCAACTGGCACAACATCACCCTTACCAGTTATTATGCCCAGAAGCGTACCCTGCTATATCTCGACAAGATTAGTGCCGGAGAACTTGCTGTCCGATTGGGAGAAATCAAGGAAGTGGAGTTCGGCGGTTCCAACCGAGAGGCTTCCGAGTTGGTCTTCTGGCGTTCCGCTATGACACCCGATGAGATAACGGCCCACTGCAACGGCAAGATGCTGAAGTCGAGTCTCGAGATATATGTTCCCCTCAGCGATGAGGCTCCCTTGGAG
>CADAWW010000169.1 GCA_902791675.1 uncultured Bacteroidales bacterium
ACCTGTGCTGGCTACATAGTCGGGCGTGCCGGCCTCGAACTTAAAGGGAAGTTCATTAAAGGTGGTTTTCTCGAAAGATACATTCTTTATCATCTCACCGCCACCCATATACGGTGGAAGTTTCTCTAACCATTTCTCCTTACCATACAAGACACCGATACCCGTAGGGCCGTAAATCTTATGACCGCTGAAAGCAAAGAAGTCGCAATCCAACTCCTGTACATCTACCTTCATGTGGGGCGTACTCTGAGCGCCGTCTATCAGCACGGGCACTCCATGTTCGTGGGCAATACGGATAATCTCTTTAACGGGATTGACGGTTCCCAGCACATTGCTTATTTGTGTCACACTAACGATACGCGTACGGTCGGAAAAGAGTTTTTCATATTCTTCCATCCGCAGTCGTCCGTCATCTGTAATAGGAATTACGCGTAGCTTAATGCCTTTACGCTGCTGTTGCAACTGCCAGGAGACGATATTGCTGTGATGCTCCATCTCACTGACAATCACCTCATCGCCTTCCTTCATGAAAGCATCGGAGAAACACTGAGCCACCAGATTGATGCTCTCCGTGGTGCCTCGAGTGAAAACTATCTCGCTGGTGCTTCGGGCGTTCAGGAACTTCCGTACCGTCTCCCTGCTGCCCTCATGCAGTTCCGTGGCCTGCTGTGACAGGAAGTGAACGCCTCTGTGTACATTGGCATTCACGTTATAATATTCCTCCGTCATGGCCTCCACCACAACACGGGGCTTCTGCGTAGTAGCTGCATTATCAAGATAGACCAAAGGGTACTTCTTGTAAATGGTCTTATCAAGGATTGGAAAATCGTTTCGGATCAGACCCACCCCCAGCCCCTCCCTTGTATGGAGGGGAACAATTACTTTTTCTATCTTATTATTCTCTATTATACTCATCCAATGATGTTTGTTCTTATTTTTTCTCCCGCCCTAAAGGGAGGGACGGGGAGGGTCCCTTATTTACAAAGCTTGCATCCTTCGCACTTTGAAAGTTCGCCTCTGAGACGCTTGTCCACCAATACATGTAGGCGGTCTCTGAGTGCTTCAAGGGGTATGGTCTCTATCACCTCGGTAATAAATGCCGACTTCAGCAAGAGTCTGGCTTCCTGCTCCGATATACCACGCTGACGCATATAGAAGAGGGCCTCATCGTTCATCTGACCCACCGTACTGCCATGACTGCACTTTACATCATCGGCATAGATTTCCAACATAGGCTGGGTGTACATACGGGCTGAGGAGGTAGCACAGAGATTAGCATTGGTCTCGTTGCTGATGGTTTTCTGAGCGCCTTCACGCACTAGGATTCTGCCGGCAAAGGCACCTACAGAACTGTCGTCCAATACATATTTGTAGAGTTCGTTGCTCTGGCAGCTACCCACCTGATGGTCTATCAGCGTATTATTATCTACATGCTGGGTCTTATCGGCTATCACACAACCATTCAGGATAACCTCGGAGCCTTCGCCTTTCAGACTGACGTCCATGCGGTTACGGGTATGCCCGTTAAAGAGCGTAAAGCTGGTGTGATGTACATGACTGTCCCTCCCCTGCTGGACGAAAACACTGCTGTAACGGGTGCAAAGCAGATGGGTCTCTTCCACCTCGTACAGATTCAGATGACTGCCGTCACCGGCAAAGACTTCCACCACCTGATTAGAAAGGAAGTGCATCTGATCCACCGCTTTATCTGTTATGACGATATCAGCCTCAGCACATTGCTCCAGAATGATAAGGATGCGACGGTTTACCATCGTGTCCTGCTCACCCTTCAGCACGTTGCTTATCTGAATGGGGTGCTCCACTTTGGTATTGCGCGGTACATAGATGACCAAAGCATCCACACTGAGCATGGTGTTCAGTGCCACCACAGCATCTTGCCTGTCCGCCAGTTTGTTATAGTATGGGGTAACATCCACGGGAGCTTCGCTGATACGATGGCAATAAGGAAGATTCTTCACTTCCAGCGGAGTCAGTGCTATGCCGTAGTTTGGAGCGAAGTCTTCGGCAACATCGGTATATTTGTAGCGTTCCACCTTCTTTGTAGGGAAACCAAGGGCTGAGAAGGTCTGCAAAGCCTCAGCACGAGGGGCGTTCATCACCTCGCAAGAGCGCTCGCAGATAAGTTTTCCTGCCTGAGCGTAGAAATCTGTATATTGTCTTGTGTCCTCTGCCATAACTTACAGGCCTACTTCTTCCTTTATCCAGTCGAAACCGCGATTCTCTATCTCCAAAGCCAGCTCCGGACCGGCTGTCTTTACTATCATTCCACCGATAAGCACATGTATAATATCGGGCTTCAGGTAGTCCAGCAAACGCTGATAATGGGTAATCACCAAGGCGCTTGTCTGGGGCGTGCGAAGCTTGTTGAACCCCTCGGCCACAATGCGCAAGGCATCCACATCCAAGCCGCTGTCCGTCTCGTCCAGAATACTGAACGTAGGTTCCAACATAGCCATCTGGAAAATCTCGTTGCGCTTTTTTTCTCCGCCCGAGAAACCTTCGTTCACGCTTCTGCTGGTCAGCCGGCTGTCCAACTCGACAATCTTACGCTTCTCACGCATCAGCTTCAGGAAATCGCCGGCGCTTAAAGGTTCTTCGCCCTTGTACTGACGCTTGGCATTCAGTGCTGCACGCATAAAGTTGACCATGCTTACACCGGGAATCTCCACAGGTTGCTGGAAAGACAGGAAGATACCTTCGTGAGCACGTTCCTCGGGTGCCATCTTCAGCAGATCCTTGCCGTTGAAGATAATCTCGCCTTCTGTCACCTCATAGGCGGGATGTCCCACAATCACATTGCTCAGCGTACTTTTACCGGCACCGTTCAGTCCCATTATGGCATGCACCTCACCGTCTTTTACGGTCAGGTTGATACCTTTCAGAATCTCCTTGCCATTTATTGTGGCATGTAAATTATTTATCTGTAGCATAATTATCTCAACTCAAGCCCCCTCCCCGCTCCCCCTTTGGGTGAGGGCCTTAATTATTTTACTCTCAATTTATCACTCCCCCTAGGGGGAGATGGAGGGGGCTTTACCCTACGCTTCCTTCCAGACTCACGCCTAACAGCTTCTGTGCTTCTACGGCGAACTCCATGGGCAGTTTGTTAATCACCTCTTTGGCATATCCGTTCACTATCAGGCTCACAGCCTCCTCGGTATTGATACCGCGCTGATTGCAGTAGAAAAGCTGGTCTTCCGATATCTTGCTGGTCGTTGCCTCATGCTCCACAACCGCCGTATTGTTGTGTACGTCCATATAAGGGAAGGTATGAGCACCGCACTTGCTGCCTAACAACAAAGAATCGCAGCTGCTGTAGTTGCGGGCATTGTCGGCCGTCTTTGCCACCTTTACCAAACCGCGGTAGGCATTCTGACTCTTCCCTGCGCTGATACCCTTGCTGATAATGGTGCTCTTGGTGTTCTTGCCGATATGAATCATCTTGGTGCCCGTATCAGCCTGCTGATAGTTGTTGGTCACGGCCACGCTGTAGAACTCAGCCTGCGAGCCTTCGCCGCTCAGCACACAGCTGGGGTATTTCCACGTGATGGCACTACCCGTCTCCACCTGTGTCCAGGAGAGCCTGCTGTTCCGACCTCTCAGATGACCGCGTTTGGTTACCAGATTCAGCACACCGCCCTTTCCCTCGCTGTCGCCGGGGTACCAGTTCTGAACGGTACTGTACTTCACCTCGGCATTCTCCTTCACCACAATCTCCACGATGGCGGCATGCAGTTGGTTCTCATCGCGCATCGGAGCCGTACAGCCTTCCAGATAACTCACATAGGCATCATCGTCGCAGACGATAAGGGTGCGTTCAAACTGACCCGTTCCTCTGGCATTAATTCTGAAGTAGGTACTCAGTTCCATCGGACAGCGTACACCCTTGGGGATATACACAAAGGAGCCGTCAGAGAATACTGCCGAATTAAGGGCTGCAAAGAAATTGTCCCTGTACGGCACCACCGATCCCAGGTATTCACGCACCAGCTCGGGGTGTTCCTTCACCGCCTCGCTGATGGAACAGAAGATAATTCCCTTCTCTTTCAGTTTCTCGCGGAAGGTAGTCTTCACACTCACCGAGTCCATCACAGCATCCACAGCCGTACCACTCAGTGCCAGACGTTCTTCCAAAGGAATACCCAGCTTGTCGAAGGTCTTCATCAACTCGGGGTCTATTTCTCCGGAATTTCCGGAATTTCCGGCCGTGGGATTGGCATAGTAGCTGATGTCCTGATAATCTATCTCGGGCATCTTCAGGTGGCCCCAAGTGGGAGCCTCCTGCGTTTGCCAGTATCGAAATGCCTTCAGTCTGAACTCCAACAGCCAGTCGGGTTCGCCTTTTTTCTGTGAGATAAGACGCACCACATCCTCCGAGAGTCCTTTATCTATCACCTCGGTCTGCACATCGGTAGTGAAGCCGTACTGGTACTTCTTCTCCGCTACCTCTCGCACAAACTCATTCTTTTCTTCCATTCTTTATTTGGTTTATCTTTGATAAACAACATTTTTTTCTGTTTACATAATAAAAAAACACTCATAACAAACGCACAAACATTTGTTTTTTTGCCTCTCTATGCTTTGGCGTTTGATAAAATAGTATTATCTTTGCGGTGTTATAAACAAAAAAATGACAACTTTAAACTAATGGAATACCGAATACTTGGAAAAACCGGCTTACAGGTTTCTGCGCTGAGCTTTGGCGCCTCGTCGCTGGGCGGGGTCTTTCACACAATAGACGAAGGACGGGCCATAGAAACCGTCGGCGTAGCCCTCGAAGGGGGCATGAACCTGATTGATGTCTCACCTTACTACGGTCATTATAAAGCCGAGACGGTGCTGGGAAAAGCCCTGCGCCAACTGCCTCGCGACAAATATATTCTCTCTACCAAAGTGGGACGCTACGGCAAGGATGGCGTGAACACATGGGACTACAGCGGCAAACGGGCACAGGAAAGCGTCTATGAAAGCATGGAGCGCTTAGGTGTGGAGCACATCGACCTGATTCATGTTCACGACATTGAGTTTCAGGCTTCGCTGCCTGGCGGCTTACAGAAAGTAGTGGACGAGACACTTCCGGCACTGGTAGAATTAAAGCAGAAGGGCATCGTGAGCCATGTAGGCATCACCGACCTGCAAATTCCCAACCTGCGCTGGGTCATCGACCACAGCCCCGAAGGTACCGTTGAGACCGTACTGAACTTCTGCCATTATTGCCTGAACGATGATGCGTTGGCCGATAATCTGGATTACTTCGAGAGTCACGGCATAGGTCTTATCAACGCCTCACCGCTCAGCATGGGCTTACTCTCCATGCGTGGTGTACCCGACTGGCATCCGGCTCCCAAGCCTTTGGTAGAGGCCTGCCATCGTGCAGCAGAACATTGTGCCGCCAAGGGCTATCCCATCGAGAAGCTTGCCATGCAGTTCTCTGTGAGCAATCCCCGCGTGCCTTCTACCCTGTTTTCTTCTGCTAATCCCGACAATGTGCGCCGTAACCTGCAATACATCAGCGAACCCATCGACTGGCAGCTGGTACGCGAGGTGCAAGAAATCATTGGCGACCAAAAACGCGTGACATGGAAAAACAGTTGATTATTGACGCCCATAGCCATCTGTGGCTGAAGCAGGATACTTTAGTGGATGGCTGCCCCATCCGCACGCT
>CADAWW010000170.1 GCA_902791675.1 uncultured Bacteroidales bacterium
CCTGCAGAAGCAGAAAGAGAAAGGCAGGTCTATGACGAGTATCTACCTGAAGATTCTTCGCCGCGGTCTCTTGCTGGTGCTTCTGGGTATGATTTACGGCGGTCTGCTGAATTTCCAGTTCGAGACACAGCGTTGGCCCAGTGTCTTGGGCCGTATCGGTCTGGCTTGGATGTTTGCCGCCTTTATCTTTACGGCAACGGGTAAGAAACTGTGGCCGAAGGTGGCGGTAATTCCCGTTATTCTGATAGGCTACTGGCTGGTTTCCGCCTTTGTGCATGCACCAGGCGTAGATCCGTCTATCGACCCGTTGACGCGCGAGGGCAACATTGCCTGCTACATCGACCGCACCTTGTTAGGCCCCCATTGCTACAAACCCGATTACGACCCCGAAGGACTCCTTTCTACCGTTCCCGCTATCTGTACGGCTTTGCTGGGAATGCTGACGGGCGTGTTCGTGCAGCGTAACAAGCCGACAAACAAATCAGCTCTTGTCATCTTTGGTGCTGGTGTGGTTTGTGCCATCTTGGGTGCTGCCTGGAATATTATCTATCCCATCAACAAGGCTTTGTGGAGCAGCTCCTTCGTATTGGCTGTAGCAGGATACTCGCTCATCATGTTTGCCCTCTTCTATTATATAATAGATGTACGTGGATGGAAGAAATGGGACCTTTACTTCAAGGTGATAGGTATGAACTCCATCCTCATCTATATGGCACCCAGGTTCATAGATTTCTCTAAGCTGAACCATCGCCTCTTCGATGGTGTATTCAGCCTCCTGCCTGAGCAATACTACGCTTTGGCTGAGATACTTGGCTACATGCTTGTTCTCTGGCTCTTTATGTACTTTATGTATCGTCAGAAGATTTTCTTGAAGGTTTAGTTTACCGTTTACTGTTTACTGTTTACCGTTTACTGTTTATTTCATCAAACTTAGCTTTAAAAGAATTATGCGAAAGTCTTTCCGTTCTATGTGTTCTTTAAGAGTCCAAATGGTTGCTGCAATATCTTTTATTGCCTCCATGACCTTTGCGACATCAACAGCCCGAGACTATTCTCGTTTAGTTAATACTCTCATAGGGTCTGGTACAACCTATGGACTTGCCTCCGGATTCATTTGTCCAGGTGCTACTTATCCCCACGGAATGGTGCAGTTTACACCAACTTATTTTGAGAAGAACTCGGGCTTTGTGGCAAATCAGTATAGTGGCGGCGGATGCTATAACCTTGGGAATTTCCCCATGTTTCCCTTAAAAGGAAATTTGACTACTTCCCCCAACGACATTCGCTCTGCCAAATATACCGTAAGCGATGAAAGTGGACATGCCGGATACTATAAGGCAATGGTGAACAAGGATGTAATGGCTGAACTAACGGTGGCTGAACGTTCTGGCATGGGACGCTTCACTTTTCCACAGGATGCAGAGACAGGAACGGTTATCATTGGTTCAGGACTGGCTTCTACTCCTATTTATCAGGCTGCTGTAGCAATGACTGATGCAAATCATTTTGAAGGTTATGCTACAGGAGGAAGTTTTTGTGGAAGGGAGTATCCTACCCCTTACAAGGTATATATAGTAGGAGAATTCAATGTTCCCTCAACGCTGCGCGGCATCTGGCGGCAAGATAAAATTATTGTCGGCTCAAATTTCGTAGAAGGACCAAAATCGGGATTTTGGTTTACCTTTGATACCAAACAGCAGAAAACGCTTCTTTACCGATTTGCTCTATCTTATGTATCTATAGAAAATGCCAGAGAGAATCTGAAGGCTGACAATTTGGGATGGGATTTTGATCAGGTGGTAACGCGTGCTGAGAATAAATGGAACGAATATTTAGGCCGCATAGAGGTAGATGGCGAGAATAAAAGTCGTATCACCCAGTTCTACACTCACTTCTACCATGCTCTTATTCACCCCAGTCTGGCAAGCGATGTAAATGGCGAGTATATGGGAGCAGATGAGCAGGTGCACAAGTCGCGGTCCCGTCAATATACGGGATTTAGCAATTGGGACACTTACCGCACACAGACTCAACTCTTAGCTATGCTGGAACCTGATGTTGCTGCAGATATAGCTCAGTCGCATATAGACTTTGCAGAACAAGGCGGAGGCTCGTTCCCTCGTTGGGTAGTGGCAAACTGGGAGACCAACATTATGGAGGGTGACCCATCAAGCATCATTGTAGCGAACACATGGATATGGGGAGCACAAAATTTCGATAAGGAAGCGGCCATTAAGGTGATGCGGCGAGGTGCTGAAGTACCAGGTGCCAAATGCCAAAAGTTTGAGACACGTCCGGGCTTGCAGGAATATCTGGAGACGGGAAATCTGGATGCTTCCCGCCAGTTGGAGTTCATGTCGGCAGATTTTGCTATTGCCCAGTTTGCCTTGAAAGCGTTGAACGATAAGGCGCTGTCCGAAAAATACATGGAACGTACACGCTTCTGGAAGCGTCTTTATAATCCTGAGACCAAATGGATTCAGTCTCGTAACCAAGACGGCAGTTGGAAGCCCTTGGATCATGGATTCATGGAAGCGACATACAAGGATTTCTTCTGGATGGTGCCCTACAACATTAACGGTCTGATAGAAACCATTGGTGGACGCGACTCTGCTGAAGTACGACTGGCTGAATATTTCCGCCGTTTGGATGCGGACTACGGTGATGACTGGTATGCTTCCGGCAACGAGCCATGTTTTGGTTTTCCCTGGCTATATAATTGGGTAGGTAGCCCTTGGAAAACTCAGGAGGTAATTCACCGCGTACTGAACGAAATATATGTTGACGTCTCTGATGGCTTGCCAGGAAATGATGACCTTGGTGCCATGGGAGCCTGGTACGTTTGGGTAAGTTTGGGTTTGTATCCTGAGATTCCTGGTGTAGCAGGTTTTGCCGTGAGCACACCATCGTTCCCCTATATATGCGTTCATTTACCAAATGGGAAAACCATTGTTCAGAATAGTTCAAAAGATGGTAAGCCCTATATTACAAGTATGACAGTTAACGGGAAGACCTGCAAAGGAACGTGGATTCCGTGGGAGAATCTTTCTGATGGAGCTATACTGAAATACATTACATCAGATAAGCCTAACGTAAAATGGGGTACACAAATATTGCCGCCTTCTTACAAATAATGTAAGTTTGATGTGTCCTTTTCTACCTCATATTTATGATGACAATCAAAAAGGTTAGTTAAGATGAAATCATAATGAAGGTGTTTTCTTTTTTCACTCGTTTTTTCCCAAAAGGTGGTGTGGGGGGAGGCATTCTCTTTTTCTTTTTTCTGACGGTCCTTGCTCAGGAGAAGACTACGTTCCAGACCGCAGGACCTTGGAAGCCCGTCACAGACATCCGCTCCGACCTGGTGATGGTGTATGGCGCCAACGATAACCGTAGGATGACCTTCCGCGAACGGGTGGATTCCTGGCGTAATCGTGGCTATACCGCTCATTTTATGACAGGTATCGCCTGGGGCGAGTATCAGGATTACTTCACAGGCAAATGGGACGGGAAATGGCATTTGGACGAAGGACAGAAGACAGCTCAGGGTGATACTATCTGGCACGGCCGCCTGATACCTTATATTATCCCCACCAGGAATTATCTCTCGTACTTTAAGGAACGTCACATAAAACCTGTTATAGATGCAGGCATCGATGCCATCTTCCTGGAAGAACCGGAGTTCTGGGCGAGAGCCGGATACAGTGAGGCTTTCAAACGTGAATGGCAGGAGTTTTACGGCTTCCCCTGGCGCCCCCAGCACGAAAGTGCCGAGAACACCTATCTCTCCAATAAGTTGAAGTATCACCTCTACTACCGTGCCCTCGATGAGGCTTTTACCTATGCCAAGCAATACGGGCGAGAGAAAGGAATGAATATCCGCTGTTATGTGCCCACCCACTCGTTGCTCAATTACTCTCAGTGGCAGATTGTTTCGCCCGAAGCATCTTTGGCCTCTTTGGAGAGTTGTGACGGCTACATTGCCCAAGTGTGGACAGGCACCTCGCGTGAACCCAACTATTTCAATGGAAAGGCCAGGGAACGCGTCTTCGAGACGGCTTTCCTGGAGTATGGCTGTATGGAATCTATGACCCGCCCTACAGGACGTAAGATGTTCTTCCTGACCGACCCGATAGAAGACCGGGCCAAGGATTGGGAGGACTACAAACGCAACTATCAGGCCACCTTTACGGCTCAACTGCTTTATCCGCAGATTGCCGACTATGAGGTTATGCCTTGGCCCGACCGTATATACGAAGGACTTTATCGTGTAAGTGCCGACAGCGATGAAAAGGCGAATATTCCGCGTTTCTATTCCACCCAGATGCAGGTGATGATAAACACGCTGAACTTCATGCCGCTCACTCCCTCCTCGGGGGGAGCGGGGAAGGGGGCTGTAAGCGGTTCACAGGGTATCTCTGTGCTGATGGCCAACTCGCTGATGTTCCAGCGTTCTCCACGTCCGGTAGAAGGATATGATGATCCTCAGCTCTCACATCGAGAATGTGGGGTATGCTGATACGTGGAAAGATGTACGAGTGCTGCTGATGTCTTACAGCAATATGAAGCCACTCTCTAAAGATTCACATACACATTTGGCCAACTGGGTAAAGAGAGGTGGAATCATCGTCTATTCGGGCAGAGATGACGATCCCTATCAGAATGTACAAGAATGGTGGAACCAGAACGGTATGCACTATACAGCTCCCTCGCAGCATCTCTTCTCCCTGATGGATATTCCTGAGAAGGCAGAAGAAGGGGAATATAAATATGGTAAGGGAAAAGTGTTTGTATTGCGTCACGATCCCAAGGAGTATGTACTCAAGAAGGGTGGAGACAAGCAGTTCGTGGATATAGTAGAGAAGGCTTACGGCAAACTGCAGTTGAAAAACTCTTTCTACCTGGAGCGCGGACCCTATACGCTTGTTGCTGTGTTGGATGAAAATGTGGTGAATGACGGCCCCTTTATGATAAAAGGCGATTACATCGACCTCTTCTCACCCGAACTCACTTATTATTCTGAGACAAGTATCCTGCCCGGAGCGCAAGGCTTCTTCTTTGATTTGAAGAAGATTGACAAGAAACGCCCTCAGATAATAGCTGCCGCTTCGGGAATGGAACAGATTAGCTGTACAAATGCTGAGGGTAAATCCGTCGGTTATATGGCGAGAAAGATAACAGCTCCTGTGAATGCTATTTCCCGCCGTCTTCTCTGGCTCACTTTCGAGAATTCGCCGGATGGTATAAATGTTCAGATTAAGAAATAAAGGATGTTATGAAAATGCCTTTCCGTTTACTTCACAGGATAATGGTTTTTGTCACCCCTAGCGCCATAGTTTTAGTGGTGATGTGGTATGTTATATTCATTCTGATGCCCTTGTGGTACGATAACATGCCCAAGTGCTTCTCAGGGTGGTTTTTCAATGAATCATTGCAAAATACTATTGTATGCTGGACTCTTTATGCTTCCGCTTTACTAAACCCCTTGCTGTTTTCTGTGCGTTATTATGTAAAACGCGATTGTTTATGGGCGTTCCTTTTTTCTCTTTTTGCATTGTCATGTTTCCTTTTCCAACCTTATGTTGGCCGAGTTTTCTACCCAGGAAGGGAATCTCACCCAATAACAATAATTGAATGGATAGTATTCCTGAGTTTTTTGCCCTATTTGGTGTTTAACGTCTATTACTCTTTTCGACAAGAAGATCTGAAACACATTAAAGATAATATGTTATGAAACGCATCCTCTTATTCTTCATTCTTCATTCTTCATTCTTCATTCTTTTGGCACAAAATACGCCTCCTGCTCCTATTGGTCCTCTTCCTTTGCCTAAGCAGGTGGAGTGGCAGAAGATGGAAACATATGCTTTTGTGCATTATGGCCTGAATACCTTTACCGACAAAGAGTGGGGGTATGGCGACGCTGACCCCAAGACGTTCAACCCCAGCCGGATGGATGTGGAGCAATGGGTGAGAACCTTCAAGCAGGCGGGTATGAAGGGTGTGATAATTGTGGCGAAGCATCACGACGGGTTCACCATGTGGCCCAGTCCGCTGACCGAATATAATATTACCAAGTCCAGTTACAATGGTCCTAAGAATAAGGACGGCAAAGTGGATGTGCTGGCTGAATTGCGCAAGGCTTGTGACAAGTACGGCTTGAAGATGGGCGTTTACCTGTCACCCTGGGATAGGAATCATGCCGAGTACGGCAGGCAGGCTTATGTGGATTACTATCACAAGCAGCTCACGGACCTTGTAACGAACTACGGACCGCTCTTTGAGGTGTGGTTAGATGGAGCCAATGGTGGTGACGGCTATTATGGAGGTGCCCGAGAGACACGTAAGATTGACCATCGCAACTATTACAACTACCCCAAGATACATTCCATTATAGAAGAGCATCAGCCACAGGCTATTATCTTCAGTGACGGCGGTCCCGGTTGCCGATGGGTAGGCAACGAAAGGGGAGAAGCAGGTACTACCAACTGGGCTTTTGTACGTAAGAACGATGTCTATCCAGGCTACGATAAGCATCAGGAGTTGGAAAGTGGTCACGTTAACGGTGATGCCTGGGTGGCTGCAGAATGTGATGTGTCTATCCGTCCGGGTTGGTTCTATCATCCCGAGGAAGACAGCAAAGTGAAGACACCTGAGCAGCTGGCCGACCTTTATTATAAATCGGTAGGGCGTAACGCGACGTTCCTGTTGAATTTCCCCGTTGACCGCGAGGGTAGGGTAAATGCCATAGATAGTGCCAATGCCGTGCGTTTCCGTCAGATTATTGAAGAGGAGATGAAGACCAACCTCCTGCGAAAGGCAAAGGTTACGGCGAGCAGCGAGAGAGGGAAGAAGTTCTCGGCTAAGAAGTTGAACGACGGCAAATGGGATACCTATTGGGCAACGCCAGACGGCGAGAATACAGGCTCTGTGACCTTCTCTTTCGGTAAACCCACCAAGGTGAACCGCCTCCTGCTGCAAGAATATATCCCATTGGGACAGAGGGTGAAAGCTTTTACCGTTGAGACCCTTGTAGGTGATAAATGGCAAATGGTGGATGCAGGCGAACCCACAACCACCATTGGCTATAAAAGAATTTTGCGTTTCCCGACCATAGAAGCATCAGCTGTCAGAATCTCTGTTTCTGATGCCCGCGGTCCTCTCTGTATCAATAACATCGAGGCTTATTTTGTCAACCGGTAGCATCCTCCGCTAAGCAGACGTACCACTCCCTTCATCTCTAAGTTAAAGAGCAGGCTGGTAAGTTTGCCTATGGGTATATTGGTATCTACGGCAAGGATATTTATCTGCTTGCTGTCGGTTCCCGTTAATGCCTTTACGATACGCTGTTCTTCTTCTGAAAGATCGGGGAATAACTCTTGTTGAAGTCCTTGACTCAGTTGCTGATGAATCTGGACTTCTGTTTCCCATCCCATCGCTTTGACAAAATCCTCGGCACAGGTGATGAGGCCCGCACGGTTTCTGCGTATCAGGTTGTTGCACCCTTCGGAATAGGTGTCACCAACCCTCCCGGGGAAGGCAAAGATGTCGCGCCCGTAGCTTTCGGCTATCTCGGCAGTAATAAGTGAACCTCCCTTTTGGGCACTTTCCACCACGATAGTGGCATCTGCCATACCTGCAACGATGCGATTGCGTTGCACAAAGTTCTTCTTGTCGGCATTGCTGCGCGAAGGAAATTCGGTAAGCAGTCCTCCATGTGTCACCATACGGACAGCCGTATCGCGATGCATACGGGGATAGATCTGGTCGAGTCCGTGAGCCAGCACGCCTACGGTCTCCATGTCTTGCTCTAACGCAGCACGATGGCAGTGAATATCCACGCCATAAGCCAGTCCGCTTACCACCAGGGTATCAGGGCATAGCCGTTTGAGTTCCTTTACGAACTCCCGACAGAGATCTTTTCCGTAGGGAGTAATCTGTCTGGTTCCCACCATACTGATGATGTGTTGGGAATTTAGGGAAGAGGTTCCTCTGTAATAAAGCAGGATGGGAGCATCGGGACATTCTCGGAGTCGGGCCGGATAAGCCTCATCATTAAAACCGATGCACTGGATATGTCCTGCCTGAGCAAAAGCCAGTTCCTCTTCGGCTCTCTTCAGATGCATATCCATCATGGCCAGCGCCTCCAACGTAGCTTTGCTGGTATTGGGGACAATTTCCTTAAGGTTGCGGCGATGCTCAAATATCTCCGTTGCGGAGCCCAAATTCTCGAACAGCATTTTTCTGTTGAGAAGATTCATGCGCGGAACAAACGATAGGGCTATGGCGTAAAGGGTTTCCTGTTCTGTCATGCTTTCTCGAAGTAGGGTTCCAACAATGCTTCCAGTTCGGGACATTCGCCCAACTGTCCGTTCACTAGGCAGACGATGTCTATCTGGCTGCGGAGCACCATCGTCTCGTCGGGCACGCGGAAGATATCCTGAAAGAAGACAAAGCGTATTCCTTCCTTCTTTATGCGCATGCGGCAAACAAACTCGTCGCCACTGCGGAGTGGAACCTTAAAAGCCATTTTCAGACGCGCCACGACGGCATCTATACCGCGGTTGTGCATATCGGCAAAGCTGATGCCTGACTGCAGCAGGAATTCGTGACGTGTGTGCTCGGTGTAATGTTGGTAGTTGGCATTATTGACAATGCCCTGAAGGTCGCACTCATAGTCGCGTACCTTCATCTTCAGTTCATATACGTAATTCATTTTCTTTTAGTTGACAAGTTGTTCGCTAACCGCTAACCCTTAACCGCTAACCGATTTTAAGAATTCATATGCAAAGCGACAGCGAAGGCAATCCTTGCGGTCGCAGTATTCGCGTTTCAGTTGTATCAGCGCCTGACTGTCGGCAGCAGTTCCTACATTCAGTCCGCAGGCCTTCCATTGACGCAGGATGTAGTTGTCCTCGGCGGGCAGTTCCTCGAGCAGTGCTATGGCTTTTTGGATAAGCCTGTCGTCGGACCGATGCATTCCATAGGCATAAAGTAGCGGCACTATGGTGTTGATAATAATCAGGTTGCGGCTTTTGGGTGAAGTGCCTCCCACGCCCAGAATCCGATGCATCTCCTTCAGGTCTTTGGCTTCTGTAAGGGCTGACATCTGTGCCTTTCCGCTATGGTACAACTCTGCGATTTGCAAGATGCGTATGTGCGGAAAGTTCTGAGGCCGGGAACGGAGTAGCTTCCAGTCGCTGGCCTTCATAGGTCTGGAACTTATGCGAGAGAAAGGCGAACTCGCGTTTCCATTTTTCGGCCATCTCTTCGCCTTTTACTTGTGCTGCCTCGTCTATCAGGCCTGCCAATCCCAGGAATACGGCTTCTATTTGGAACAGACTGTCCCTGTGTTTGGCAATTCCCTGGAGGGGAATCTGCAAAGCCCAACGCTCGAAGGTGTCGCCGTTCAGACCGAAGCCGAAGTTGCGGCAAAGCGTCACGAAAGTTGCCTGTTCCCAGTCGCCATTCAGCCGGTTTGCCCGTTCCTGAACTTTCTGGGCGCGTTCTTTCATTCTTTCGGCCAGCAAGGCATCCATCCACATGTGGGCCTTCATCGGGGGGATAGAGGGAATAATCTTATGGCAGCGGGGATAGTCGTCGGTCTGACACAACTCCTGATAACTCTGATGCAGATGAGTAGGAATGTCCAGCTGCAGTTGCGGCGGGTGGGTTCCTTTCTGTGTAGTTATTTCGCAGTCAACGACCTGTGCAACATGCAGAATGGTGTTGTTGTACGAGGGGTCGGAATCGTGCCCATGCCGGAACCAGTCGGAGGATTTCAGGTGCAGTTCTACATTGCCGGCCCAAAGGGTTCCGCCAATCTTCAGTTTTGCATTGAAGAAGTCGGGTCCTTGGTTGGTGTTGTGCATGCCGTAGTGGAGCAGTTTTTCCATACGTTACAATCCGCATTAACTTAATTTTATATACAAAAGTAGTGTTTTTCGGTGTAAAATCCGTACTTTTGCACGTAAAATGTATAATAAGATATGAAAATTGCATTGATTGGTTACGGCAAGATGGGCCGGATGATAGAGGAGATTGCCGTCTCCAGAGGACACGAGATTGTTAGCATAATAGATATCGACAACCAGGAGGAATTCGAATCTGCTGCCTTTGCCAGCGCAGATGTGGCGATAGAGTTCACTACTCCCTGGACGGCATACGACAATTACCTGAAAGCCTGGAAGGCTGGGGTGAAGGTGGTAAGCGGCTCAACCGGTTGGATGAAGGACCATGAGGCCGAAGTACGTAAGGCTTGTACCACAGAGGGTAAGACCCTTTTCTGGGCTAGCAACTTCAGTGTGGGTGTGGCCATCTTCGGTGCCGTGAATACTTATCTGGCCAAGATAATGAATCAGTTCCCCCAATACGATGTGAACATGGTGGAGACGCATCATGT
>CADAWW010000171.1 GCA_902791675.1 uncultured Bacteroidales bacterium
ACCGACCCTACGGAGTTGCTGGAGAATCCGCAAATCGGTAAGCATCTGCCCGAGGTGCTGAGCATTCAGGAGATTGACGCCATCGAGGCGGTCATTGACAAAAGTAAACCGCAGGGCGTTCGTGACAATGCCATAATAGAAATGCTTTACAGTTGCGGCCTGCGCATCAGCGAATTGTGTAACCTGAAGATGAGCGAGCTGTTCCTGGAGGAAGGTTATATCCGAGTTCACGGCAAAGGACGTAAGGAAAGGCTGGTTCCCATAGGCGAACAGGCCATAGAGAAGCTCCGCCAATGGTTTGTGGTAAAGGTTATGGTAAAGGCCAAACCCGGACACGAGGATTATGTGTTCATCAGCACCAAACGTGGCACCAAACTGAGTCGCATCACGCTCTTTGTATATATAAAGGATTATGCCCAGCGGGCAGGCATCCAGAAGAATATCAGTCCGCATACCTTCCGCCACAGCTTTGCTACCCATCTCCTGGAAGGCGGCGCCAACCTGCGTGCCATTCAGGCCATGCTGGGCCACGAGGATATTTCCACCACAGAAATCTATATGCACATCGACCGCTCTCACCTTCGTCAGGAGATTCTGGAACACCATCCGCGTAATATAAAGTTGAGAGTTGAGAGTTGAGAGTCAGTTCAAGAAGTTCAAGGGTTCGCAACGACTAATTCTCCGTTTTTATTTATAAGAATTGTGAATTGTTGAAATATTCTTCACTCTTCACTCTTCATTCTTCATTTATTTTTGTACCTTTGCAGCAAATTTTCAAAATACACGTATAAAATGCAAAAATCACAGATTGTTTTGATGGCAGCAGCCGTTGTTGCGCTGTCATCTTGTAGTAAGCTTGGAAAGCTCAGTTCAGACAACTTTGCTGTAACCCCGACACCCCTTGAGGCTGTAGGCGGTCAGGTTCCTGCCACCATCAACGGAACCTTCCCCGTTAAGTATATGAAGAAGAAGGCTGTTGTAACCGTAACTCCTGTCCTGAAGTATCAGGGTGGCGAGGCCGAAGGTCAGAGTGCTACATTCCAGGGCGAGAAGGTTGAGGGTAACGCTACCACCATCCAGTACAAGGTTGGCGGAACTTACACGATGAAGACCAACTTTGCATACATTGACCCTATGCAGAGCAGTGAGCTGTATGCCCGTTTCGATGCCAAGTTGGGTAAGAAGACTGTCTCTATTCCCGAGGTGAAGATCGGTTACGGTGTGCTGGCAACTTCTCAGCTGCTGAGCCGTTGCAGCATGAACGGTGCCACTGCTCCCGACGCCTACCAGCGTATCATTGCCCAGAAGCAGGAGGCAAACATTAAGTTCCTCATCAACCAGGCCAATCTTCGTGCCAGCGAGTTGAACAGCGTAAGCATCAAGGACCTGGGTAAGATACTGAAGGAGATTAACGACAATGCCGAGACACGCGCCTTGCAGAATATCGAGGTGAGCGCTTACGCCAGTCCGGATGGCAGGTACGAGTTGAACGAGAAGCTGGCTGAGAAGCGTCAGAACGTCAGCAGCGACTACCTGAAGGGTGAGCTCAAGAAGATTAAGATGAAGGCCGACGTAGATACCAAGTACACTGCCGAGGACTGGGCCGGATTCCAGGAGCTTATCTCTAAGAGTAACCTCCAGGACAAGGAGATTATCCTCCGTGTTCTCTCGATGTACCAGGAGCCCGAAGAGCGTGAGCAGCAGATCAGTAACATGAGCGAGGTTTATACCGATATCAAGGAAAGCATCCTGCCCGAGTTGCGTCGTGCCCGTCTGATTGTTAACTATGAGGTTATCGGTCGCAGCGATGAGCAGATTATCGACCAGTTCCAGCAGGATCCCGGCAAGCTCAGCGTGGAGGAAATGGTTTACGGTGCCAACAAGCTTACCAAGAACGAGGCCGAGCGCAAGCAGTGGAACGAGGCTATCGCCAAGCAGTATCCCAGCGACTATCGCGCCCTGAACAATATGGCTCAGCAGGCTATTGCCGAGGGTAACAAGGCCGCTGCCGAGAACTATCTGAAGCAGGCTGCCAGCGTCAGCAAGAATGCTCCCGAGGTAAATACCAACCTGGCCCTTCTTGCCCTGCAGAGCGGCGATGTGAATGCTGCCGAGACTTACCTGGCTAAGGGTAGTGGCTCAGATACCTTCAAGGAGGTGATGGGTAACCTGAACATTGCCAAGGGTAACTATACGCAGGCTGCTAACGACTTGGCCGGCGCCAACACCAACAGCGCAGCGCTGGCCCAGATATTGGCTAAGGATTATACCAGTGCCAAGAAGACCCTTGCTGCCATCAAGAATGCCGATGCCATTACCAGCTACCTGCAGGCTATCCTTGCTGCTCGTACTGGTGATGCCAATACGCTGGCAACTTCACTCAGGAGCGCCATCCAGCAAGATCCCACTCTTGCTTCCCGTGCTGCTAACGACCTGGAGTTCGCTAAGTTTGCTTCTACTATCAAGAGCATCGTTAAGTAGTTGAGAGTTTAGAGTTGAACATTGAACATTATTAAAAGTTTAAGGAAAATGAGAACAAAAGCCTTTCTTTATCTTTTAATGTTCAATGTTCAGTTTTTATTGTTCATTGCTTGTACAGGTAATCCCGATCAAGTCAAGATAACTGGCGATTTTGCCAATCTTGAGCAAGCAGAATTCTATATCTACAGCCCTAGCGGAGCGATAGACAGATTAGATACCTTAAAGATTGTAGGGGGCGAGTTTGAGTATACTGCCAAAATTGACGGCGAGGAAATATTCCGTCTGATGTACCCCAACTTCTCTGAGCTCACCATCTTTGCCAAGCCTGGCGATGAGATAGAGATTGAAGGGGATGCCCGGAACCTGAGTGCTGTAGATGTGGACGGTTCGGATGATAACGAAGTCTATACGGAGTTCCGTGAGGATATAACAGGCCTTTCCTCAGAGAAGATACTTGATGTTGCCCATCAGTATATTTTAAAGCGCCCCAGGCTGGCCGTCAGCCGGTATTTGTTTCAGACCTATATCTTGCAGTCCGACAGTCTGGAAGAGAATATCGTGACCGATATCTATGACAGTCTCTGCAGGGCTAACCCCGATGATTTGGAACTTAGTAAGCTATCGCGTCGGGTTAAAGCCTATGGCGTGCTACGCGAAGGCCGGCTTCTTCCTGATTTTAAGCTCGAGACGCGCACTTCAGCCTTTGGTGGCGAGGAAGGGCGTACCATCACCGCCAAGGAGTTTAAGGGGACATATCTGCTTATTACCTTTTGGGCCAGCTGGAAGGGCGGTTCGCAAAGCGCCCTTTATCGCACAAGACGTTTTCGCCGGGAGATGACGGAGAAAGGTCTCGAGCTTAATGCCATAAGTTACAGCTTGGATGCTAATTTACGCGAACTCAATAGGATAGAGAAGAGCGATAGTATAGCGTATCATTCATTTTGCGACTTCCAGTCCTTCAATAGCCCTTTGGTCCAGAGATGGGGTATCACAGACCTTCCGTTCTTTGTCCTGGTAGGTCCTGACCAGAAAATCATAGCCTCCGGTACCGATTGGTCTAAAGATATTGAGCCGAAAGCAAAAGAAATATGCTTGTAAAAATATATGGTGCTACAGTTCAGGGGTTACAAGCTGTTGCTGTAACCATAGAGGTTAACGCAACCCGTGGCTGTAGGTTTGTTATGGTCGGCTTGCCCGACAGTGCTGTGAAGGAAAGTCATGAGCGTATCATGGCTGCGATAGAAAACAGCGGCTTTAAGTTTCCCACCCGACAGATTACCGTAAATCTGGCTCCTGCTGATGTCCGTAAGGAGGGCTCGGGGCTGGATCTCCCTTTGGCCGTAGGTATTCTGGCCACAGAAGGCGAGGTAGATCTGAACCTGCTGAACCGTTATATGATGGTGGGCGAGTTGAGCCTGGACGGCTCGCTTATGCCAATAAAAGGTGCCTTGCCTATAGCTATAAAGGCTCGGGAGATGGGCTATGAAGGCCTTTTTGTTCCAGAGGAAAATATCAGAGAAGCTGCAGTAGTCAATAAACTTAAGGTTTACGGCGTTAGGCATATCAATCAGGTAATAGGTCATCTTAACGGTATGCACCCCTTAGAGCCTACTGTCATAAATACACGTGCCGAGTTTTATGCCCAGCAGAATGAATTTGAGTTGGATTTCTCGGACGTGAAAGGACAGGAGCATGTGAAGAGGGCTATGGAGATTGCGGCAGCCGGCGGTCATAACCTTATTATGATAGGCCCTCCTGGCAGTGGCAAGAGTATGATGGCCAAGCGTTTGCCGGGCATCCTGCCCCCCTTGTCGTTACAGGAGAGCCTAGAGACAACACAGATTCATTCTGTTGCCGGCAAACTGCCGGGTAACTGTTCACTGATAGCCCACCGCCCGTTCCGAGCCCCTCATCATACCGTATCGCAGGTGGCTTTGGTAGGTGGTGGCTCCAATCCACAGCCCGGCGAGATTAGCCTGGCTCACAACGGTGTGCTTTTCTGCGACGAACT
>CADAWW010000172.1 GCA_902791675.1 uncultured Bacteroidales bacterium
CTGAAGCCTCTTCTTGCACAAATCGGTGGCACAGAACAGATTCAGGGTATGGGTATCGGAGCTCCCAACGGTAACTATTACAATGGCACCATCGAGTTTGCTCCTAATCTTCCTTGGGCTCATGACGGTGTTGTTCCCTTGGCAGATATGTTCAGAGAGAAGACAGGTATTCCTGTTAAGTTGACAAACGATGCCAATGCTGCCGCTATGGGCGAAATGGCCTACGGTGCTGCCCGTGGTATGAAGAACTTCATCGTCATCACCCTGGGAACTGGTGTCGGTAGCGGTATTGTTATCAACGGTCAGTTGGTATATGGTAGCGACGGTTTTGCCGGTGAGTTGGGTCATGTTATCATGGACCGCACTCCTAGTGGTCGTCCCTGCGGTTGTGGCCGTAAGGGTTGCTTAGAGGCATACTGCTCTGCTACAGGTGTCGCCCGTACTGCTCGCGAGATTCTTAGCAACACAGACCGTCCTTCTCTCCTTCGCGAGAAGCCCATCGAGGAAATAGAGTCTCTGGATGTCAGCATTGCTGCCAGCAAGGGCGATGAGGTTGCTAACGAGATATTCCAGTTCACAGGTAAGATGCTGGGCGAGGCTTGTGCTGATTTCGCAGCTTTCTCCAGTCCTGAGGCATTCATCTTCTTCGGCGGTCTTTGCAAGGCAGGCGATCTGATTATGAAACCTATCAAGGAAGCTTACGACAATGCTGTGCTGAAGATTTTCAAGGACAAGGCTAAGTTCCTTGTTTCCGGCCCAATGCTGCTGTTCTTGGTGCCAGCGCCTTAGGTTGGGAAGACTAATAGCTATACCTATTTATATTAAAAGAAAGATGTGCAGGAATTTTCTCCCGCACATCTTTTTTTTCTTTATCATTAATGATATTTTCTATTTCAAAGTTTGGAATGTACGTTGCAAACTTTGGTATGTACATTTCAAACTTTGGAACTTACATTCCAAAGTTTGAAACGGAAATTTTACTTAAAGATAGAAACATTTTCCACACGTCTTATTTAATCATAACCTTACGGCTTGTTCCGTCCTTCTTATGAAGGATATAGACTCCCTTTTGCCCTGGTGATGAGAGATTACGTCCGTTCAGGTCATAAATATCTCCCTCGCCTTTGAAGAGCGCTGGGTTGAGGCCTTCGACGCCATCCACTACATCCATTGCATAATCCACACGGAAAGTAGATGTATTATCCGTAAGACTGGCGGCACTATCCAGGAACTTCAGCGAACCGCCGGCACCACCTAACTGGTTGATGCAGTTATATTCAGTTCCCGTCTCACGAAGCACAAAACCTCCGTCGTTAGGCAACAAGTCCCATGTATAGTCTCCCTTTCGCATCACAGCCTTTTTCCCATCCTTAGCCAGCGTCTCGGCAAACCCCGTTGTATAGTTATACACCTTAACATGATAAGGGTCACCGCCAAAGGCCCACAAGAATTCTGCAGTTTGGGTTAACTTGCCATCGTCCTTCTTGGGATTGTAAGGCTCCCCTCTCTGCTTACCTATGTACCAGCCACCATTGATGTTCAGATTATACCATTTGGCTGTGGCCTCATCCGTCGAGAACTCAAACGGGCCGTTCCACTTTACATTAAACCTTACTGTGACGTCTCCTCTGACTTCCGTAATATGTGTGTCGATCTTTTCCAGCGTAATGAAGTCGTTCTGCAAAGAATCTGACGGTGCAGGCAAAAGGCTGCCATGGGCAACTTCTGCTGTATCTGTAGCTACAACAATGCCGTCGTATAGTAATTCGTATGCCACTATATGCGTAAAATCAACCGGTGATGATGTAATGGGGAAATCATACGGTTCGTAGTTGAGAGGCCCTAGCGTATCGTCGTTCTCGCGACGGTCAAGAAGTTTCCAGCATTCATCGTCAGGAACTTCGCTCTGGGTATTGCTACCAAACAACGACCAGGAGACCGGATTTCGGCCAGGAACATTCTGAGTGTCATTGGCTGTGATAAGCCGGTAACCGGAAAGTGAGACTTCCTGTCCTGCGTCTATATATAAATATAATGTAGTGTCGAAAGGACCACAATACTTGGTATAGACATTGTCATCGAAGAGATTCTCCTGCACTTCGTTACTGTAATGCGAACCGGTATAGGCATAGAGTGACAGCGGTTTTATTTCCTCTCCGGCAAGATCCAGGAGATCGATTTCGGATAGCTGAATCGCCGTTCCGCTATTTATCTCATCTATGGCAAACTGATAGTAACGGTATCCCTTCCGTTCCTTAATGACAATTATGGTACAAGTATCGCATAGGTTCTTGTCATCGATGGCAGAGACGATAATATCTGCCACTCCAAGTCTGTTAGCGACAACCAGTCCTTCACTATTGACTGAAGCCACAGCCTCATCGGTTGATGTCCACCGAAGCTTCAGGCCCTGCGGACCCACATTTTCTGTAAATACCTCCAGTTGCAGTTCCTCGCCCGGCAAAAGAGTTGCAGAATGCTTGCTAAGAGCCATCGACGCAGCAGGCTTAGTAATAACAAAATCTGTTGGCGTATAGTTGGCTGCAGGCAGAGAAGTGTCGTTTTTGCGTTCATCCAGAAGTACCCAATTCGGATCGTTAGGGTCTGTCAATTGGGTATCGCTAGCATAGAGCTTCCACGAACAGGGATTCCTGTCGGGATAATTGCCTGTATCGTTGGCCGTATAGATGCGATACCCGTATGGTTCCACATCGTCCATTGCATCGAAGAGGAAATAGGCATTACCCCTGAAGTTGGCGCAATACTTGGTATGAACATTATTATCGGCCGCATTCTCCCAACTCTCGTTGCCGTATCCTTCGGGCCCTCCGTCATAGATATAAAGATCCTGCACCTCGTTCGATGTATCATCAAGAATATCAAATTCGGAGAACTGAATGGATCCGTTACCACTGTGTACGATTCCTGTAATAACAAGATTGAAGTAGCGGTATCTTGGAGCATCGGCATTGTAGTTGGTAAAGCCATCCGTTCCTTCGTAAACCCTGCCGCTGGTTCTACGCAACACGGGCCAGTTGTCGTGCTTGCGTCCGTTGTCCAGATTCTGTCGCCAACTGCCTTTACCTGTATTATCGTTATAGTTCAGCTGATAGCACAGGTAGCCGTTATCAACCTGTTCGGGTGTCATATTATTGGTCTGAGAAGAAGTATAGTCCCAACAGTTGTCGATAGAAAGGCCCTTGCCGGCAAAGGCGAACTCCTTTCCTTCGGATGCTCCTGTTATAACACCTATATTATAACTGTTGGCTACGGTTACTTTACCTGCCGACGGGCCAATAAGGGCTGCCGCATTATATGGAGCAGTAACCGTACCGGTATTGCAGCAGTTGGTAACGTTAAGAGTGGCAAAACCGCCCACGTATCCAACCAGCGCACCGGCAATATTACCAGTTGCCGTAACAGAACCGTTGTTCTCGATACCTAAAATGGCGGCGGCATCATCGTGTGCATAGCCAGCCAGCATACCCACATAAGTTTTTCCTTCAACCGTACAAGTAGTATCAAAAACTATGTTGCTAAGTGTGCAGCTGCCGATATTTCCGAAGAAACCTAATGCACTGTCACCATTAATATGCAGGTTACGTATAGTATGCCCCTTGCCATCGAAACTTCCAGAAAAGACATTCAGTGCAGTACCTATCGGGCGAAACTCTCCGTTATAGTCTTTCATGTCAATATCATTGAGCAATTCAGCCTTTGCGTCCGTTTCACCTCCTTCATTCACCAACTGGCAGAAGGTTATAAGATCCTCTGCTTTAGCAATCTGGTAGATGCCGCCCTTCTTATGAAGACCATACGAGAGCATATAGTCCATCCATTCCACGCGATCCCGGACAAAGTCCCGAACGCGGTCAACTTCCTTCTCCCAAGAACCGGGAACAACAGGATTAAGGGAAATCCATTGGTTGAGGTAAGGCCAGCGGATAAAGTTGAGAGTGGCCGAGGCGCGCACCTCTTCTCGTAGCGAATCTACATCGGCAGCTACGTCCTCAGGATTAAAGGCACCGTTCTTACGAAGATTTGCCCACAACTCTTCTAACTGAGAGAAGACAGTCGGGTCGGAAAGCACGCGGCTGACGAACTGTCCCCAGTTTCCAGTCTGACGAACCTTGTAGGTCCAGTCGTAACGTTCGTTGGCAGGATAGGTGGTCTGGTCATTCTCCAAGGCGAGGTCAGCATCCCACACTGGTCCGGTGTAGAAATGGTCGTCACCACGCTCCTTGAACATAAATACCTGACATATCATATCGGTATTGCCATTGAACTCGCTTGCAAGAAACCATCTGAGAAACGATTCCATATCCAGAACAGAGCGAAGGCCGTTCTCTTCGTCGGTATATTCCGGACCGAAGACAGTATTCTCCATATCGTTCCAAGTATCTTGGATATACTGGAACTGCACATCCTGAATAACATCATCGTCGGGCTCATGAATGGATATAGGATTTCCATATGATGACCAGAAATAGCGAGGCTCGCGAGTAGCATTATTATCCACCTCGACGTAATAGCCGCCGGTGATGGTTTCTTCGTCAACATCAGTCTCGCTCATTTCTGTTATATCAATGCGGTCCTTGTCCAAATCCACATGATCCGCTAAAGTATAGGTTCCGCGATAGTCACCGTTGACAACAAGATCGACAATCTGGCTCCATGGAGTCCATTCCTTCTCGGCTCGCTTCGACATAGCCCAAGCCACAGGGTTACGCATCAGCGTCTTGTCGCGATAGCTGTTGATGAGCACCCATTTCTTGGCTTTTGCAGGCGACTCATTACGTCCGCCTTTCATCATATGGTGACTCTTTCCATCGTTGAACTTTACGCGAAAAGCCTTATTTTCGTGACTTGCAGAATAATTACCTCGTACACGGAACAGAATGGGGTACTCCTGTGTAAGTGTACCACCTTCGTATATGAGCACCGACTGCGATTCGAAATCCTCGCCCCGATTTACAGGGGTAATATTATCCTTAACATGAATACTAAGCGTAGGTAGATTGGTAATCTGATAGAAGTGGCTGTCGTCTCCTTCGCCCGCATGGCCGTAGAACTGCAATTCGGCAATGTTACAATAAGAACCGGAACTGCCGACATAACGGACATAACGGAAGCCGC
>CADAWW010000173.1 GCA_902791675.1 uncultured Bacteroidales bacterium
TTGCCCGAGAATCCCAGGTTGATAACCGGATAGCCGCTCTCGCGATGCACGATGTTGGTCCACGCCATACCTGTTCTGGAGGCGCAAGCACCCTGGGCAATACTGGTTCCGTACACCACGATAGGTTTATCCTCCTTATTGGATGGGATGAATTGCAGTTCCCTATCCTCAGGCACGCCAATCTCCATCCACGAAACCTCGTTGTACAGCGGCAGGAAGAGCTCAAAGTCGTAGCCTTGCTCCTCGCCCGTAAAGTAGGTTATATCCTTGAAGTCGTAGTTGATGGTGTCCTTGAACGACACGTTGAACCTGCTGGCACACCAGCGCAACTGTCCCTTAGCATCCGTAGCGTAAAGGTCGAGCCCCGAAACGCCCGTCGAAGGCATGTGGAACATCGACCGCCCACCCGTAACCGTATAGCGCACCTTAATGCTGGGAGAGTTAGTATGGAAGCAGACAGAGAGTCCGGCGGCCTGCTTCGACAGATTCCATACGGCTTTACGGACCACCCCTTCTGCCCGTGGTGGCAGACGGTGGTACGTATCCTTCAGTTCGCTGTTCCACCAGCGCCCGTGAATAGTGTTTTCTCCCGCCTCCAGCGGATTCTGCCATCTGGTCTGTGCCGCAGCACCCAGACATACCAGGGTAACTAAAAGGCCAATAATTGTTTTCCTCTTCATAGTGTTGTTCTTTTTGGTTTACTGCTTGCAAAGTTACGGCTAAGTGAGAGAAAAACCAAATATATTTGAGTTTTTCCGAACGGAAGTAAGTTGGGCGAAGCCAAAGTTACGAATAAGCGAGAGAAATAGCAAATTTATTTGAGTATTTCCGAGCGAGAGTAAGTTGGGCGTAAGCTTTTTGAAATGTACATAAAATTGTACGCGTTTTCTTTCGGAGATTTAATATAATGTCGTATCTTTGCAATACAAAGTAACATACCCCGCTAAAAAAGTAGCTACAACATGCCAACCTCCAAAGAAGAACTTCTGCGCAGAGGATTAAAACCACACGATATTCAGCACAACCAACATCGTCGCGCAGAGTGGCAGGATTACGGGGGTTGCTGCCTGTATATGATTACCCTGTGCATAGATGGGCGGCATCCTTTCTTTGGCTACTTAGAGGGCAATATAAAAGCAACACGGGGGACGGCGGACTTCCCCCATATAGTACTCAGCACCCTTGGTCGTACTATTCTCGAAAACGAGCTCCCCAAAATACACCGTTTATACCCGCAAATAGAGATCTGGCAGGCGGCAATTATGCCTGACCACCTTCACTTGCTGTTATACATCAGGGAGCCTCTGCCACAAGGAAAACACCTGGGACATATTATCAGCAGTTTTAAGGGGGGCTGCTCTCGTGCATGGTGGGCACAGACCGCAACAGGGAAGACCGACGCCAACGCGACGGGGACAGCGGCAACAGACACAAAAGCCGTAGTTCCTGCAGCATCAGCTGCGGTAAAAACTACAGGCCCCGCCCTTTTCGAATCCGGCTATCACGACCGCATCATCAGACGGCCCGGAATGCTCGACACAATCAAACGCTACATGAACGACAACCCGCTACGTGCCCTTATGCGAAGACAATTACCATATCTGATGGAGCGACGCCTGCACCTTCGAATCGGCACACGCGAGTATGCCGCTTTCGGGGCCCTCTTTCTGCTGAAACGTGCAGAAAAGGAACAGGTATTCTATCATCGCAGAGACAAGGACACAGGTATTCCAACAGAACAGACAGAAGGTTACAGGCGCGAAAGGGAACGTCAGTTGGCAGAGGCACGTACAGGCGTAGTACTTGTGTCGCCGGGAATTTCAAAAGGAGAAAGCCTTGTGATTAATGCTGCTATAGAAGAAGGGTTACCGGTTATACACCTGCAGAAAAAACCTATAGAACGCTATTGGAAACCGGAACGTCGCCGTTTCGAGGCTTGTGCTCGTGGTGCATTACTCATCTTAGCGCCATGGGGGCTGGATGAGGAAATAATGAAGACCGACGCCAACGCGACGGAGGCACCATCTGACTACGCACGTTTCCATCGTCTGAACGACCTGGCGGAGGAAATCTGCAACACCACAGACGTCACCCTTCTGAACATGACGGGCATCGCGTAGGTGACAAGGGACAGGCACCGCTGACACCCGGTATCTTTGCCCTTGCCTAATTGGCCAGTTCACTTTTTTGTATAAACCCTGTTTTTCTTTGAGAAAAATTTGTAGAGTATTCGTATTTTTACTACATTTGCACCATAAAACACGTAAATAGAAAATGAGTTATAAGAAAGTCAGGGATGTTATAAAGGAACTTACCTGTCATGGGTTCAAGTTTGTACGGCAGACAGGAAGTCACATGGTGTACACGGATGGAGTACATGTTGTTATAGTTCCTGACCACGGCAATAAGGGAATAGAAAAAGGTACATATTTTAGCATACTAAGGCAAGCTGGCATAAAGTAATAGGAGGAAATACGCATGAAAGAACTGGAAGTAATAGTAGAATATGCAGGGGATAACCTGAGCGCTTATATAGAAGACGCTCCGATTATAACTACGGGAGCCGATCTGGACGAAATAAAAAAGAACATCTCAGAAGCTATTCAACTCTATCTGGATTACTGCAAAGAGGCTGGCATCGTGCCTGTGGAGAAACTCTGCGGTGAACTGGAAATAACCTACCGAATAGATGCTGCCACATTCATCAATTATTATAGCAACATATTCACTAAGGCTGCTCTGAGCCGTATTACGGGCATTAATGAGCGTCAGCTTTGGCACTATGCAGCAGGTGTTCACAAACCTCGGCGCCGTCAATTGGAGAAGATACAACGTGGCATTTTTGCCCTTACAAAGCAGTTGAAATCCATCACGCTGCTGTAACAACGCGCTTACGATAACGATAATAATTGAGCTGACCTGACACAAGGAGCACTAAGACAGACGGAGGCGCCATCTGACTACGCACGTTTCCATCGTCTGAACGACCTGGCGGAGGAAATCTGCAACACCACAGACGTCACCCTTCTGAACATGACGGGCATCGCGTAGAGGTGTCAGGGGCTGACCCTTGTCAGCCCCCTTTTTATTTCTTTATCCGAGCGAGAGTAAGTTGGGCGTAAGCCAAAGTTACGGTTAAGTGAGGGATAAACGAAATAAATCGGAATTTATTTTGTTCTGCTCTCTACTTTTCGTAACTTTGCAGTCGTAAATGTTTCATATTTTTTGTTATGACAACCGTAGAACTCAGAAAATCAATTATAGCCGAACTCGACCAGATGAGTCTGGAAATGATGGAAAGCGTATCGCAGTATGTCAAGCGTTTGCGGCGCAGGCGAACCTGTGGCCGAAGACGACCTGAATGCCTGCGAAGCATATAACGCATATTTGGAGGAGAAACATAAATGAAACGTTTGTTTCTTGACACCAATATTGTAGTCGATCTTTTAGATCGCCGCGAGCCATTCTGTCACGATGCCGTGCGTCTTTTTACAATGGCTTACAACAAGCAGGTGCAACTTCTAGTATCACCTGTCACCTATTCTACCGCATCTTTTCTGCTTCGCAAACATGGCTCCGAGGGTGTGCGTAATCTTTTATCTAACTTTCGCCAACTTTCTCGGGTAGCTACCACCGACGAACGAACGGTTGACGATTCCTTAGCCTCGCAGTTCAAGGATTTCGAAGATGCCTTGCAATATTACACGGCGCTCAAGGCTAAGGCCGATGTTATCATTACCCGTAACGGCAAGGATTTCATAGCATCGAAACTTCCCGTGATGACAGCTGCAGAATATTTTGCTACACTTTTACAATAAACTTTAAGCATATAGCGGATAGGTAACACTATCCGTTTATTTTTGTATAACAGAACGGGGGAATGGACTTGAACCTATGGCCATAAATCAGCCTGTCCCTTGTCAACCTGATGTTTAATCCGTCCAAACTTTGGGGTTCACTTCAGGCTTGTCCCTTGTCACCCGTTTTGTTGCTTTTTTTACGAATCGCCAGACTCTTGGTTCACGAAACTCGACGAGCAAGAACCCGTCAAAATTAGGAAAAAGAAATACATGACTATGAATTTATTATCTTTCGTTTTGCCTTCATTTTAACCGAATGCATGTAAGATCAGTTAGATACACTCTATCATACAGCGTATCTATTGCTAGACCTTCAAATCCAACTAGCGTACGATTGCTACCCATTGGAATATTAACACAGAGCCAAAATTCATGAATATCAGGATTTTCTTTTTGATAGGATGCAATCTTCGCTTCTTTCTCTTCTATTGCTCTTAAAACATATTCATGTTCTATTGTAATGGCCCCCCTTGCTGGATAGGAATATGTTACAATTGACTTTTCCAATGGCTCGTCAATCTCTATGTCCCTTATATAATGATAAGGCTTAGCCCATTCTTTGTGTAATTTCTGGTAATCATCTCCAGAAACGATATAATCTCCATTATCAATACGCTTTCGCATCTCTACGTAGACTTCTTCCTGAATCCTTTCTTTTACGGGTCTCTTTAAATCATTAATCTGTAAATCAAATAAAAGTGCAAAACATAAACCAAGTCTGTAGTTTACAACTTCGCCTTTGACATCTTGTGATTTTTCTATAAATCTACAAATCTCCCTTGTTCTTTGCATTGCTGCCCTAAGGTTCTTGGCTCCCTTCCCCATTTTATTTTCGGGATGACACTCTATTACTTCTATACCCACAGTTTTGTCTCCATACTTGAAAAGAAAGTCAGGCTTTTCAGAATCGGTTATGAGATTTCTAGCCTCCTGTGCATCATAACCGAGTTCCTTCATTATGGGTAGAATACTTTGAAACTCCCTTTCCTTTTTTATATCGTCCCTAGTCATAACTGTTATATTGCAAATTGTATATTGAAATTTCATTTTACATAATCCACCGTAATTGAATATAACGTTTTGGGTGATGTTGTTAAATAACCACATTCTCCAAAATCAAAATACATCCAAAATAATACATTTCCATCAGATGATAAAGCCTTAAATTGGGCAAATAACACCTTGCGCCTAGAATATTCTTTTTGGCTTGGTTCCTGCGTTACAATAATGGCAAATCCCATTTTTTCGAAAACACTTATCCATTCATCATATGAAAGATTCCAAGAGAAACCTAATGATTTCCATTTAGGAGGTAAATAATAATAACTATTTGTTATATAAGCAGATGTAAAAACCCCCTCTCCCTCATGATCCCAAAAATAGATAACCCCAACACTCATAACCCTACTAGGGCCTTTTTCCCAAATTTCAACTTTATATCCCTTCTCTTCTGCTTGTTTCCATGTAGTTTTCCCAATTGTGACTCCATCAAGAGGGAAGAATAATGCGATTGCAGACGTAGGACCTATAATAGTATTATCTGACGTTCTCGAAATCGAATTAGAATTATTACTCTGTTTTTCAGCAGAAGATACATTCTGCATTATTTTCAAATTATCAGATGTTTCAGGTGCTTGTCCTTCGAAACATTTTTCTTCTGACACACCACTGAATTCATTCTCTATTATCAACTGAATAGCGTGATAATCTTTCAGATATTTCACTAACGGCTCGTAGGCAGAAATGTTTCGTGAGGATCTTCGTGGCACAATTTTTACTAAGTCCGATAATGATATTCTATATGTACCAGCGTCACAGAACTGACCGAAGTGATTGCTCAATGCACGATATGACTTCAAATAGTTCTTGTTGATGACACTTTTCTTCATTAGCAGTCGCAGTCTAACCTCAATAGTTTTTGTCTCATCGGTATTAATAACATCTTCTATGAAACCGGCGATAGGGGTTTTCTTGGATTGTTTAGCTATAAATGCATCATCTATATACCCAATAACAGAATGCATATCAGTACATATTGCAATTAAATTGTTTTCATAAGATTCCCAAAATGTTACTATATGACCAATATTGCCTTTAATAAACTCCGTATGCTTTTTATAATTCGAGTTAGAACATTTAGTCTTAAGGATAACATCTGTTTGATAAGGAAGTGAGTATGTGTCATGGAATTCCTGTAAAAAAGATATGTTGATTCTTTCCCACCCCATGCAAGAACAATCTAATGTTGCACTATAACGTTTACTTAGGGTCATAATATCACTGACTTCTTCTGTATCATATCGACTTATATAACCCAGTTTACATCCTAACATGCGTATAACGATGGCGTTAGGATCATATTCATTCCAAGGTTCATATTCTAAATCCAACGATAGACCATTATAATGCTTTTCTCCGAAAGCATATAGGCTATTACGATAATAATGATAGTCTATTCCTGCGATATCAAAAGAACGTTTTTTTTCAATGATGAAATCACGTTTAAACTTTCTCTTTGACGAAGTAATTGGTTGTAAATACTTCAAATCAAATACTAGGTTTGCATCATGATCTTCTATAAGTTCTGCGTTGATAATGCTTGGATTGTCTTCGTACCACATAACGATGCTTTTAGGTTGGTGGACCTGATTAAGTTCTTTCTATTGATTTTTTTTTGTCATCAAGGGTGAAACTGTCGCCAAAACGTTTACGCCCACGGACTTCTGCTATATGACAAACCTTCTTGTTTTCTTTCTCTTGTACCATCCATTCACGTAGTTCCTGTTTATCGTAGCGACGGAGCCAACTAGGTGTGAGGCGCGGAAGGTGTCGTGTATGCTTGTCGATAACGATTTGCTGGTGTGACTTGGGATTTTCGATGATAATGCGATAGCCTGTGGCCTGTGCGAAAGGCAAGAGCCAACGCATTACCTTTCGCCAGGAACGAACACCATTACAAATATCTACAGATGCATAATCGGGGTCGAAGTTATCGTTGGAAGAGCTAAAACCGCCTGCCATTGCTGAGGCTGCGGCGTAGCGGGCAAGGCCGCGAATGAGGAATGTCATAGTCAGATGATATTTGAGATAGTGTTACCATTGGCGTCTTCTATGCGGATGTGGCAGCCAGTATAGCGGAAGGCATTACGGATATCGTCGAATTCCGATATATTCTGGACAGTACGCAAGCAATCCTGCAAGTCGTTGAACTTATCAGAGGCGCTGGTGGTCTTCATAGCCTCCTCAATGACAGATTGGAACTTTCTGTTCCACCTATTCCCGCAATTTCTTTCAAGTTGCTTGGAACGAGCAGGAAGGTTGTGCATCTGACAGACGGCAGCCCAACGCTTATCGGAAAGAGTGATGGTTAACCAAGCTATGCCGTAAAAGACCAAATATACAATCGGCAGGAAACATATAAATCCTAATGTGGGGAGTCCAGACAGGAAAGCAAATACTCCCAAAATGACAAAGACGAAGAATAAAATAAATAATAACATCGTTAAAAGTTTTAATCTTTGTTTTTGTAATTATTATAATGCTATGTTTAGTTATATTCTTGTAAAGGTATTAAAGAAGCGCGAGCTTCCTATATCTTCCCCGAGGCCGTGGAAATTGCCCAAACGTAGAGATAAGTCAGCCCACGCCTATAGCGTGAGCATTCACCTTATCTACTTCTTCTACGTTTATTTGGGCAACGTTGTCCTTTTGAAATTTTCCACGTTTCGGGGACAAGCTGAGGGTTCTCTGCTCATAAAGAGTTTCGAATGTCCTTTCTTCCGCAAAAATACGAAATTATCCTATTCGTACAAAGAAAACAGGAGTTTTTTTTCATAAAGCGTCTGCAGGATTTATGGGTCTGCGAGGGGAGGAGGAGACTGGCGTAAAATAAGGGTGCCGATTTTGTTTAAATTTTGTACAAATAACAGGGGGATAATCATTTCTTGATACACATCAATATTATACGGCCAGGGCATGAAAATGTGGGCCGCAGACGATGTGCGATCCGGGAAAATTATGTATCTTCGCATTTACATTCACGAACCCCTAAAACCCTCTAAAATAAAACAGCATCTGCTATGTACGACCCAAACTCATCATACGAAACCGCCCTTGTCTCCCAGATTGTGGAGTGCATAGCTGCGTGTGTGAAGACCAAAGGTCTGCAGAGCGCTTTAGAGGATTTCGAGGGGATGCAGAATATTCTCTCGAGCCTGCAT
>CADAWW010000174.1 GCA_902791675.1 uncultured Bacteroidales bacterium
GTTCAGATAACAAAAGTTATGGACGCAAAGATGCAGACGGTATGGAACCGTGTGAAACGTGCCGAGGAAATCTGCGGCGACTTGCTGAGTGTCTAAGGATGCCGCTTTCGGTCAGAACAGACACTGCAGGATGGTCTGCATCAGTTCCTTACGCTTTTCTGCTCCGGTGATGGTTTCGAAAGGAACGCCCATGATGAAGGTGGCATACTTGTCGCCCTTATAACCGACGGCAGCACTCAGGTTGTTCTGCGCATAACGGAAAACGGTATAGGCTTTGGCATTGGCGGGTTCTATGGCATCGGGCGACTCCACAATGTAGCATTGGGCATTCAGTGTGTCGGAATAACTGAAGTGTCCTCCGGCAGGTCCAAAGGCTGACCGTACCTGCTTTATTCCTTCGCTTTTAGCTGCCTGGTTGGCTCGCCACTGGAACTTGAGCACATCGGTGGCAAATTTCTTATCCGAATCTATAGGCTTGGTCAGCGGATTGTCCCAAAGGTCGGTGCCTACGTAGGCTCCGCTGACAAAGAAACGGCCGCCTGCCTCTTGCAGGTATTGTGTTATCTGCTGCTGCATGGATGCACTGAATGTCTTATACGCTAAGGGAAGGTTCTTACCATTGCCCATCTTTGTCTGACACTGCTTGCCCAGAATCAGATCTACCATCTTATAGTCGGAAAGACGGGTTTGCCCTTCCTCTACTGCCTCGTTACTACAAGAAGTGAAACTGCAACCCAAGGCCATCAGCGCCTGACCGTGAATGAACGGATAATCGAAGGTATTACCGGCTATAACGCGGTCTTCCTGATCGCCGTAGCTGTCACCAAACCCGGAGGCATCATCGTCCATCCAGGGAATGGTACGACGGAACTCCTTCTGTTTACCGATATAACTGATGTCGCGCAGATAGGGAACGCCGTGGTCGTATTCGTCGTTGAAACCCGCCAGCTGCATACCGTTATCCAAGGTATAGTCAAAGTCGGCCGGAGCACTCACACGGTCGAAGCCGTTGATAACCAATACAGTACCGATGTCTTTTCCGGGTTCCGTAGCCAAGCCAGCCGAAAGGATTTCGCTGTCGAAGCTGCAGCCGCCATCGTTCACGGCAGAAACCTTCCAACTGTAGATATGGCCAGCCTGCAAGGTGGTTTTGTAAGAAGGCTCCGTAACCAGTTGGCCGTTGTCCCAACCGCCCCCATCCATACGGGTATAAACCATATAGGAATGGGGTGTTGCAGAAGGCTCCAGCGAATCTGCTACAGCCTGCCATTGCAAGGTAGCTTCGTTGCCGCTGAGCCCCACACGCATATTGCTGACCGGCAGCGGCTGCACCACATACGGAGTGCCACGCTGACTGCAAAGGAACTTGAGCATACCTTTATATATGGCACGCGAGACGGTGAAGCGGAAACGGGGATCGAGGCCATAGCGCATATCGGCAAAGTTCTGATGCGAAAGGAGCTCCAGCAGGATAGCTGGAACCTCAGGAACACGAGCTTCGGCGTAGGAAGAATTCCACTTGCCGCGCCTGCTCCATTCGGGAGCGCAGGTTGCCCTGACATCATTCACAATCTGCGTCTGTATCAAGTCGGCCAACTCGGCAGCCAGATAACGCGAGGCACCATTAGCATACGTGTTGCGGCCCTCCACAAGGGTCTTATGAATCACTAAGGTACCAATGATGCCATCATCCTTGGTAACTCCGGCATCGGAATGAAAGGCCATACTGAGGTCGATGGGCACATTCAGGCCTTTACGCTTGTGCAACGCAGCCGAACCGCCGGCCAGCCAGTTGACCCAACGCGGACGGCTCACATAATCATCGGTATAATCATCCTCGCCGTGCTTCATGCTATATACACTGTCCGGAGCACCTGCCCATTGCAACCAATAACGGGAGCCTTCGGTAAACCTTGGATAGCCGCTAAGGAGACCTGCACGCTCGATATTGCCCATTCCACCGCCAATCTTCACGGCATCGGCTGTTACCAACTGTCCGGCCTTATCGGAAAGATTGCTCAGCGTGACCCTTGCCGTCTGCCCTTCTGTAAAGAGGAAAGTCCCCAGATAAACCCAAGTGCCGCCCATCATCTGCTGGTTGATGCGGAAATGGGTCTCGCCTCCAGCATGATGGACAGTATAGAGGGCGTCCTTGCTGCTTTTCTTTACTGTCTGATAGGAAACATAAACAGCATATTCGCCCCTCTCCCTGATAACCGTCTGCCATTCGGCAATGCTTTCCGTTCCCTTTGTCTGGGTTTCTGCCTGACGGAAAGTTCCATCAAGGAAGGGATTCTGGAAGTCGCGATATACCTGTTGCTTGTGTGCAAAGCCAGCCCCGTTGCCTGTTTCCCAAGCCTCCTGACCAACGGTCTCGGCATAACCGGAAGTCTCATCATTATCAATAATATATTCCTGCCTGTTGACATCCCGTTCACGAGGCAACAGCACATTGGCACCTGCATTCTCCAACATAGGAACCAGGAATGGGAGCACGTAACTTTGCGTATAAAGGTCCTCGACGGTCTGCATCAGGCGACCTCTTTGCCATTCCCAACGGTCCAACTTCTGTTCGTAGTACCATCCGTGACTTTGCCAGAGGGCGATATGCCTGTCCTTCAAACCAGCCTTCAGGATGTAAGGCTTATCGGTATCCTTCTTGAGGGGAACATCCACATGCGGAGCCCACTTCAATGCCTTATCCTTCCCCGTTCTGTAGTATGCGGGAATATGCTTTTCTATGGGTCGGCCATCGGCCCAAATCTGAATCTTGTATTTCCGGAACTTCGCAGGAAGCTGCTGCTTCAGTTCGGCATAGATGCGTTGCACGCTCTCTTCCCGAAAAGAAAGGTATGCCGCATTATCGTTGCAGAAAATGTGCATAGTCTTCTTATTGACGCTTACCGAATCTGCCCTGGGATTCCCGATTAGCAGCACCTGTCTCTCCTTTTCTGCTTTCAGCAAAGCCGTCGTAACATCCTTAACTTCCTGATAGTCACCTTGTGCCCAAAGATAGTCGGCATAACAAAATGCACAAAATAAAACAAAAGCAAACAGAAATTTATTCTTCATATTATTAAATTGTGTCTTTTTGCGACCATATCGCCTTATTTCTGCAACAAATAAAGTGCATTTTTACCTTTTAAACAAGTTTTTGCGCAAGAAAAGCCATATTTATAGCAAGAGTAATCAGGTTTTTTCATACTTTTGCAAAAAACATTTTTGTATGAAACGTCTAATACTGACTATTGTAGGTGTTGTAATGTTGGCTTTTTTTCTGGGTTGTGAGAAAGAGCCCATTATCATGACTCCCATGCGAAGGATGTACACTGAAAGTATGACCCTTCATGAGTTCTCGCTTGATAGCATTGCCAATTTTACCAAAAAGTTTAATTTCTTTGTGACGATGAACCCCAGCAGTCGAGATGACGAATATTTCGACCCCACGCTCAAGAACTTACGCCATGCCGCATCGCTCCACGGCTATACGGTCGTAGATGACAAAACCTCCATCTATATCAGCGGTAGTGAATAAAGGGGCTTTATGCTCTTAACGCTGCTACAATCTGATCTATTGCCTGGTTGACCACAGAACGTGGGCAACCTACATTCATCCGCATATATCCCTTTCCGCCAGGACCGAACATGGCTCCGGAGTTGAGACCTACCTTGGCCTTGTTGGCAAAGAAATCGTCCAACTCTTCCTGCGTCTCATAACCTAAGCCTCTGCAGTCCAAGAAGACAAGGAAACTGGCTTCAGGACGGATGGGTACAATCTGCGGACATTCTTTCAGCAAGCGCTCACAGAGCAAATCGATGTTGCCTTGTACATAATCCAGCATCTGGGTCTTCCACTCCAGCCCTTGAGGACTATAGCAGGCAGCAGCACAGTCGTAGGCAAAGACGTTGCCGAGATCGAAGTCGTTCCCTTCGATATACGTAAAGAACTTGCGGCGTTTCTTCGGTTCATAGACTATAGCCTGAGAGACTACTATACCTGGCATATTGAAGGTCTTGCTGGGTGCCTGCAGGGTAATGCTGTTTAGGCGTGCCTCGTCGCTGACACTGGCAAAGGGAATATGTTTGCGCCCACCAAGGAGCATATCGCAATGAATCTCGTCACTTACCACCAGAACACCTTCTTCGGCACAGATATGAGCCACCTCTTGTAGTTGCTCACGTGACCAACAGATACCTGCAGGGTTGTGGGGGTTGCAGAGAATCATCATGCGACAGCCTTTAATATCACGTCGCAGGCTGTCCATATCCATCGTAAAGCTGTCCTTGGTACGTACCAGCGAATTGAATACAATCTCTCTGCCGCTGTGTTCAGGAACGATACGGAAGGGATGATATACAGGCTCCTGAATAAGAATCTTATCGCCTTCGTTGGTAAAACACTGGACACAAAGATAAATGCC
>CADAWW010000175.1 GCA_902791675.1 uncultured Bacteroidales bacterium
CAAGGCACCACCATCGTTATGGTTACGCATTCGCAGCACAACGCCAGCTTTGCCGACCGCATCATCAACCTCTTTGACGGTCAAGTGGTGGAACATACGGAGCTTTAGACTTTAGTAAATAAGGGAAGGGCAGGAAATAGTGTCCGGAAATGGACAGTTGTGTCCGGAAATGGATACTATTTTCCTAATAACTTGAAAGGAAAGTTAAAAAAGTAAAATGCTTTTGGCTGCATTCCCAAGTCTTACTACCTTTGACCAGTAATTTGAAAAAAAATCAACGTTAACAATAACGAAACAAAAATGAAAAAGACACTCATCATCGCTTTGCTGGCACTCGTGGCTGTGGCAGGGAAGGCAAAAGAGAAAATCGTGGTGTGGGAACAACCCAGCACCGAGGTGAACACCTTGATTGAGGGCTACTTCCACCCATTGCTGGAGATTACGCGAGTGGAATTCGATGAGGACGAAACACGTGTAATGATGCATATCGCCAGCAGACCAGAGAACTGGGTAAGAATCGGTTCACAGTCTTATCTTCGTGCCGATGGCAAGAAGTATGCCCTTAGGAGTCTGGACGGAATGGAAACGGATAAGGAGACTTACCTGACCGACCACGGATACGTGGATGCTGTGTTCCACTTTGAGCCGCTACCCAAGGACACCAAGCACTTCGACTTTACGGAGGGCGACGTAAAGGGGGCCTGGGAGTTGCTGGGCGTGGAGCAGGCAAGCACCAGAGCCGGACAGCTCTTCCCATCGAACTGGCGCAACACGCAGACAGGCGAATGGGACATCAGTTTCTACGATGAATGTGCCATCTACGACTGCCAGTTCTGGAACTACAAACAGAAGCAGCAGAATGGTGACAAATACACCATAGTGCTGGAGAACGGCGGCAAGGAAATAACCGTGAACGTAGACAAGAACAAGGATGGAGTGCGCGCTATCACTATCGACGGCAAGAAAGGTGAGTACAACCTTATCAGCAGTATCACGATGCCTGACTATCCGCAGAAAGATACCCGATCAGATTTCAAAGATACACATTACCAGACGGACACCGTAACCTTCATTGGCTGGCTGAAGGATATGCCAGAGAATATGAAGAAAAAGGGCAAGGAGTACAGCATTTCCGTTTACGACGCCATCTTCGCCGAAGCCCTACACTCGAACGAGTGTTACAGCAAGATGGACTCGCTGGGACGCTTCGTGATGAAGTTTCCGATGGTGAACAGCGCCGAGGTGTACTTCGACTGGGACCGCACCTACGTCCGCACCCTGTTTGAGCCGGGCGAGACCTACCTGATGCTCTACGACTTCAAGGGCGGGCATAAGCTGTTCATGGGTAAGAACTGCCGCCTGCAGAACGAGACGCTGGCGCACCCCATCTCCTGGGGGTTCACCTATCCCAATGAAAGGGATATGGACAAGGCTAAGGCGCAGGAGTTCCTGCAGGACTTGAAGAATGACAGGGCTGACGCTATGCAGGAACTGGAGAAGGTGACCCGAGAGCATCCCAACGTATCGGACCGCTACAGGAACTACCTGAAGGGATATTACCGCGTTGAAACATGTCGCAACCTGATGCAGGGTCGCTACTACATGAAAGACAGGTCTGTGCCAGCCGAAGTCCTCGACTATGCGAGCCAGGAACTTTGGCAGCAGCCCATCCGTCCCTACACACTCTACCGCGACTTCGGCACGTTCAAGAGAGACTATATCGACCAGTTAGTTGTTGACCGTTATGCAACGAAAGCCGGCAGTGGCTATTCCCTTCATACAGATGATATGTGTGCACCTATTCTTAAGAAATATAGAGATGCAGGCAAGCTTTCCATTACTGATGAGGATTTGGATATTGTTGACCGCTATCACAAAAGTATGAGAAATTATATGATTATACTTGATGAAGATAAGGAAGCAATAAGAAAAAGAGATGAGATAAAGAAGTCGGACCTTGCCAAGCGGGAACATGAGATTATTATGCGCGATGACGTACAAAAAGTTATCAAGGAGGATTATCCGCTGATTCCCATCTATTTTGCACTCAACGTTATAGACTCTTTGGGTTGTGACCAAGATTTGCGAGACATCGTTGTTACAAACGAACTTCAAAAAATGATTGACCAAGGTCGAGAAGCGCTGTCGGACCATATAATGGAATTCTTAAATGAGAATGTAAAGATGCCTGCTGCCAAGGCTTACTTGAAGGCTCAGAACGAAAAATATCTGGCTCTTCAGCGCAAGGATATCTCTAAGTCATCCAGCCTGAAATCAGCCGAAGATGTGGCAAATATGAGCGATGGCGAACAAATCCTGCGCAAACTCATAGAGCCATACAAGGGGAAAATCATCCTGCTGGACATCTGGGGCACGTGGTGCAGTCCTTGTAAGGAAGGTCTCAAGCATAGTCAGGAAGAATACAAGCGCCTGAAGGACTATGACGTTGTATATCTCTATTTGGCCAACCGTAGCCCAGATAAAGCATGGAAGAATGTCATCAAGGAGTACGAGGTGCTGGGCGACAACGTTGTCCACTATAATCTGCCCCAAGACCAGCAACAGGCCATAGAACACTTCATCGGCGTAAAAGCTTTCCCCACATATAAGCTTATAGACAGAGACGGTAATGTCCTGGATGTTAATGCAGATCCACGCTACGATCTGGAGGGATTAGCCCGTATGCTACAGAAAATGAAGGCTGCAATTGAGCGAGAGCAATAATAAGCTTGTTTAAGCAGAAAAAGTTCCTTTATACCGAGGAAAATGTTTCTTTCCCTTGGGAAAATTTCCGTTGCAAGCTTTGGGATGTATATTCCAAACTTTGGTATGTACATTCCAAACTTTGCAACGTACATTCCAAACTTTGGAATAGAAAAAAGCTATAGGAGAAAAAACATCTTTCTGTGTTAAGAAATAAAAAGGTTAGATAATTATTGTAAAACTATACGGATATCCCGACGGAACGCCGTAACTTTGTTTTCTCAAACGCATACAACATTCAAATGAAGAAACCATTCATCGCATTGCTGGCCGTTACATTCTCTATGAGTGCCAGCGCCACAGATTGGAGTGAATTAATCGGAAAAGAGCTAGTTTTGTATAGGTGGGGTAAAACGCAGGACCGATGGTTCTCGGAAATCCACCCCACGAATTCGGTGGGTAAGGATCCTGTAGAAAGGATAATACTATCGGATTCTACACATGTAAAATGGAAATATACCCAACAAGGTAGTTTTGCACGCGAATGTTCCATCGAGGACTCTGTTCTTACCTTCAAAGAACCTATTTTTGGCAATGAACACCTGCGAATCTTGGAATGTGACGGCGAGGTGATGGTTACTTTAGGTGAGGACAATCTTTCGCGAGCCTTTTCTATTATACCCCCCAAGCCAGAACCTTCCCAGCTTCCTACTTCGGCAGTCAACAAGAAAAAGTTCTGTAATGGCAAGTTAGACGACCTTCTTCCTTACATTACAGATATTACCTATAGCAGCCGTACGACTTTGGGACGAAACTTCCTGTATTATCGTCAGGCTTCAGAAGAAGATAAGGCTTGGCTGGAGAGTACGCAGGAGGTTTTTGATGATTCGAAAGAGCAACTTAAGGCGTATGATATTAATCTTTTCCCTCATGATAAACCTGTGTTGGCCGACGTTTACCACAAGGGTATGATTTCTGTTAATGCTATTTCTGTGCTAACAGATATGGCTATTCTGTACCCCGAATTTATTAAGTCCATTATCCATCAGGAGTCGCCCGATTCATTCGTGGTTGATATGTTCGACCCGGAAGGAAAGCCCATTGTCGTTTGTGTCAGCAATCGTTTTCCTGTGGTTGAAGATGATAATGGTATATTCTGTATAGGAGAGGGTGGGGAATACAATTGGATTTCCATCTTAGAAAAGGCAATATTAAAGTGGATTCAGGCCTATAGCAGGCAGTTTGGCGTGATTGGCAGCTACAATGCCGAGATGATTACTCCGATGTTAACAGGCGATGGCAGAAGCTTCTGCATTCAGTCTGGTCGTCTTGGCGGGAAAGATTTAAATCGTGTGATAAACACATGCTTAGAGAATGGTATGATGGTAAATGGTGTGGCGGATAATCATATCATGAGCCTTATGGATAACAATACAACAATTCCCTCATCCATAGGTCTTCGCGTTATCAGCCCAGGTGCTGCCGCCAAGTTCTTCGACAAGAGTGTAGTTAAGTCAAACAAGGAGCGTATTAAGGAAGAAAAGGAGGTAAAAATAAAACTCAAGAAGGGATGAATACACTTCCCTTGCATGGAGGCGAGGTGGTGATAAAGGGGCGTATCATTCCCGGTGGCCCGGATATCGCAAAACAGTTTGAGGGACGAATCTCTGCACTCATGCGCAATTACATTGCAGGCACAGAGAAGACCACATTGTTCGAAATCAAGGAGGACGGCACCTTCTCCCTGAACCTGCAAGTGCCTTATCCCATGTATCTGCTCGTCTATCCTATGGCAGAAGTTTATGCATGCCCTGGCGATACGGTGGACGTAACCATTGACATCACAAAGCCAACTAAGGAGGAGGGTGTCACCCTTGATGGTACAGGATTAAGCGGAGAGGTATCCAAACTGACCCAAAAGATAAGAAATACATATTGCGATTTCTCTGCAGATTACGAACCAAGTGCTGAAAAAATCAAACTAACTCCTGATTCCCTGCTGAAACGGAAAGATGAGTTGGTGGCCCGCTTGGACAATATGGTTTGTAAGATAAACGCCGGTTTGCCTGAACTGGATGGTTGCTCACCGATGGCTTCGGATATCATCCGTACATACATCGTAGCGGCATACACGGAACATATCTGCGATTATTACCTGAGACATGAAAGGGATGGATTTGACACAGGAGAGATTTGGCCAAAGTTCTTCAACTTTGCAGCTCCCCGTGAGCGTTATATGCTTGACAATCCTCTTTTGATGATTAGTGCCGATCATTCTTTCTTCAACAGAATTGAGTATGAACTCTTGAGTCCCATATTATATGCCAATCATGGGAATTCCATTTTTGGTGCCGATGAAAAAGAGGCGATGAACGAGCTGCAAGATAAGTTGAGACTCAGCCCCACAGATTTTTGTGCGCAAGTAAGTTTGCTTCATAAACTTGTCGGCTATACTTTTAAATATCGAAACGTCTTTGAATCTCAAATGAAAGAAAAGACGAAGGATTATATAGCAGATGAAGCTGCAAAAATATTCTCCGTAATATCCCACCCCGAGATTATGCGTCAGGCGGTGATTGCATACAACGAACACATCAAGGAGTACGAAATGAAGGTGGTGGAAGAGAAGCCAATGACTAAAGCCGATAGCATCTTCCAACGCATCATTGAGCCATACAAGGGCAATGTGCTCTTTGTGGATTTCTGGGAAATGTCCTGCGGTCCTTGTCGTCAGTATATGCTCAGTATGCGTGACGAGGTGGAAGCCAACAAAGACAAGCCCGTTAAATACCTTTATATTACAGACGACTCGGAAGAGAAATGCCGTTCTTTCCTCGAACCCAATAACATCAAGGGTGAGCACATTCATATCACTCGAACGGAATGGGGCTACATGCAAGAAAAATTCCAGTTCACAGGCATTCCCCACACAGAACTTATTGACAAGAACGGCAAGCAAAGAAAAAATACAACGGTAGAAGAATTGCTGAAAGAATAAAAAAATGAACGATAATGTTAACAGGAACAGACTTTAGCCTTTAGTAAATAAAACACACAAATGAAAAAGGTATTTCTTTTGGTGCGGCTTATGGTCAGACGGATAGTACTAAGGTAAAAAAGAAGAAGAAAATTGATTGGGTTTCTGTACAGGGAACAGTAGCAGACAGCTTTACCAAGATGGGGATCCTTGATGTCAAAACCATCCTGATGAGAGAGGACTCGACGGTGATAAGCACTTCAAAAGTTTACGAGAGTTATGGCTACAGTAGCGGCATCGGGGAAACGGCAAGAAACACACGCTATTACTTCAGCATTAGCCGTAAACCGGCGAAGAGCTTCTGTCTGGGCCGCAATAAGACCTTCCGGATCATATTTGTCAGCAGCAAGTGCCTGACGTGCCGTTTTGGACACACGTTGTTTGCCATACTGAGCATGAGTAGCATCTTCTGCCTCAGAAAGTCCGTCTGTATATAAGAAAATAGTTGTACCCGGGTATATGATTTCTTCCTGTGCCTTGTAGCTCTTTCCTGCTTCAACTCCTACGGGTATATTATCCGCAGATGGCAGCAGGCCGACACCCTTACCCACCAACAGAGGTTCTTCGTGACCGGCATTACAATAACGCAGCAAGCCTGTGGTCAAATCCAGGACGCCCACAAAGAGCGTGACAAACATTTCGGAATCATTCATGTCAGCTAACGACTCGTTAATATCCATGACAATGGCTTCGGGTTGGTCTTCGTGATCCGTCACCACACGGAAAAGACTACGTGTGACAGCCATTACCAACGAGGCCGGAACACCCTTTCCGGACACATCGCCTATGCAGAAAAACAGTTTGCCGTCCCTGATATTAAAGTCGTAAAGGTCACCTCCGACCTCCTTGGCCGGTACCAGCGAGCCGAAGATATCCACATCCTTACGTTCGGGATAAGGCGGATACTGCTTGGGCAGCATACTTTCCTGTATACCCCGGGCGATGCGTAACTCGCTGCCTATGCGTTCCTTATCGGCTGCAGCTTTACGTAGCGACCGTGCACTACGGGCTGTTCGGTAAACGATATAGCACAGCAATGCCAGACCGGCCAGCCCTAGCAGCAGAATGTACAAAGCCGACCTTCGCAGCCCTGAATAGATATCCTTGTCGTTGCAGACAACAGCCATCGACCAACCTGTCTCGCCTTCTATAGGACCATAGAAAACACTTTTCTTCTGACCGTCTATTCCCACAAGTTTTCTATGTCCGCTCTTTCCCTCCATCATCTCACGGTTTATAACCTGGAATGTCGTATCGGATGCCGAGGCGGTAATTTCCTGAATGGTATGGTGCATGACATGACGTTTATCAGGCCCCACCAGGAGTTTACCGTTGCGCGAGACGACGATATTAAAACTCTTGGAATAGATATTATCGCGGTTGATGACATCCGAAAGCCATTCCAGCGACACATCGGCGCCAACCAGACCGACTATCTTACCTTTTCCGTCCCGAATCGGTAAGGTATAGGTAGACAGCATCATCTGTGCGCCGGCCTCATCGAAATACGGTTCGCTCCACCTGCCCTTTCCGGCGCTGATTCCACTTTTGTAAAACTCCATCTCGAGGTAGTTGTGATGGGCACTGCCAATCTGGTCTTGTTCGATAATGCCATTGGGTAAACGTACCACGTAGGGTTCGTACCAACGACCTTTCTGAGGATAGTAGTTGGGGGTGAACATCAGTCCCACACCCACCACCGTGCTGTTCTGCTCGAGCATGCGGCGCAAATCGACATAGAGCGAATCGGGCCATTGCAACCTGTGTTCTACTGTCCATAACGTGTTAGCCATGGCGGTCTCTACGGCCACCATTACATTTCGTATCTCCAGATTCTTTACAAGCAACTCCGTCTCGGCCCTATGCACCACCTCATCACGTATGCCCTTACGTGCAAACATGAGTTGTACGAAAGAAATAAGTTCCAGCAGGACAACGACAGTTATAATAATGGCAACACTATATCTTGATCTCATAGTTTCCAGTTCTTAAATGTCTCACTAACCTTCATAATATAGTCGTAACGTTTGGTTACAACCTCGTCAAACAGAGTCTGACACTCCTGTACTACCGAGTCGGGAAAAGAGTCCGACAGAGACAGCCAACTGAATTTCCTGATGCACGATACGACCTCGATCTGTTCTTTTCTCTCTTTGACTACATCAGCAGGCAACCCTTCCATATAATACTCCATAGCCTTATCCCACAGTCGCTGGCCCATCTCGCGAGGCATACCTATCACTTTCTCGTAGTCGCCTACAAAGTTGACCATGGCCGAATAGGCGTGCCCCAAATCGAGCAACGGGTGTCCGTAGCCCACCTCGCCCATATCTATCAACATCAGTTCGTCTTCCTGCATCATAGCATTCTTCGTCTGCAAGTCCATATGTAAGAGACGATTGCCGGCAGGTATCTTGTCCAGGATGCTCAGCAACATTTTTATCTTCTCTTCAGGAAAATACCGACGGATATGCTCCACCTGCTTACGTTCGTTTTCTAAGGCCGAAGGAACGTTTCCATGCTCAGAAACCTGTATATCATGCAGCAACAGAAAGAGGTTAGCATATTTCCTGGCGCAGTCATCAAGCTGCTTGGGGTGTCGTTTCAGGTATGTACTCAGTGTCTGGGCTTTCAGCAATTCATAAACCAAGCCATAGCATTCGGGCTTTCCTTTCGACATAGGAGCCACCTTTACAATATCAAACGAGATTGCTGTGGGCATACCCAGGACAAAGGCTTCCTTCGACAACTTTATCTCTTTCTGCACTTCATCCATTGTGGTACCCTCCCGGAACACCTTAATAATAGTATCGCCATCCAGCCGGTATACCTTTCCCACTCCGCCAACACCTATGAGTCTGCAGCCCTCGACACTCAATAGGCGCATGGCCCGCTCTACGGTCATAATGGCTGTAAACCGTGTAGTTTCGAGCACTCCATACACCTGTGGCTGCACGTCGGTAACCTTGAAGTTCTTGTATCGCTTAGCCAACGAAAGCAGGATACGAAGGCCCGAACTGGAGATATATTCCAATCGGGATGCGTCGAATATAACAGAGGCATCCGAGGGTTGACAACTGAGGGTTGAAAGCTTTTCATTAATCACCTTATTGGCCTCTAAGGATGTCAGGGTATCTAAGCGTCCAACCAGACTGATAGTTACCTCGTTGCCATAGATCTGAACGGAAGTAGTCATGTATATGTAATGTCTAAATTAATGTCAAACGACTCGTCAACAGATAGTTATTTACCGCTTCAAAAATACGGATTCGGAAGCAGAAAACAAAATATATTTGCATTTCCTTTGCTTTTCTGAACCGAATTTGTACTTTTGAGCTACGAAATAAGGTTATAAGGTTATAAGGTTATGAGGTTATGAGGTTATAAGGTTATAAGGTTATAAGGTTATAAGGTTATGAGGTTATGAGAGTTTCAACTCCAATCCCTAATCCCTAATCTCCAAACTCTAATCCCTAATCCCTAATCTCTAATCCCTAATCTCTAACCTCTAACCTCTAACCTCTAAAATGTCAACTAAATAAATTATAATGAATAAAACTACTCCCCGTCAGCGATGCTTAAACAAAGAGCAGGAGCTGCTAAAGAAATATTTTGGAAACTTAGTAAAGGAGGCTGCCTTAGAGCAGCCCGAAACCATTGGTGATTATACACCCGACCTTCCATTGAAAATCGAAGCAGAATACCGTACCTTCATGGAAGAGATTTGGCCTGAGGTGGCTCCCGAACATTTACGCAACACGCCCTTGGTATTGGAAGAGCAGAAACTGCGTAAGCTGATGACGGAAAGCGAAAGTAAAGCCTTGGAAAAAGCTTTCCATAAAGCTCAGGAACGTACTTTATGGGAGCGTATCACACAGTCTAACCATAAGGATGTTACTTACTATAAGGGCTTGCTGCACGAACTGACACGCAACCTGCTGATGGTAATGCGCGAGGACTTTCTGGAAGAGGTGGAAGGTCACGACATAGAAAACAAGGCTTTTAGCGAGGACTAAGCACATATCTTCCCTGCTGCACCTGAATGGTTTCGTTTGGCAGGCAGACTGTGGCCGTACTGCCAACAGGAACGCGAACCTCAACAGAACGGAGCTTCCCCTCGTGACTGATGACTCGGGACGAGAGCAGGCCCTGCGGTGTATGCTGGGAATAGAAGACTGTATCGACTCCGACAACAGGAACGGGCTTAACCTCGAAGTGACGATACCCTGCACCCTCCGTAGTTACATTCACACCAGCTAATCGGCGGTCCAGCCACGTAAGACCTCCGCCAAACATAGGATGGTTGTGCGAATTCTTGCCGTCCCATTGTTCCCACGTTACGGTAGCACCCTGTTCTATCCAATAGCCGTAACTGGGGTAATCGGTTTTCAGAATGGCTGTTGTGGCCACATCGTGCAAGCCATTATCCGTAAGGGTCTCGAAGAAGAACTTGGTAGTAACAAAACCGGTATTGATATGTCCGCCGTGAACATCCATAATCTCCTGTGCAATATCGTGGAATTCCTTATAACCAGCCTCATCCCCCAAGACCTTAGCGGCATTTGCCGTATTGGTGGAACAGAGCCAAAGGTAGAAGGTATGAACAATCTCGTCAGATGGATTTTCATAAGGCGGAACCCAGTCGCCCAGATTGAGCCAGTAGCAAGGCTCACCCGATTCGTAGTTGAGTTTCTTCTGGAACATAGTTCCGTCAGGTGTAAGCCAAGTAAGCATGTGCCGCACCTGACCACGCATCGGTTGGTAGCAAAGACGCAGTTGCTGAAGATCACCATACTGCAGGTAATACTCCCAGGGAATGACATTCATGGCGGCACCCCAAGCTACGCCTCCACCACAGGTAGGCTGCCAAGGAGCACCATTGGGAACATAACCGCTGACGGGATTCTGGGCATCGCGCATATCCTGTAGCCATTTCTGATAGAACGCTGCAGCATCAAAGTTCAGCATCACCATAGCGGCAGCTATCTGTCCGTCGCCAGTATAAGGGAGACGTTCACGATGGGGGCAGTCGCTGGCTATACAACCATGCATATTGTCCATTTGCGACCGCAGCCAGATGCTATTGATTTTATTGAGCAACGGATGACTGCAGTAAAACTCAGAAGAAAGGGACACATCGGTATTCACAGCCTCTGCCTGAATCTGCTGAGCTGTGAGGCTGTTAAGACCATGTATTTTTACTTGCGAGAAGACATACCAAGTGAATCGGGGTGCATAAGTTTCGCCATCGCGTGAACCTTTACAATAATATTCCTCTATACCCAGAGGCGACTCGCTGATATACTCCACTTTCACCTTCTGGCCTTCTGTACCAAGGATGTCTTTCAGTCGGACCCATCCGGCAATCTCTTTCTCGAAAGTCACTACTATTACGCCGTCCTGCTTTTCCACCTTGATGGGTTGCAGCACTTCTGTAATTCGGTCAGCAGGTGAAGTATGGGCTGTAAGCTGACCAATGGGGGCAACAGCCTTCTGCACAGGATGCCAACTGCTTTCGTCGCAACCGGCCTCCGCCCAATGGGGTGTTTCCAATCGGGCATCATACACTTCACCATCATAAACACCTGTCAGGGTGATAGCCGAGGGACGGGTAAGCCACGTCTCATCGGTACAGATGCGTTCCTGTGTTCCATCGTCGTAAGTAATCTCCAACTGACAGAGCAGACAAGGTTCTCCGAAGGCTCCTACATGGTAGCTGGTAGAACGGTAAAAGCCGTCGCCCAACATAGCACCGATGGCATTGCGTCCGCTTTTCAACAGGCGCGTAACATCATAAGAAAGGTATAGGACGCGATAAGCCGTAAAGCGGTTCTCTATGGCAATGCCGCCCTTATCTATTCCATCACGAATGGTGTAATTGGTGAAGTTGGGAACCAGTTGGTCCTCTCCCACCCTTTGACCGTTTACATATAGTTCGAAGTAACCTCCGGCTGTAACGTATGCCTTGGCCTTCTGCACCTTACGGTTCAGGTTGAAAGCCTTACGGAAAAGCGGAGCGCCCTGTGCCTGACGGGCTGTAATCCATTGGGCATGCCATTCTTCGGGCTTCAGCAATCCCATGCCCCAATGAGCAGTAGGACTCCATTTGGAACGTTTTCCCTTAACGTCCCATGTCTGCACTTTCCAATAGCAATCCTGCCCGGAGGTCAGTTCGCGACCGGCATATGGCACCAGCACGCTGACATCAGAAGGTACGCGGCCGCTGTCCCACAGGTCGTACTTTCCCTTGTTCAGTTTCTCCTCGGAAGAGGCCACCACAATGCGGTAGGCCGTCTGCCGCTGCCCCTTCACCTGTTCGTTCTTTGGTTCGTTCACCCACGAGAAACGTGGATGCGGCACATCAACCACGCTGGGATTCACACAATGCTCCACCCGAAGTGAGCATACTTTCAGTTGGGCCTGCGACAATATGGGCAGGGCAAGAAACAAAAGGAACAGAATGGCGTTTTTCTTCATATCGTTATGCTTTCTATACGTAGTTTAATAGTACCCACAGGGACCTTTACTTCCACCACATCACCGACTTTCTTTTTCAGCAATGCCTGAGCTATGGGCGATTTAATAGAAATCTTACCTTCCGGCAGATTAGCCTCATGCGGACTGACCACGGTATAGGTCATCTTAGTGTTATTTCCCAGGTTGGTCAGTTCTACCTTACTTAACAGACCTACACCATCAGCTCCGAGTCTGGATTTATCTATAACCCGGGCAAACTCCAAAACGCGCTGCTTGAAACGGATGCGACTCAACAGACGACCCTGCTCTCGCTTGGCAGCATGATACTCGAAATTCTCGCTGAGGTCACCTTTGTCTCTGGCCTCTGCAATAGCTTCTTTCACCCTTGGAAGCTCAACAAGCTCCAACTGGCGCAGTTCTTCTACGATCTTGTCGTAGCCTTCTTGTGACATATATTCCATATGGCAAAATTACAACGTTTTTCTGAAGTTGCCAAACAAATCTGTTTTTCTTGTCATTTTTTGTCATAAAAGAAGTGACATTTTGTCTTGTCACGTCATTTGGCACAACTTTCGTAGTATGGTAAGTGGAGAAAAAACAAATTAAAAACAAAATAATAAAGATTATGAACGTAAAACCATTAGCAGACCGCGTGCTCATCGAGCCCGCACCCGCAGAGACAAAGACAGTAGGTGGTATCATCATTCCTGATACAGCCAAGGAGAAACCCCTCAAGGGTACCATTGTTGCCGTTGGTAACGGAACAAAGGACGAGGAAATGGTGCTGAAAGTTGGCGACCAGGTTCTTTATGGCAAGTATGCCGGTACAGAACTGGAGTTCGAAGGCAAGAAGTACCTGATTATGCGCCAGAGCGACGTAGTGGCAATCCTTGGGTAAAATCCCCCTCCCTGCTCCCCTTTAGAGGAGTGATTAATTCTTTTAAAACAGATAATAAACTAATGAAAGGTGTGAGGGCGGAAGCAAATCCTTCATTCTTCACTCTTCATTCTAAATTTAAATAAGTTATGGCTAAAGATATTAAATACAATATTGACGCTCGCGAGCAGATGAAGAAGGGCGTTGACAGTTTGGCAAATGCCGTTAAGGTTACACTGGGTCCCAAGGGTCGTAATGTGATTATCGAGAAGAAGTTTGGTGCACCTCAGATTACCAAGGATGGTGTAACAGTTGCTAAGGAAGTTGAGTTGGCAGACCCCTTCCAGAATGCAGGTGCTCAGTTGGTAAAGAGTGTTGCCAGCAAGACTGGTGACGATGCCGGCGATGGAACAACAACCGCTACCGTACTGGCTCAGGCTATCGTACGCGAGGGTTTGAAGAACGTTGCTGCTGGTGCCAACCCCATGGACCTGAAGCGTGGTATCGACAAGGCTACCGCTGCCGTTGTTGCCAACATCAAGGAGCAGGCAGAGCAGGTAGGTAACGACTATCAGAAGATTGAGCAGGTTGCTACCGTAAGTGCCAACAACGACCCCGAGATTGGTAAGCTTCTGGCTGACGCCATGAAGAAGGTTAGCAAGGACGGTGTTATCACTATCGAAGAGGCTAAGGGCCGTGATACTACCATCGGCGTAGTAGAAGGTATGCAGTTCGACCGTGGTTATCTGTCTCCCTACTTCGTAACAGATACCGAGAAGATGGAGTGTGTAATGGAGAATCCTTACATTCTTATATATGACAAGAAGATCAGCAACCTGAAGGACTTCCTTCCTATCTTGGAACCCGCCGTTCAGAGCGGTCGTCCTCTGTTGGTTATTGCCGAGGATGTAGATAGCGAGGCACTGACCACACTGGTTGTAAACCGTCTGCGTACACAACTGAAGATCTGTGCTGTCAAGGCTCCTGGCTTTGG
>CADAWW010000176.1 GCA_902791675.1 uncultured Bacteroidales bacterium
TGATTCGCCAAAATATGCAATGTTCAGACCCACCTTTGGCTTAATGCTAAACGTTCCGACTTCGGGCTGTGCATAAGCCGTAACCGACAGCATCAGAACAGAAGCAAATAAAATAACATTCCTCATCTCTTTTACACATATTTATTTTACAATAATCTTTTTGCCATCTTCTATGTACAATCCCTTGGCTGGTTTACCAGAGAGGCGGCGACCTTGAAGGTCGTAGATGGCTTTTACAGCCATTCTTATCATTAAGGGACAAAACTATTGTTTGTTTCCGCAATTGAACAAACTGTCGTTAATTACAAATTCGTAACCCTTGTATTCAACGTGTTTACTGAAAACTTTAACGACCTCCTCCGGCCCCTCCAGACAAACAGACTTCTCTGGCGTTTCGAATTTAAAGAACAAGATACACTTACTTAACTTCTTCACACTATTATTATAGGTAGCTTTGAAATACAAACGTAGAACAGAATCTTTTTCAATTTCGTAAGAAACAGTGTCTTTATACCATTTGTCATTTCCATCCATATTCAATGTCGCATAACTCATTCTAACAAGTGCAGGAGTCTCATTGTGGAAATCAACCGAATATGGTATTCCGCAACATGATCCAAGAATCAGCAATATTACTGCATAAAACAACTTACTAGAATTCTTCATCTTATTTTGTTTATTTCTGTAAAAAATCTACTGTTTGGATTTATATTTTTTGCAAATTTACAACTTTTATTTGATAATCTTATTCTCAGGAGTTCAAAACATTACAATTCACATGATTCACCGCAAAGGACAAGGGGTTATACCGCAGGAGCATCCCACCCAATGGCTACTGATAGGCTACGCTATGGCATTTGTTGAGAATAGTAAGGCGCTCCCAGCGGTGCCTTAATGTGTTTATTCTTGATCTTCTGCGTCGTTTTCCCCTTGCTTAATTTTCCTGAAGAAACCAGCCTCCTTAAGGATGGGATAGATGTGTTCGGGTTTCAGTCGCTTTGAGGCATCACTCTCATATAGGTATTCCTTGTAAAATTTGGAATCTCTTCCAACAATCTTAGCCATCTCGGTATCGTCTATCATAGTGATGTTATAGAGCCCACGGCTGTCCGCTTCGTTAGTGACGAGATAGCACACTTGCTGCAACGCTTGTGAGCCCCCAGCAATGCCAGCTCCAACAGCTCCAAACACGACTCCAGCCATCGCTTGCTGTTCGACATTTTTCCTCCCAATTTTTGTAGCGACAAAAAACACGCTGTCCTTTCCCATCGTCATAGCTTTAGCATAGCCTTTGCCAAAACGCATTTTCTGGAAAACCATATTCCGGCAATTCACAAATAACTTACGCCCCTGCTTTACGGCAAAAGCCTCTTTGTTGAGCATCTTGTCGGTGGCTTTGTCCTCTGTAGTGAGCGAGATGTCATTGCCTCCCACAAAGAACTTGTGGCTTTTGGTATGGCTTTTGCAGTATATGGTATCCAGCGTTTCCCACTTACCAGCCTTAAAATCTTCATAGGTTTTACAGAAACGGCATTGGGACCTAGCGGAGAGAGTCGCCAGTAGGAAGAAAATGTAAAAAATAATCTTTTTATTCTTCATAATACTTTGTTTTACGGTTTTTGGGAAGTTAAATTTCCTTTTCATAATGAACGCCATTTGATTATTTACCACCCAACAATACTAATTATCTTTATAACTAAACAAACTATCCGTAATTATGAATCTTCCTTCTTTGTTTATCACTTTTCGTACTTCTTTCGGTCCTTCAAAACACACAGATTGTGTGGGTGTTTCGAATTTGAAGAATTTGACACGCTTAACCAAACTCTGCCTCCGAAAACTTACATATCGCCATAATGACTCTGAATCTGGTGCAACGGTATCATAGACCAAAGAATTATACCCTTCATGCTTGAATTTCTCAGAAGAACTAATTATGACAGGTGTTGATGTCTGATTCTCAAAAGTAACCCATACAAAAAAATCACATGAGCAGAAGAACAAACATAACCCTCCCCCAAAAAGAAGTAAAACGATTCTTTTCATAACTAATGGATTTGTATTTTCCGCCGTAAATTTACAACTTTTATTTGATAATCTTATTCTCAGGAGCCCAAGAACTTTGACCTTTGGCTGTTGGCCATTGGCTTCGCTAACCGCTAACCGTTTGGGACCCCTAACCTATAACCTTTACATCTTACTTCTTACATCTTACATCTTACATCACCTAACCACCCGTTTAACCCCATTCTGAATGTACAATCCCTTGGCTGGTTTACCTGAGAGGCGGCGTCCTTGGAGGTCGTAGAGGGCATCATCGTATTTTTCACTCTTCACTCCTTCTTTTTTCACTTCAGCAATGGGTGCTTCTATTGCCGATGGCTTGCCGCCAGTAAACTGGCCCATAAAGAGGATAACGCCTGTGCTCTGCTCACTGATGATATACAGGAACGGACGATTGGCGTGGAAAGTGGCATAGTCGGGTATTCCTCCAGCAACATCAATAATGGTAACTGCTGCTGCCTCCGCTCCCTGCTCGTCAAGTTTTATCTTAGCCACCTGTTTCATCAGCCCAATGTAAATCTGAGTATTACACATTTTCGAGAAGTCTGCAGTCTCAGGGTCGAAAGCCGAGGGCATACCTAATTCGGCCATTACGTTCCCCAACATCTGATTGGTAGAAATCTCGAAACGAGGTAGTTTCAGGTCCACTTCGTGAGTGTAGCCACGCATCTGCCAGTTTTTACTATTCAGATTCTCCAACAGATCGTCAATCGTCTTTCCCACACGAGGCAGGAACACTTGCAGATTGTAGGTGCCGTTGCCAAAGGGTAGGCTAACGGTCTGATAGAGGTCGTTATCCTCATACCTTGCATCCATATACTCATGATGCATCATGGGCACGCTGCCCGTTTCGTTGAAGGATTCTTCCTGTGTATTAGCAGCATTAAACGGGGTCTTCCATATTCCCTTAAAGTAAATGGCATTCAGCAGGTAACTTACTGCAAAGGGGTTGAACTCGTCTTCAGTCAGTATTTCCTCAATCATCTTGTTGGTATTGTCGCTGGCCCATTTATTGATTACATCCCGAGTTTCGCCATCGTTAAAGTCGCGAGCCTCAGGATAGGCATAATAATACTGGTTGACGGTATGCGCGAAATCGTTTTGTAACTGATATCCCAAACCTTGGTTTACAAAGATGGTATTGGCAATAAGGGCTTTGGTGGTTTCGTCCGTCCTACCGGCTAATGCCAATTGGTCTATCAACTTAAGGCAGAACTCGTTCTGTGCATCAGCATTGTCAAACCCAAGCACATTGTATATCTCTTGCTGAGTCTGCCCAACAGCACCATTGTTGAGCATTCCCAAGGCGTATGTAATGCTCAGGGGCGAGATAACATTGCTCTCTTCAGTACGTACCTTATTAAACAGACGGAATGCAAAATCGTTGTTCTTCTCCACATAGGCCTTTTCCTCATCAGTCAGTTCAATATAGGTTGGAGCTGTAAAATCTGCATTGGTAAAGTATAGGCCGTCGCCTGCAACATAGCTGAACGATTCATAGTCGCAAATACAGTCAGGTTCACCTTCATACACATAATGCACCAGGCCCTTATTTATTATACCGACACCCTCTACGCCTATTAACCCGAACCTGTGATAGCGTTGCAATAGCTTTCTGTTAATGTTTACTAAGTCGATTATTGGAAGATTTGTCGCATCAATATGCTCATCTAATGTAAAGTCGCAAATCATAAAGTCTTGTTTGCCGTCCTCGTAGTCGTACTGCCAAACCCTTCCTTTCTCGTCTTCACGGAAAGCTCCGTAATAATAATTTTTCCCCGTTTTATCGTCCCTACGATACATTTTCATGTATTGGCGTCCTTCAATGGCCGTATCGCCTCGCAACGTATATTCGACTGGCCATTTGGTCTCGTTGAACATATCGCGATAGTCCTCCTCACCTGTCAAGTCCTCTTTCATCTCAAAGTGATGATAAATATAACACCACGTCTTGCCCTCAACAAGCATGGGACGGGAATCAGTCTTGGCGCTTGCCACCAAGGGGCAAACCAATATCAACAGTAAAACGATTCTTTTCATAACAAATGGCTTTATATTTTTGCAAATCTACAACTTTTATTTGATAATTTTATTCTCAGGAGCCCAAGAACTTTGACCTTTGGCTGTTGGCCATTGGCTTCGCTAACCGCTAACCGCTAACCGTTTGGGACCCCTAACCTATAACCTTTACAAAGCAGACTTCTTCCATCACCTAACCACCCGTTTAACCCCATTCTGAATATACAAGCCCTTGGCTGGTTTCTCAGAGAGGCGGCGTCCTTGGAGGTCATAGATGCTCCCCTCTCTCACGGGAGAGGGGTTGGGG
>CADAWW010000177.1 GCA_902791675.1 uncultured Bacteroidales bacterium
AGCAACATGTTTACATAACCGCTCAGTAGTTGCTGATAGCCTTTCTCCATGTGCTGAGCTGCCTTTATGCCTTGGTCGAAGAGGTGAATGATGTCATAACTCATGCTCATGGGCAGATGAAACAGGGGATGCTGGGGGGAGAAGAAACCGTTCTTCACCCTCATCTCTATGTTCGGTCCGCGGAACCCTATCCAATATTCTTTCCATCCTGTATCTGCATCCGGATGATAGGTGTGGCGTTCCTGTGGGAAGAGCATCATAACATCCCCGGCCTTGACCTGCATCTCACCTGCCGTCTCAGAACGGAAGACCCCGGCTCCACTCGAGCAGTAGATGAGTTGATATTCGTCCAGTTTACGTCCTGCAGCCGGCAGGAATCTGTACGAAAGTGGGTGCTCTGATGGCGGATAGGGCTCTCCAGGCTGAATCTTTTGCATACCAACGCAGTTGACGGTGAGGCCCCAGTCCAGATCGTGTTCTACCGACGGAAGGTACTTATAATTGAGATGTTCGTTCATAATGTGTCATATTTTATAGGAAATCAGCATATTCTCTTTGCAAATATAATCAGAATCATAATACGTCCTTCCATAAATGATGTTTTTTTGAACTAGTAGAACATAAAAAGTGCCAAATGTCATATTTTTATGGTAGAATGTCATAATTTAAAGGTCAACTTCCTTGCTAAACCATAAATTTGCAGTATTGAACAAGGTAATTGCCGGCTAATAAGTATTAACGTAATGAAAAGTATCAGGTTTTTTTCTTTCGTCATAGCATTGGTTATGACAATTAGTATGTATGCCCTCGAGGTGAGTCATCTCAAGACACAAGCATATACCAATCCCATTGGTATTGACCTTACAACACCTTCTTTCAGTTGGGTGCTCTCTTCCTCCGAACGGAATGTGATGCAGACATCCTACAGCATTAAAGTGAGTACGGAGCGCGATTTCAGCAATGTTGTCTGGGAATCGGGAACCGTAGAGAGCGACCAGTCGGCAGATGTCTTGGCAACGGGTTTCGCACCCCAGGCCCGCACCCGGTATTATTGGCAGGTAACGGTTACCGACAACAAGGGAAATGCAGCCACCAGCACAGAGCGGGCTTATTTCGAGGTGGGACTGAAGAACGCCTCGGCTTGGAATCGTGCCAAATGGATAAAAGGTACCCGTACGCCTAAGAGCGGAACTTCGGTTGCTGTTATCAAGGACTACGAGGTAGAGGTGAAGTTCGAGGTCAGACAGTTGGCTGCCGGCCTTATCTTTGCCGCCAGGGATCACGACAATTACTATATGTGGCAGATTAACACCCTGACCGGTTCGCCACGTTTCCGTCCCCATCGCTGGCAGAACGGTGGAGCAACCTGTATGTCGGAGAACGCCTTGGGAGTTGATGTCAAGAATGGTGAGGTACACACTCTCCGTGTTGAGGTCAGGAATGCTGCTACCGCCACAACTTTTGTGGACGGTAAGCAGGTGGATTCCCGCACAGGCGAATTTGCCTATGGCGATTTCGGCTTCCGTGAGGATTATGACAACGGTAATACTCCGGAGGAAGCATATTTTGATGACTTCAAGGTTACCAGTAATGGCGAGACGCTGCTGGAGGAACACTTCGAAAAAGCAGAGGATAATACTTTCCTGGGCGGAACCGTGGTGGATGGCCGTTTCCATATCATAGGCCCCGGCACCTATTGCTGGCAGGAGAAAGGCAGTACGCTGGGCGGCGCAACACTCTTCCGCAAAGCTTTTGCTGCAAAGGGCGGCATCAGGAAGGCTCGTCTTTATGCCACAGGTCTTGGCGTATATAACGTATATATAAATGGTACGCGCGTGGGAATCACTTATGATGACGGTACCACTGAGCAGGACGAATTGAAACCTGGCTTCACCGAGTTTACCAAGACGGTCTTCTATACTACCCACGATGTTACTGCTCTCCTCCGCGAAGGCGATAATGCCATTGGTGCTGAGTTAACCAGCGGTTGGTGGAACGGAGGCATTGCCCACGGTATGTATGGCAGCAAGCCCGTAGCTTTCAGGGGAATGCTCATCATAACCTATGAGGATGGGACAGAAGAAACCGTTGCAACGGATACTTCGTGGTCCTGCAACACCAACGGAGCCCTCCGTAAGGGCGACATATATAATGGTGAGACATACGATGCCCGACTGGAGAGCAACTGGTCAGAGGCTGACTACGACGAAGCCGATTGGTACAAGACAGCCGTCAGCAGCGACTTCCAGGGTACCATCCGTGCCTTCGAGGGACCAGCCGTCAAGGCGGTGCCTGCCTTGGCGCGTATGCCCAAGACCGTAACCATTTACGAGGGGACAAAGCCCAACGGCAAGACATTCGGTCAGATTAATGTTGTATCTGAACTCGCCGGACAGAACAGCTTCCAGCTCAAGGCCGGGCAGACGGCTGTCATAGACCTGGGTCAGAATGCTGCCGGATGGGTCAGCTATACGGCAAAGGGTGAATCCGGAACCCGACTGCGTTTCCGCTTTGGTGAGATGCCTAACACAACAGGTGACCGCGGACGCGGTGACGACGGGCCTGCAGGTTCTGTCTATACCGAGAATCTCCGTAGTGCCGAAGCTACCCTTACCTATACCCTGAAGGGCGCTCCTGAGGGAGAGAGCTATCACCCTACCAGCACCTTTATGGGCTTCCGCTATATAGAGGTTACTACAACCCGTGACGTAGAACTGACCGATGTGGTAGGCGAGACCGTAACCTCGGCTATGGACGAACAGTCTTCGTTCAAGACCTCGCATCCTGATGTCAACCAGCTCTACAGCAACGTGATGTGGGGACAGCGCAGTAACTTCCTGAGTGTGCCCACCGACTGTCCGCAGCGCGATGAACGTCAGGGATGGACCGCCGATACGCAGGTTTATTCTATGGCAGGCCTCTACAATGCCGATACCCGCATGTTCTACGAGAAGTTCATGCGTGATATGCGCGACTCGCAACGTTCCGACGGCGCCTTCCCCCACATCGCTCCTTATGCCTGGGGCGTGGGTCATGGAGCCGCTGCATGGGCCGATGCAGGTGTTATCGTCCCTTGGAATGTCTATCTGATGACGGGAGACAAACAGATTATCAAGGATAACTGGGCCGCTATGGAACGCTACATGAGTTTCCTCTCTACCAGGACGGAGGGTAGCTACAAGTATAACGGCGGCGAGACTACATACGGCGACTGGGTGGCTTACGTGAATACCGATTCGCGTTACTGCAGTGTGTGCTACTATGCGCTGGATGCCCAGCTGATGGCTAAGATGGCCCGTGTGCTCTCTACTTCCGAGACAGACAGCTATGCCAAGAAAGCACAGCAGTACGACCAGCTCTTCCAGGATATAAAGGCCGAATGGCAGACGCGCTATGCCATTGCATCGACGGGTGTTCCCAAAATCAATACACAGTGTGCCTATCTGATGGCGCTGAAGTATAATCTGCTTCGCGACGAGAATGCTGTCAGACGTACCGTCACTGCATTGCGTAGTGCCATTTCAAATAATGCCTATAAGCTCAATACGGGTTTCCTTGGAACAGCTATCCTGAACCAGACACTTACCGAGAATGGACTGAACGATGAGGCTTACACGTTACTCTTACAGCGCAACGATCCTTCGTGGCTCTATAGTATCGACCAGGGGGCTACCACCATCTGGGAGCGTTGGAACTCCTACACCAAGGCTTCGGGCTATGGACCAGTAAGCATGAACTCCTTCAACCATTATGCCTACGGTATCATTGCCGAATGGATGTTCCGCCACATGGCCGGTATCTGTCCTGATGAGGAGAATTCCGGTTTCCGTCACTTTATCCTTCGTCCCAATCCCGATACGCGTAAGGTGCTGCGTTACCAGCAGAAGCGCATAACATCAGTAGATGCCGATTTCTGGAGTATCTATGGTCCCGTCAAGGCTGCCTGGCAATGCGAGGGTGGGGCAGACATGACTTACGATGTTACCATTCCGGCCAATACCACAGCAACGCTCTACATGCCTGTGGCAGCCGGGTACGAACTGAAGGAAAGCGGACAGCCCGTATCTGAGTGCAGCGATATAGAATACCTGGGCATCGAGGATGGCAAGGCCGTCTGCCGTCTGGGTTCCGGCTCTTACCGCTTTACGGTGGATAATGCTACGGGAGTTAATAATGTTCAAGGGTTCAATAGTTCAAAGGATCAGGAAGATATTTACAACCTTCAGGGCTATAAGATTCCTAACTCCCAGCTCTCAACCCTCAACT
>CADAWW010000178.1 GCA_902791675.1 uncultured Bacteroidales bacterium
GTTGCTGTTACCATTCCCGTTCGTGACCGTAACCTGCTACAAGAACTTGTACGCAAGTTCGGTTGGGCTTGCATGCTCTAAAAGCGAGAAAATCTCCTATGACAGAGGTTCCTGTCCCTTGTCACCTCAGCTCCCTCTCCTCGGAGAGGGCGGGGGGTGAGGCTTTATTTTTTAGCGATAGCGGGTTGTTTCGTACTTAGTGCAGAAATAATCCGCCATTTTCTTTGTACGTATTAAAGAAATCCGTAATTTTGCAACACAAAAAGAACATGATGTGGATTTATGAAGACGCGAAAAGAATATATTGATCTCATTAAGAATCATGCCAGCGAGTTGAAAGAACGATTTGGTATCACCTCACTGCGCATATTCGGCTCCGTTGCTCGTGACGAACATCATGAAGGAAGCGATGTAGATCTCTTTGTAAGTATGCCTCCTAAGTTCTATAACCATGTAGCTGCTGCTCGTTATTTGGAGGATTTGTTAGGTTGCAATGTTGATCTTATACAAGACCATCGCAATATACGCCCCTTTTTCCGAAAACAAATAGAAAACGATGGAATACTTGTCATATAAGCAATTGGAGATAGTCGAGGATATGCTTCTACAGATTAAGGGCGCAATTCTTGACGTTCAAAAATGGAATGAGAATGTTTCCAGTGCAGACGATTGGCTTTCATCTCCTGATGGGATGAAAACCTTGGCAGAGGTTCCTGACAGAGGTTCCTGTCCCTTGTCACCTCTTGGTTCAGGGTTAATGGTTCATGGTTAAGGGTTCAGGGTTAGCGGTTATTGAGATATTTTAACGAAAACGAAAACGATAACGATAACTTTCAATTTTCAACTTTCAACTTTCAACTTGAAAAAGACAGTAAACAGTAAACCGTAAATGGTTAGCGGTTCATCATCCATCAGCCATCAGACTTCTTACTTTATTTTCTGCAGGAAGTCGATTTCAACAATACGCAGTTCGCCTTTCACCTTCTCGCTACCTGGTGTTTTGTAAAGGTCCAGTTCCGTTGCCGGACCACCAGCCAGTTCTGTTACTTGTCCGAAGGCATCCTTTTCGGTAGCACTGCCCGTCTGACGTATGGTATATGTCTTCGCCTTCACTGGCTTGTCGATGAACAGACTGATATACCCCAGTGACTTGTCTGTATTTCCCTTCCATACGATCTTGTTGTCGGCAAGTACCTCAATAGGGTAGGATCGTTGACGCCATCCTGTGAGTTTTATGCTGATTTCATCAATGGCTACAGCCTCTGCGAGTTGATAGGTAATCCAAGCCGTTGACAGTTTTCCGTCGTTCCTCCACTCAGACAGTTCGTTGTCGTCCCACGACTGCTTTGCCTCGTTCTCGTTTGCTCCTGCAGTAGCTGATGAAATGGCGATAGTACGCAGTTTGTCAGTATACGAAGCTCCAGCAGGAGTTTCTCCTCTGAGCAGACTGCCCTGTAGGTGGTCTGATGCCAGATATCGCGACATACCGGCATTGATTTGCTCCTTGTCTGCTGTGGTTGTCCATTCTACGTTTGCAGAAGGCAGATCTGCAGCATTAGCTGTGAGACGAATATTGCCTGGAGTTGTGGTAGAACGAACCAAGACACGGCTCACTCCGGCTTCTACAGGAAGGGTCGTGGCGAGGATGTAATTGTCGCCGTCAGGACTTTTTCCTATGCCGCCGCGCCATTCGCCCTGGCCTTCCAGCGACCAGTGGATGAAACGGTTGTCAACAGGACAGCGCTGTCCGTCCTTATCTACCACTTCTACCTGTATGAGTGCCACGTCGCTGCCGTCAGCACGCATGCCTCCGTCAGGATTCTGCATCAGGGTCAGACGCAGATGATCTGCACGTCCTGCAGTCTTATGACTTGCCTCCGACTCTACAGTCTTTCCGTCTGCTGCATAACTGATGGCCTTCACTTCTCCTGCCTGATAATGTATCTTCTTAAAGGTGTGCAGGAAAGTGTATTGTGGTTCTGTGCTCTTGCCCACTGACTTGCCGTTGACGAAGAGTTCTACTACTGGCGATGTAGAAACCACATACACATCTTTTACTACTCCTGAAGGGTAGTTCCAGTGTCCGATGATATGACTGGCTTTGTGCTGCACATCCACCCATGAATTCCACATCACTTGATTAGCATAGAACGCATCTTTCTCTATTCGCATAGCATCCACCACACCACTTGTGCGGAAATTCATCTCACTGCGTCCGTGAGTATTTGTGTCGGAGAAGATGATTTTCACACCACCCGAACTGACACGTTTTCCCATACCAGGGCGTACTACAAAATAGTCGTTCCATCGACGAATCTGTTCTATGGTCAGCTGGTCTTGGTTCTGGTTGTAGATGTATGCCGGAGCATTGCGATAGTACGGACCTGCTCCCTGTTTGTGGTAAGGATAAGAATAGTCGTCCCAGTACATTCTGTACCCCTCGTCGCGACAGTATTCCATTGCCCACATAGGGTGCTTGCCCGATTTGTTGATGTAGAGCATTTCACCTCCGTATTCAGCTTCGTTTATGTCAAGCATCTCGCGCGAACCGATCGCACGGCCTCCATGAGGGTCATACTCGTTTCAGAGCGTGGTTGTGTCGCCAGCAGCAATCAACTTCGACTTACCGCTGAACTGGGCTATTTTCTTACCCTCGCGGTCGATGACTTCGACTTCCAGACTCACTCTTTGCGGACTCTTTGTCGAATTGATTACCTGTGCCTCGGCATTGGCAGTCACCTTCTTTCCTTTTATGTCGTAGTTGCTGCCATAAATATATGTACCTATGGTTCCGAGATTCGAATAGAGTGGGAGCGTCTGATACACGGCATCAGTAACGTGCAGGTTCACGTTCTTTGGCAGACCCCCCATATTTATATTGAAATTCTTGTTATTCCATTGGAAAGTGCTTGCCGTAGGATTTTTCTCTTTATATGCCCAGTCATTATCAGTCAGTACCTCCAACAGGTTTTCTTTACCTATTATTATATATGGGGTAAGGTCGAACCCGAACGCCATTACGCCGTTCTGGTGAATACCCAATCTGTGGCCGTTCAACCAAACCTCAGCACTCTGGCGGGCACCTTCAAACTCGATGAAGACGTGTTTTCCTTCCCATTCTGTCGGAGCATTGAACACCTTTGTATATCGACAGGTATCGTCGGGCAACTGAGCGATATTTACCCGATATGCCCAGTCTTCGTTCCAGGCACGAGGCAAGGTGACAGTACGGGTCTTGCCGGCGTTCTGCAACGCCTCGGCAGGGTAGTGGATTTGCCAGTTTCCGTTGAAATTAAATTTCTGACGCTGGGCGGTAACGGTCGTACAACAGATACTGAATGCTGCGCAGAGTGAAAGAATTATCTCTTTTTTCATGTCTTAATGGCATCAGTTATTTCTTCTGCAAAGTTATCACTTTTTTTGAAAAGAATAGCGATACTTGTTCCGTGATTCATGATATTTTTGTATATTTGCGACTGTTAAATGAATCTATTGGTTATAAGATTTCATGTCGTTACAGAAGTTGATAAAAGGTAATATAATATTCCTGGCGTTATGGATGCTCAGTACAGGCATTTGTCAGGCGCAGCTACACCGATACACCGCTGCGTTGCCCGCCACTGATGCACTTGGGCGGGTGTTACCCACTGGTGAAGAAGTGAAGGCGGAGCGTCCGGACCGCTTCGTGGGTCTGTTCTATTGGACGTGGCACACTAACTTTGCCAATATGACGGAACCCTTTGACGTGACGCGTTTCCTGCAAGAGCATCCGTCGGCCCTCAACGACTATCACGACCCGGCCTGGGGCGGTCGTAAGCCCACGCATTTCTGGGGTGAACCGCTCTTCGGCTACTATCGTGACACAGACGAATGGGTACTGCGTAAACATGCCGAGATGCTGGGAGAGGCAGGTGTGGATGTGATTATCTTTGACTGTACAAATGGCGGTGAACTGTGGACGGAATCGTTTATGCGGCTTTGTGAGGTCTTTGCGCAAGCCCGTCGCGATGGCGTGGAAACGCCACAGATAGCCTTCCTTATGGCATTCGCCCCAACCCCGGCAAGCCGTGAGGCCATCCAACGACTCTATCACGACTTCTATGCCCCCGGACTGTACCGCGACCTTTGGTTCATGTGGAAAGGAAAGCCCCTTATTATGGCTTATCGCGAGGGGTTACCGCAGGAGATTCTTGATTTCTTCACTTTCAGGCCTGGACAGCCTGCCTATCAGGGCGGGCCGCAAAGTAATGACCAGTGGGG
>CADAWW010000179.1 GCA_902791675.1 uncultured Bacteroidales bacterium
GAGATAATGAAAAGAATTAAGAAAATTGAGAGTTGAAAGTTGAGAGTGTAGAGTTGAGAGACAGTTGAAAAGTGGAAAGAAGCAAGTATGAAGTAATAAACTGGTTAAACACTAAACTAAGAATACTGACTCTAAACTCTAAACACTAAACTCTAAACTACATAATGAAGTTGATGATTATGGATTCTGAATTAAAGTTAAGTACTATAGAAGAGGCTCTGGAGGATTTCCGCCAGGGTAAATTCGTTATAGTAGTAGATGATGAGGACCGCGAGAATGAAGGCGACTTTATTACCGCGGCAGAGATGATAACACCCGAAAAGGTGAATTTCATGCTGCGCAACGGACGCGGTGTGCTCTGTGCTCCCATTACCATTAGCCGTGCCAAGGAGTTGGAACTGGACCATCAGGTACAGGACAACACCAGCATGTTGGGAACGCCCTTTACGGTAACAGTAGACCTGTTGGAAGGTTGCACAACGGGGGTAAGTACACACGATCGCGCTGCTACCATACGTGCCTTGGCCGATCCAAACCGTAAGCCTTCTGATTTTGGCCGTCCCGGACATATCAATCCGCTCTATGCTCAGGACAAAGGGGTATTGCGTCGTGCCGGACATACCGAGGCTGCCGTCGATCTGGCCCGTCTTTCGGGTCTGCAACCCGCAGCAGCTCTGATAGAGATCCTGAACGAGGACGGCACAATGGCACGTATGCCTCAGCTACAGATGGTTGCCAAGGAGCACGGCTTGAAGATTATCTCTATCCGTGACCTTATCGCCTATCGCCTGAAGCAAGAATCGTTGGTAGAGAAAGGCGTCGAGGCAGAGCTTCCCACAGCATACGGCAACTTCCACATTATCCCCTTCCGTCAGAAAAGCAACGGTCTGGAACATGTAGTGCTGTACAAAGGAAAATGGGAACCCGACGAACCTATTCTGGTACGTATGCACAGCAGCTGCGTAACGGGCGATATCTTCGGCAGCCAGCGATGCGACTGCGGCGACCAGCTCCACCGTGCCATGCAGATGATTGAGAAGGAAGGCAAGGGAATGGTAGTCTATCTGAACCAGGAAGGTCGAGGCATTGGCCTGATGAATAAGATTGCTGCCTATAAGTTACAGGAACAGGGCGACGATACCGTTGATGCCAACATACACCTGGGGTTCCAGCCCGACGAACGCGAATACGGCGTTGGTGCACAAATCCTTCAGGAGATGGGTGTCAGCAAGATAAAACTCATTACCAACAATCCTGTTAAGCGCGTAGGGCTGGAAAGCTATGGACTGGAGATTGTTGAGAATATTCCCATCATCATAGAGCCCAATAAATATAATCGCCGTTACTTGGAGACCAAACGAATAAGAATGGGACACAAACTATAAAGCCCCCTCCCTGCTCCCCCTTGGGGGAGTGACTGCAATTAAGAAACAAAAAAATAACAATATAATGACAAACAATATGGAACAGAAAATTAACAACTCCTCCTCCAAAGGGGGAGGTCGGGAGGGGGCTACCCTTTCCGACAGATTGAACCGATTGGCACCTAGTGCCACTCTGGCAATGAGTCAGCGCAGCAGCGAATTGAAGGCTCAGGGCGTTGATGTTATTAACATGAGCGTGGGTGAACCCGACTTCAACACCCCCGACCATATTAAGGCCGCTGCCATCAAGGCAGTAGAGGACAACTGGAGCCGTTACTCTCCCGTTCCCGGCTATCCCGAACTGAAAAAGGCCTATGCTCCTGGCCAGATTCTCTGCAGCAACGGTGCCAAGCAGAGTGTCTGCAACACTATCATGGCTTTGGTGAATGCCGGTGACGAGGTTATCATCCCCGCTCCCTATTGGGTTAGCTATCCCCAGATGGTATTGCTGGCTGAAGGAACACCCGTCTTCGTAGAGGCTACCATCGAGCAGGACTTCAAGATTACTCCTGCTCAGCTGGAGGCTGCCGTCACCCCTAAGACACGCGCCCTAATTCTATGCTCTCCCAGTAATCCAACAGGTTCTGTTTACAGCAAGAAAGAACTGGAGGCCTTGAAGGATGTACTGCTGAAGTACCCCAATGTGATTGTTGTAGCTGACGAGATTTACGAGCACATCAACTATGTTGGCGAGCATGCCAGCATGGCTCAGTTCCCCGACATTAAGGATCGCGTTGTTCTCATCAATGGTGTATCCAAGGCTTATGCCATGACCGGTTGGCGTATCGGTTCTGTTAGTCAGAAGGCAGCTGAAGCAGCTTTTGCCGGTCCTCAGCAATGTGTAGAAGACATGCGTCTGGCCTTTGAACGTCGTAAAAATCTGATTGTTAAACTGGCAAAGGAGATTCCCGGTCTTGAGGTGAACGATCCTCAGGGTGCTTTCTATCTGTTCCCCAAGTGTAGCAGTTTCTTCGGAAAGAAGGATGGTGACCGCGTTATCAACACCAGGTAGGCGGTGATGCTTTCGGAAGCCCCGAATGTTTCCGCATGAGCTATGCCACCAGCGACGAGAACATCGTAGAAGCTATGAAGCGTATCAAGGAGACCCTTGCCCGTCTGAAGTAACAGATATGATATATCTTATTTAGGCAGGCTACATCATAGCCTGTCTTTTTTGTCTGCAAACAGTACTGTGGAGTTCAGTCCTTCGCTTCGTCATGTGCTATACCTAATATACCCCAATTTTTCGTGTCTCGGAATAAGAATCGTTATTAATGCTAACGATATAAACTCCTCTGGCGAGTGATAGCGGCAGATTTGCCTGTGAACAGTTCAGTCTGGTATGGAAAATCTGCTGGCCGTTTATATTGTAAACTGCAACATCAGAATTAAGTAACTTCCTGTTGGCCGATGAAATACACAAGCTGCCTTGGCCATAAGTGATGAAAACATCATCTTCCTTAGGTGCTGCAATAGCTGTGACAATCGGAGGGATGTGATTCTCGGTAAGCAGACGAAGCCCATAAACAGAAACCTTACCTCCCGAGAATCTTACGGTTATCTTGTCTTTACCATCAGTCAGTTTGCGCGGGATTTTGTAATATTGTTGCACAAAGTCGAGGGGAGCCAAATTGGAAATGTCACCCACAGATTTTAGTAAGGAGTCATCAATATAGATTCTAAAACCGCCATAGCCCGCTGGTTCACTTCCAAAATAGGTAACCTGAAGATAGTAGAATTCGTCATCAGCAAGTTGACGATTCAGAAGGTTCAGGTCGTATTGTATGTAACCGTCTGCTTTGGCATCGCGATAATAAAAATAGGAAGGACCCCAATTATTGAAAGTGCCGTTTCCGACAGTTGACTTTTCACTTTGTATATTATGAGCTTTCTCATTGGATGTAAGACCAGGAATTACATGGTCAGCAATCAATTGCTTTTCCAACGCAACGTCCTCATCATCGCCAATCTTCCAATAAACATTGTACCTTACTCTGTGAATGTCATAGAATGGTCGGAAATTATAGTTTTTACTTAAACCTATAGTCTTGAACATCAGCTTATCTGCATCAACAACCTCGAACAAGCTGGCAAGATCCTTACGACTATGCTTTATCTCGGGGAAATAAAAGTCAGGAGCCGGGCCTTCTATTATCTCCCCAGGGACTTCAGTCCCAACAAAGTTCTGACCTACGGCACCGAGCGTTGCCCCCAACATAACCGGTCCATAGAAAATAGCCGATACATTTATGTCATCTGGCAAATCCACCAATCGGAAATGCGGAGTTAAACGGATTTCTATTATATCTCCCGCCTGCCATTCATTTTCTATCGCAAAGAGTTCTCCAGGTTTTGCCGTTACAGGAACTTCAGCTCCGTTAAGACTAACCTGCATTGAGCCTTCCTCTGCCCATGAGGGGAATCTTAGATAGATAGCATCATGGAATGAGTCATTCTTTTGTATCCGTATGGTAGTGAGTTCTTTGGCGGGGAATGTTGTTTCGATATTGAGTTGGAGCCCCTTTTCTTTCCAGTCGAGCGATGCCGGAGTAAGCAGATTGACAAGCAGCCCGTCTTCCCCTTTGAAGAATATTGCATCCACATATTTAACATGACTCTCCATACCTGTTCCCACACAGCACCAGAAATTGCTGAAGAGATTATCGTAACACTTGAAAGTTCCTGGCTTCAGACTTGTATAGTAGCATACTCCTTCCTGTTGGTTTGTAGAAAGCGTGCCTAATATATGGTTCAGCATCACATTCTCGTAATAGTCCAAATAGCTGGGATCACCCTCTAAGCAGAACAGTTGCTTAGCTAATTTCAGCATATTATAATTCGTGCATGTCTCTGAACTTCTGGGTCCCATACTGTAGGTAATAAGGTCAGGAGTGGAAAACCTCTCATAATTGCAATTTCCGCCGTTAGCCAGACTGTGATGATTTGCCACCATATCAAAGAAGTTATGCGCAATCTTTCTATGCTGTACATCACCTCCGTACAGATAGTATTCAGCCGCGCCGACTGCCATAGGAACATGCATATTGGCATGCCGTCCTGCCAAATCATCTATGTTATTGCTCATTGTGGTGGCGAAATTATTCCGCGTCATCCGCTGTGCGGCATCCAAATACTTACTCTTACCGCTTAGTGCATAGGCATCGGCAAGTACCTCTACCATGCCACCATGTTCGCTCTCTAACATCTTCTGAAGATTCGTTTCGTCAAAGTTCTGAAGCCACATACACAACCAATCGCACAACTTCAGGAACCCTATCCTGGCTTCTTCATTGTGGGCGTAAAGGTAGACATCACGCAGAGAAGCGAAAACCTTATGGTGAGCATAGAAGGGAAAGCCTATCCCATTGTTCCCCCAAGGGTGCCCGTTCTCGTCCCACCCGTAAGGCACTATCGTCTTTTCCTTCGCCATTTTGTCAAACGCTCGCGTGGTTCCGGCTTTGAAGGCGAAAAATCCATCACCATTACGTGCCTGGGAATTCAACATAATTTCCACGCACTTGTTTATCTTCGTAAGTAATTTATCATCACCTGTTGATGCGTAAGCTATAGCCAAAGCAGAGGTATAGTGGGCAAAAGTACATCCATAGCCATCCGCTTCCCACCCGCCATAGGGTTGGTATCCGCTTATACCAAGGTTATACTCCTGCATACTCGCAAACAACTTATTTATATCCAATCTCTTCAGATAGGCAATCTCTTTGTCTGCTGCAGTTTTCAGGCGGCTACCTTTTGAGAGTCTTACGTCGTCATAATCAAAACCTTGCCACTTGGTATGAACGGCAGTGCCCGCTACAGGCTCTCCCCATCCATAGGTCTTCGATGAGAGGAACATATCTGTTGTACGAAGTGTCTTTCCTGACATTGGCACTCCTAATATTCCGAGTGCGAAGATATCAGGTTTTTCATCTCCATCAAAGTCAGCTATGCTATAAGTGCCTTCAGTAACTGGCGCCAAACAGAATATGTCTGGACTGTTTCTTGCCTTGTTCCATTTCACCTGTCCCTCAAAACCGCCTTTACCGTCGCCCAGCAGGAAATATGCTTTTGCACAGACGGTACTCGTCTCACTTTCCTGCCACACCCTGTTATTCGTTCCTGAATAGAGAACGTCAGCATGTCCATCTCCATTGAAATCGGCCACTCCTACCGAAGCTGCTGCCACACCCATAAAATGGTTGCTGACAACTTCGGTAAACGTATGATCTTCATTCTGATAGTAGAAGGCTACACTGTATTTATCCGTTTCTGATACATAGTCAAAGGCTACGATGTCCATTTTGCCGTCTTCATTGAAATCACCTAATCCCATTCTCGGAACCGACTTAAAAAGGAGTGTCTTGTTTGCCCTTTCCTGAGAAAATGTGCCATTACCTTGGCTGAAATATACAAGGAGACCGTTTTCATCATCTATGGTAATGATGTCCTCTCTACCATCGTTATCCATATCGGCTGCTATTTGCTGACCATCGTCAGCCCCTATGAAATCAGTCTCCTGCTCATTTATTACAAACTTGTTATTACCCGATTCCAAGTAAGTATATACTTTGCTGCCACTGCCGAACTGTATAATATCCTTCTTACCATCATCGTTAAGATCCGCAAAGAGAATGCTACCCCCGGAAATCCCATTTGTCAGGTTTTGCAACTTTGTTACTCCAACATTATTACCCCTTATAACCAGACGTGCAACATAAGCCACACTGTTCTCTGCAGTAGCTGTTAGGCCGGTACCACCCTGCACTGCCAGCAGATATGTGCCCTTATTAGTTCTATGAGCACTTATGCTGCCGTTACTTACAGGTTGCAGACCTAGTTCATACTTAATAAATCCTTTTCCTCCGTCGTTCAACAACAGATTCATACAAGCCCAATTGAAATCCTCATACCTTGGCCCGGAAACAATGAGATCCGGATAGCCGTCTTCATTAAAATCTTCCACACAAACGCAACCGTTTGAAGGATTAGAACAGAGGGCTTCAAAGTTGATCTCCGAATGAGGAAAGGTATAGAACAGCGAGTCTGTCTCCTCAGCAATTGCATTTGTAACAGAGAATATGATTGCCAAAAGCAACGTTAATCGTAGACTTTGA
>CADAWW010000180.1 GCA_902791675.1 uncultured Bacteroidales bacterium
ACAAAAAGAGTTATTCTTTTGTATAATTCTGTTAAATGATATTAATAGGCTTAAACACTGTTATTTTACCCTTAGTTTAGGCAACCTCACTTCAGTTCCAACGGGCAGATTATCGGGGTCTGTGAATTTGTTGTACGAGATTACATATTTCAGTGCATCATCAGTACCATATTCTTGTCTGACAATCTTCAGAAGATAGTCTCCCCACTGAATAGTACGCACGCCCTTATATCCGATAATCTCGAAAACAACAGGAGTTTTCTTGTTTGCAACAATAGGCTTAGGAGCAGCCTGAGCAACTTGCGAAACTTGTGGTTTGGGCATTTCCTTCTTAATGGCGCCCTCCTCCTTTATAACACTTCTGAGCGAATCTTCCAAACCCTTAACATATAAAGAATCCGGCTCGATTATTTTATCAACGTAAACAGTGTCAATCTGAATCAAAGGAGTTGGTGTGGACTTTTCAAATATATTTCCAAGGTTATGCCAGTTATTACTGCCGATAAAATAGCCTGCCAAAAATACGATCCAGAACAGAGCAAAGAGCAAGGCCGTCATGGAAGGACCAACATACCACCAACTATGCTTCTTTGCTGTTGACAGTTGAGAAGTAGCTGGTAACTGTTCTTCCTCTGATTCCTCAGCCATGACTGGCTCCTTTGGGGTATCAGGCCCCACAAGGGGAACTGGTGTTTCCTGCTTTATCTGAGTATCTGGTATTAGCACCAATTCCGGTTCTTCTGCTTGTTCTAAGATTTTCAGAACTTCCTGAGACTCTGATTCTTCCGGAGTCTCTGGTTCTGAAGAGCTGATGTCTGTCGACAGCAAGCTGTCAACTGTCTCAAGACCATCCATTTTCTCCATATCATCCAACGATGTTCCTTCGTTTAAAATAACCGTTTGGAATAATGCAAAAGGTCTGTTCACCTGATCTTTCAGTTCTGAATCAGGTGTAAAAGAAATCTTAGAATGACCTGGGATGACAATTCTTTCGCCAGTATTGACATTTACGCTCTCCCTGTCCAACACCTCAATCATCTTAAAGGTTCCAAAACCTTTTATTTTTACAATCTTATCTTCCAGAATGCCTTCACTAATAGTCTCAAAGAAAGCTTTCACAAAAGACTCAGCATCTTTACGCTGAATACCATTCTTAACGGCTAATGACTGAGCCAGATCCTGGAGTAATACTTTACCTTCCATAATGCAACTTATTTACCATTAACCTTATCTTTCAGCCCTGTATTGGGTTTAAAACTGACAACCATCTTTGGAGGGACAAGCATACGTTGTTTAGTAGCAGGGTTAACCAAAACACGTTCCAGTTTCTTTTTTACTTCAAACGTGCCAAAGCCAGTAATACCGACAATATTTTCTTCGGTCAATTCGTTTGTTATGGCACTAACGACATCACTTGTCATTTGCGCCGTCTCCCTCGTGCTGAAACCAGTCTTGGCACTTAATGCTGATATAAAATCTTTATTGTTCATACACAACTTTATATTACTTATACAACATGAGCGTAAAGATCAAATTCTTCAGCGCTATCTATTATAACATTATAAAACTCTCCAATCTGCAAAGACTTTCCCTCTGTCTTTCGGACTAAGACCTCCGGATCAACTTCTGGAGAGTCAAACTCTGTTCTGCCAATATAATAATCGCCCTCTAAACGATCAATAATTATCTTAAACTGTTTGCCTACATTAGAATCCTGAAGAACTTGGCTAATGTTTTGTTGCACGCGCATCAACTTGCTGAGCCTTGCCTGCTTTACATCTTGCGGCACATCATCCTTATAATGTTCTGCAGCGTATGTACCATCTTCCTCGCTATAGGCAAAAGCACCCATTCTTTCAAATTTCGCCCACTTGACAAAATCTAACAGTTCAGCAAAATCCTCATCGGTCTCGCCAGGGTAACCCACCATCAGTGTTGTTCGAATGTGTATGCCAGGTACTTCTTTTCTGATCTTCTCCAGCAACGTATAGGTTTGCTCTTTGGTAATATTTCTGTGCATATTCGCCAGCACATTGTCCGAGCAATGCTGCAGGGCTATATCCAGATATTTACAAACGTTGTCGTACTTAGCCATCACATTCAGCAAATCCATAGGGAACTGGGTGGGATAGGCATAATGCAAACGTATCCATTCCACACCAGGTGTCTGGGCGATACGTTCCACCAACTCAGCAATCTTACGTTCCTTATATATATCAAGGCCGTAATAGGTCAACTCCTGGGCGATAACCTGAAATTCCTTAACACCTTGCTGCACCAATTCATCTACTTCAGCAAGAATATCCTCTATCGGACGGCTCTTATGAGCACCTGTTATTATGGGGATAGCACAATACGAACAGGTCCTATTGCAGCCCTCGCTGATTTTAAGATAAGCATAATGGCTGGGGGTTGTAATGCGTCTTGAGTTGCAGAATTCCTTGTAGTAAGTCTTGCCCAAGTCTGTAATAACTCGCTCCCAATCGAACTTACCATAGAACCTGTCAACCTCAGGTAATTCGCCTTCCAATTCATGAAGATATCTCTCAGACAGACAACCCATTACGATTAGTTTCTTAAGATTTCCCTTTACTTTCCGTTGGGCCATCTCAAGTATCATATTTATGCTCTCCTCTTTAGCATCCCCAATGAATCCACAGGTATTTATGACGGCAATCTCCCCCTTTGGGTTTTCTGTATCATGTGTAACAGAGAAACCGTTAAGCTCCAATTGGCGGATAAGTTTCTCGCTATCCACCAGATTTTTACTGCACCCCAGGGTGATTATATCTACTATAGGCTTTTTCAATGTTAAAAAATAAAGACAGGTTATTGTTTATCGTTGAGCGAAAAAATGCTCAATTCTTAAACAGCGAATCCACGAACTCCCTGCGATTAAATCCCTGTAAATCCTCCATTCCTTCGCCCAAACCGATATAGCGAACGGGAATCTTAAACTGATCGCTTATGCCAATCACTACTCCTCCCTTTGCAGAGCCATCCAGTTTGGTGATAGCCATACTGGTAACATCAGTAGCCTGCGTAAACTGTTTGGCCTGCTCAAAAGCATTCTGTCCTGTGCTTCCATCCAGCACCAGCATCACGTCGTCTGGCGTATCAGCTTTCAGCTTCTGCATCACACGCTTAATCTTGGAAAGTTCGTCCATTAGCCCCTTCTTGTTGTGCAGACGACCAGCTGTATCTATCAGCACCACATCTATATCATTGGCAATGGCACTGTTCAGCGTATCATATGCCACGCTGGCAGGATCGCTGCCCATATTCTGCTTCACCACGGGAACACCTACCCTTTCGCCCCAGATAACCAACTGTTCAACAGCAGCAGCGCGGAAAGTATCGGCAGCTCCAAGCATCACCTTGTAGCCAGCCTGCTTAAACTGGTAGGCCAACTTACCTATGGTGGTAGTCTTACCAACACCATTCACCCCCACAACCATAATAACATATGGTTTCTTACCAGCTGGGATATTAAATCCCTCGGTATCATCGGTATTATTCTCTGTCAAGAGCTGAGAAATTTCATCACGCAGAATACTATTCAGTTCGTTGGTCGACACATACTTGTCTCTAGCCACACGATCTTCAATACGTTGTATAATATTCAACGTAGTATCTACGCCAACATCACTAGTCACCAGTACCTCTTCCAGGTTGTCTAAAACATCATCGTCAACCTTAGACTTGCCGGCTACGGCACGAGACAATTTGCCAAAGAAACTCTCTTTTGTCTTCTCCAGACCATGGTCAAGCGTTTCTTTCTTTTCTTTTGAGAAGAAATTAAAGAATCCCATAATTTATCGAATATTTTTTGCAAAAGTACAAAAAAAACATGAATTCATCGCAATTTCAAGGAAAACTTTCCTACTATTCACTTTATTCGTAATGTCTGATTCTTACATCGATTCTCTCGTTTATCAGTTGAGCCTGAATCATACTGACATCCGTTTGACCATAGTGATATGGGAATAGAACCTTAGGTTTGATGGTTTTTGCGGCTTTTACCAATTGTTCTGTGGTCATAGTATAAGGTTGGTTGCAAGGCAGAAAAGCTATATCAATATCTTTTATTTCTGCCATTTCCGGAATATCTTCGGTATCGCCTGCAAAGTAAATTCGCAAACCGTCGATCGTTAGGATATAGCCATTGTCACGCCCTTTTGGATGAAACTGCTGCCTGCCTTCTGTGGTGTTATACGCAGGAACGGCTTCAACCAAACATATCAACACAACGTTTATTCATAATCAGTTGTGTGTTTTTTGCAGATAACAGTTTCAGGGTAGCAGCATCGTAATGGTCTGCATGCTCGTGTGTGACAAAAATAAAGTCAGCTTTGGGGAATGCTGTATAATCTACCTTTCTATCCCTCAATTTAGCCACAGGGTCAATCTGTATCTCCTTGTTATTATAAGTTATACGAATGCATGAATGCATTAGCGCATAGATCTTAATCTCCTTACCACTTTTGGATTTAAAAACATCAGTTTCAAAATCTTGCTGCGCATAGGTTATT
>CADAWW010000181.1 GCA_902791675.1 uncultured Bacteroidales bacterium
CAAGGATTCTTCGAAGTAGATAACTTCACCTCGCCTGCCTACGTAGCTCGCATTAATTATAGAGGTATACCTGGTCTTAGGTTAGGTGCCTCAGTCTATTACATTAACAATGCAGCAGCCAATAGTGACAAGCCTCAGACCTATACCTTTAAGGTCCCTGTAACCATATGGTCGGTAGATGCTCAGTACAGACACCGTTACTTTACCGTTCGCGGAAACCTGTTGGGTGGAAACATCGGCAACAGCAGCCTGCTTACAGCCAAGAACAACAAGCTGAGCAGCAAATCGCCTTACAGTCGTTTGGCTCCCATAGCACAGCGCGGCGTAAGCTATGGTGTGGAGGCTGGTCTGAACCTGAAGGCTTTCCTAAAGAACCCGAAATACCTTGATTTCGATCCCTTCGTCCGCTACGAATACTACAACCCACAGGAGAAGGTAATTGTAGATGCCAACAACCTGAAAGCTGCTGACGACAGACTGAAGACCCAGATGTGGGTTGCCGGTCTGAACTACCGCCCTCTGCCCTATCTGGTTATAAAGGCAGACTACACCAACCGCCGTATCGGTAACGGAAAATACAAGTCTGAAAACGAGTTTGCCCTGGGTGTAGCCTTCGTTGGATGGTTCCTGAATGATAACAAGTGGAAGATTAAGAATTAAAACGAAGGACGAAGGACGAAAAACGAAAACAATTCTCAATACTCAACTCTCTCCTCCTCCTCGGGGGAGGTTGGGAGGGGGCCTACGACCAAACGACTAAATTATGAATTAAAACATACAAAGAAATGAAAAGACAACTAATTTTGATTAGCCTTATGGCAATGGGATTGGGGTTCTCAGCCTGCAGTAACGACAGCAATAACGAGGAGGTGAAGCCCGGCATTCCTGAGGGAACAGCTGATGTTACCATTCAGGAAAACAATATCGATGTTACATCTCAGAACATCGGCACCTGGACACAGTACGCTACTGCCGTAGCTAATTTGCTGGCAAAGGATGCAAGCGACCTGAACAAAGCATGGAGTGTAAGCTACAACGATGGTGAGGCTTATGCACAAACCTTTAAGAGCTTTGGAGGTGAGTATCAGAGTGCTGCCGCCTGTGTACAGCAGATTGTTGACGGTTGTATAGACATCGCCGGAGAGGTCGGCACCGCCAAGATTGGTGAGCCTCGCGATCTTTGGGAAGCCAAGAAATACACAGAGGCCGTATATGCTGTGGAGTCTTGGTACAGTTGGCACTCTATCGACGACTATTCCAACAATATCATCAGTATCCGCAATGCTTTCAACGGTACTCGCAACAACCAGGAAGCCACTCACTCACTGGCAGCTTTCACCAAAGCACAAAATGCCACATTGTACGCATCTGTTAAGGGTAAGATTGAAGCCGCCTATAACTCCATCAAGGGTATGGCTGCTCCTTTCCGCAGTCATATTGGCAGTCCCAGTGTCTTGGTTGCTCAGGAAGCCTGTGCCACTTTGGTAAATGTCCTGGAAAAAGACCTGACAAGTTTTATCAGTCAGCATGCAGATGACGATGAAATGGAGGAAATTGTAAGCACTTACGTTGATCAGGTGGTACTTCCCACCTATGCAGACCTGGTTGCCAAGACCGCAGCATTACGTCAGTCTATCATTGCACTCAGCAACCAACCTTCCTCTTCGAACTTCAAGAAAGCAGCCGACCTGTGGATTGAGGCCCGTGAACCCTGGGAGACCAGCGAGGCCTTTCTGTTTGGTCCTGTTGCCGACCTGGGTCTCGACCCCAATATGGACTCATGGCCTTTGGACGTTGATGCTATAAAAGGCGTTATGGAGAGCGGAAAAATCGAGGAACTGATAAAATGGGAAGGTGAGTACGACGAAGAAAACGAAGATATAGAAGCTGTACAGAACGTACGCGGATTCCACACATTGGAGTTCCTGCTGTTCAAGGACGGTAAGGCAAGAAACTATTAAAGTTAAAAGGTTAAAGCATTAAACGATTAAAGCGTTAAAAAGTAAAACGCTATAGAAGATAGTGAAAAATATTATCAAGTTATTTATATTCATTGTTCTCACAGCTCTTTGGGGTTGTGAGAATGATGGTTTAGAGGTGAATGACATCCGAGACATAGAGGTGCCAGAAGGCTTTGTGCTTTCTGCAGGCACCTCTACAGTCTTTAAGAACTCCAGCTATGCCTACGACACCGATGCCGACTGGGTAGCCAGTATTCCAGCCAACGAGAAAAGGTTCACGCATGGTGACCGCCTTTACGACAACCCCTTGAACTCGGGAACCGGATTAGGCCCCGTCTATGCCGGTTATTCATGCGGTTCGTGTCATCGTAATGCCGGTAGGACTAAACCGGGACTTTGGACTCAAAACGGAACGGACCCAGACGGAACGCCTGTCTATGGCAGCGGAGCCTACGGATTTTCGTCTATGCTGGTCTATGTGACTCGCAAGAACGGAGCTTTCTTCCAAGATTACGGCAGAGTGATTCACGACCAAAGCATCATGGGTGTAACGGCCGAGGGAAAGTTGGAATGCCGTTGGCACAGCCAGCAGTATGTGTTTCCGGACGGTGAAACTTATGAGTTGGTATATCCCGAGTACACCATTACTGACTGGTACAAGCCTACCTACAGAGATACTGACGAGCCTATCCGACCCGAAGATCTCTTCTGTACCGTGAGAATACCGCTCCGCCACGTAGGTATGGGACAGATGATGGCCCTCGACCCCAACGAGATAGAAGCATTGGCACAAAGATCCAATTATCCGGAATACGGGATATCCGGACGATGCAACTATATCACAGAGCGAGGCAAGTTACGTCTGGGCCTATCGGGCAATAAGGCTCAACATGCCGATTTAACCGTTGAATTGGGCTTTTCCAGCGACATGGGAGTTACCAACAGCCGCTATCCTGAAGAGATTTGCGAGGGACAGAGCCAGATGCAACAAGGATCTATGATGGGGCTACTGTACGACAAGCTGGACATCTCGACGGAGGATATGGAAGATGTCGATTACTACTTGCACGGATTGGGTGTTCCTGCCCGCCGTCTGGGAAGTGCAACGACACAGGTCACCTACAAGGGTAACCGTATCTCGGAACGCCAGCTGATAGAAAAAGGAGAACAGATGTTCTTCGAGGCCAAATGTCACTTGTGCCACGTAACTACCCTGCATACAAAGCCGCGAGGTGCTACGCTGCTGAACGGAACAGAGCTGCCTTGGTTAGGCAATCAGACGATTCATCCCTACAGCGACTTCCTGTTGCACGACATGGGTTCTGAGATTATGGGCGTCGGACTGAACGATAACTACGTAAGCGGCCTGGCCCGCGGTAACGAATGGCGCACCACACCCCTGTGGGGTATTGGCCTGCAGGAAAAGGTTAACGCTCATACCTACTTCCTGCACGACGGAAGGGCCCGAAACCTGCAAGAGGCTATCCTCTGGCACGGAGGCGAGGGCGAGGCTTCCAAAAACCTTTACAAAAAGATGCACAAGGAGGACCGAGGGGCGCTGATAAAGTTCCTGGAAAGCCTTTAATCTTTGGTTCATAGTTCATAATTCATAATTAAAAAGATAAACGGTAAACTCATGATGAAACGAATAATATTATTACTGATTCTTCACTCTTCACTCCTCACTCTTCACTTGCTTCGTGCACAGGATGCGCCAGACATAGACATGGAGAATGGTGTATTGGGCATTGCTGACGACCGAGGTTTCACGCTTCAGTCGAAAAACGGGAAATTTGTCTTTAAGCCTTATCTGTTCCTGCAGACACGCGGACAATTCAACTACTACGACGACGAAGGATTGGACAAGGCTTACAATCAGGACAATGTAGCCAACTCAGGCTTTGCTATTCCGTATGCCATCCTGGGTTTTACAGGTAAGACATTTGGCAGGCTGGACTACAACCTTTCTGTTAATGCTGCGGCCAAGGGAGCCGACATCCTGCAGCAGGCCTGGGTAGACTTACGGATTACTCCTGCTGCCCGTTTTCGTGTAGGTAAGTTTAAGACACCTTTCACACACGCCTATCTGACCACATTGGGAGAGACATTGTTCCCCATTCTACCGACATCGCTTACCACTTCCATTATCATGCCTCACACCCTGAACGCTGTCAATCCCATCATCGGAACAGGATTTGATTTAGGCGTGGACTGGCACATTCCTGCCCTACTCTATGCTGGTAGGCTCACTTTTATGCCCTGGGGGCAGATGCCTGCTACACAGGGTAATGCCAAGATGTTGAAAGGAAGGCACATGCTGTTTGGTATCAGCGGTGGACTGAATGTGGAGAGTGAGAGCGAGAGTACCAACGATACACGTCTTGGAGCCGAATTCTCTATGTTGCTGAACCGCTGGTATGTTGGAGCAGAGGCCTACTGGATGCATGTAGGCTTTACCAAGCGCCAAAAGATTGACGACACATTCAACTACTGGGGAGCCTATGCTCAGGTAGGATATTTTGTTACGCCAACCGTACAACTGGGAGCAAGGTACGACTTTATGGACCGTAATGGCACA
>CADAWW010000182.1 GCA_902791675.1 uncultured Bacteroidales bacterium
GTGATGCCCAGCTGCGGTAACGGTCACGCCCACTATTCAATTGGTGTAGCCCTGCCTATCGTAGGATCGGTTGCTATAGGTAAGGATTATGAAGCGTTCATGAACGAAATTGTCCCCGCTGCCGTCAAGAAGGCTCGCGAGACAGGAGCAAAGTACATCTTTGGCTTTGGTTGGAATTACATCAACTTCATGGAGCATATGCCTACTCGCCAACAGTTGGATGCCATCTGCAACGATATCCCCATCTACTTCGCCGACGACGAGGGTCACAAGGGCTTGGCAAACACCCTGATGTTGGTCAAGGCTGGCATCATGAAGGAAGACGGCACCGTACTGAAGAAGGGTGGGGACATCCGTGGAGGTGAGATCGTGATGGGTGAGGATGGCACACCTACTGGTTTCCTGAAAGAACAGGCAGGCACATACACCCGTTCCTTCCTTGACAACGACAGCCTCTATCCCGTTGACGTAGCCAAAATTGTCATCCCTAAGATTCAGGAGCATCTGTTGGCAGAGGGTTACACCATGTATATCGATGGTTGGGGAAACTATTTTTATAATAACAATTTCTTCAAGGCTGCCCAGCAGCTGGATCAGGCTGGCAAGTTGAACTTCGTGCTGGGTTTGACCTATGAGGTTGAGAGCTGGATGAATGTGGAGAAGGCGCTGAAGAGAGCCGCTGACGTTCAGCAGTACGCCACCACCCGCGTCAAAACCAACTGGCTCAAACTCTTTATGGACGGTACGGTGGAAGGCGGTACCGGATTCGTGGAGCCGCTGTATCCCGATGGACATCAGGGGCTTGCCAACTGGACTCAGGAGGAACTGACCGACATTACCCGCAAGACGAATGCCCAAGGCATCACCATGCATATCCACACCATGGGTAACAAGGCCGTCAACTACGTGGTCAGCGCCTACGCCAATGCCGGTAAGGATGAGCTGCGCAACACGCTGGTTCACGTGCGTAATGTCAATGCGGAGGATTATCAGCGTTTGGCAGACCATAACATATATGTCGTCTCAGGTATGCTCTGGCACCATTGCCCCTCTTTCGCTGCCGACTATATCCGCGAGCACGGACTGGCGCCCGTAGGTCAGGAAGCCAAGTCATATCCGATGAAGTCTTATTTCGACAACGGTATCCATATGACCTCCCATACCGACTTCCCTGCAACAAGTGGTAGTCCCGATGATCCGTTCGGCATCATTGAGATAGCTGTCACTGGTGTGCTTCACGGCGAGAACGGTAACCCTTGGTGGCCCGAGGAACTCATCACCCGCGAGCAGGCCATCGAGGCCCTGACCATCAACATCGCCAAGCAGATGCTCATCGAGAATGAGCGCGGCAGCATCAGCACCGGCAAGTATGCTGACTTCCTGCTTGTCAACAAGGATGTGCTCACCTGTCCGGCGAATGAGATTCACATTTCGCCTAAATATTTGGAATCTGCCGAAATTTGTCGTATCTTTGCACCAGTAAGTTTAACAATTTAAAATTTATACGATTATGAAGCAGAATGAGATGAACAGCCAGAAGGCTCAGGAGCTGACAAAGGAAGAGTTGGAGCAGGTGAACGGTGGTAAGGTTACTATCCAAGATATATTGAAATCTACCACTGCTATATTGATGTTTGGTTCATCAGGGGACAGGTCCAGCAAGTAGCAGAGATGACTGGCACTGGTAATTAAACCTCTGAGACCTCGTACTATAAACAATTATCGCGTTTATTAGCCAGAGGAAGCTACCTGTATTCATAAGAGTTGAGGGGCTCGCAGCAATGCGGGCCCCTTCGCTGTTATTTCAAAACACAGAAAGAACCGTTGCTTCTGCGTTCGGCGGGACTTTTGCACTAAAAACAGACTATATATCGTTCAGCAGAGCTGCCGATGGGGTTTCTTGCATTTTGATGTAGGCGAAGAGTTTCTTGCCAGCGTCCTTCAGACTGGCACCGAAGAGATACACCACATCGTCGATAATTGCAAGTCCAACTGCTGTTGCTGGTTCAGCTGGCGGGTGTAGATGGTGGCAGTGACGCCAGAAGAGCGATTGCTGAGCATCGTCAAGGTATCAACATTGATATAGTTGTCGATGAGGATGATGGACTGCTTCGCCTGTTTGATGAGGCTGATGATCTGTGCGTAGGCATCGAATATCTGTCCGTCGTAGAAAATGCCTTCTACCGGGGGTAAGGATGAGCGGACGAAGAAATCTATTTTTTCTTCTGCAGCAGTCAACCGCTGTTCTATAGTTTCGAACCGTCGGTTAACAGAATAGCCATTCAATAGGTATTTTATTAAGACCCTATTTGCCCATTGTTATGTGCAGCTGCGCATAACAATGGTTATGTAGAGCTGGCGATTATGTAAAGTTAAAGGGTTGCAGTATCTATTTCTGCAACCCTTTTCTCATAAATCACTTTACATAATCTCAGAGGCTTTTTAGCCATTCCAAGAGATCAGCGTCTTTCAGCCATATTGGAGTGTTTGGCTCCTCAATTGTGGGCGAGAAAGCTTTTGTGATAACTTCTCTTTTCTTTAGTGAATCCACTTTTGCATAGATTTCCGTTGTAACGACTGACTCATGACCAAGAATGTCCCTGATATAAACAAGAGGTACATCAGCCTGTAGCATGTGCATGGCTTTTGAGTGCCGTAGGGAGTGACACGAGATGTTCTCTGGGATTAAATGAGGGCATTCATCCCTTGCCTTATTTATGTATTTACTGAGTATGTAAGAGATTCCGCTGCGCGTTAGCTTTCCATTGGATTTATTTGAGAACAGAGGTGCGTTCTCATTGTTTGAAGATATCAGCCCTTCTTCCTGCATATAACGAAAGAGGTGCTTTGTCTGCTTCTCTAAAAGGGGTACAATGCGCGTCTTGTTGCCTTTTCCGATAATCCTTATGGTGTATGGGGAGGACTTACGGACGCTCCCTACGGTGAGATCGGCAATTTCCTGTACTCTTGCACCAGTATCATACATTAAAGACAGCAGTGCGAGATCCCGCCTGCCAGACCTTTTCCTAAGATTTGGCTGTTTGAGGAGCAACTTGATACCCTCCACAGAGAGATAGGATATGGCCTTCTTTTCCGCCTTCTTTAAAGGTATGGAGCTTATTCGCATTCCCTCGGCAAGGATGGACGGGTCTGCATACTCCACATAATTAATAAAGGCTCTGATTGCAGCCAGACGTGCATTCCTGGTACTCGCAGAGCAGTTTCTCTCCATCTGTATCCAGTTTAGGAATTCCACCACTAATTCACATGTAAGCATGTTTATCGTCAATTTCCTGATATTTATTCCTTTCACATCTTTGCAGTAACGCAGCAAGAGGACAAAGGTGTCCCGATATGCGATTATACTGTTCTTGCTCATACCTCGCTCTCCTGGCAGATATTTGGTCAGGAAGTTGGACAGGTGTCTGCTAAAGTCTGTCGTTTTCATCTTCATACAAGTCTGGGTATACGTTAAGACTGTCTATGTCGAGGCGCTTTATCAAATCTGGATACAGACTCTCATAGAGTCTCACATAGTTGTTCGTTGATTGTATTGAGCTGTGTCCGAGATAGGTGGACAGTATCGGAAGAGAGCAATACAAGTCGATACCACGACCACTCATTCTTGCAAGGGAGTGTACACTGAAGGTGTGCCGGAGGTCATGCAGGCGTGGCCCTTTATGCCTGCCATTGTGTGGTATTCCAGCTTCTCGCAGTATTGTGCGGAACCATGTGTAGATGACACCATCGTTGGCACATCGCCTGCCTGCAAGTGAGAGAAAGAAGTATTCCTTGTCAATGATCACAGGCAACATGTTTCTGTACTTCTTATATTCTCTGCATACTGATGCCAGTGATTCTGTTATGGGTACAATTCTGTCTTTTCTGCTTTTGGTGTCACGTAGGGTGATGTAGTTCTCCACGAGATTCACATCCGCATCTTTTAGCATAATGCCTTCGGTCACTCTTATCCCCGTACCGTACAAGAGTCTGATTAAGGCTGGCAACATGATTATTACGGAATCCTTCTTCAGACTACGCAATGTCAGCCTGTCACAAGCGGAGAGGATCTTCCCAATCTCTTCTTCCGTGAAGATATGTGCCGTGAATCCTGCGACTTTCGTCTTGGGGAGTCTTGGTATGAAGCACGGTTTTCCGACGTCTGACATATAGCGCGCAAATTGCACAGCTACAACGCACCTTTCCCTGTATGTTGACCCTGCTTCATGTTGACGACGAGCCATCCATGCATCAAACACATCCTTTGTCAATACAGGATCCGTAACGCCTCTGTTTACGAGGAAAGTGTCAAATGCTCTCAACACATATTCTTCCGTTGCGTATTTGTAGCCCAGATTACGCTTCAATCTGATAAACTCCTCAAAGTCGCAGGCCATAATGCTGCGGAAAACCAACCTACTCATAGAACAGTCCTCCTTCCTGCATGTAAAAGTCATCAGATACTGCCGGTACGTCAAGAGCACATTTTCTTAGTTCTTCAGTATCTATCCTGAGGTAAGTACGCGTACTGTCACTATCCTTGTGCCCAAGAATACTGGTAATTACAGGCAGTACGACCTTCTCCTTCAGCAACAGTGAGGCCAGGCTATGGCGGAGAGCATGGGGGCCTCGTCTTCTGTCGCCAATGTCAATGCCAGACTCTCGGATAGTCTTCTTTACAATGGTATATACGCCAGCGGGGGTAAGTTGCCTGAAAGGAGATATTCCTTGAATGAACACATGCTTCTCATCGCACTGGGGGCGTCCGTGTCTCAGATAGTCTATAAGTGCTTCGCCCACCTCTCCCGTCAGCGGTAACTCTACAATTTCTTTGGTCTTGTACTGGAGTACTCTTATTACACACTTGTCCCACAGAATATTGTCGAATTGTAGACCGCAGATGTCAGAGGACCGCAGCCCGTACCGTGAAAGGAGCATCATGACAGCATAGTTCCTCTTGCCTATGGGGCTATTCCTCTCTATAGAATTGCAGACAGCATTTATTTCCTCTTTTGAATACACGGACGGCAAGCGCTCTATCTTCCTGTATGCATCAGAAGGCAGCATACGAGACAAGTTTGTCTTCAGTAATTCTTCCTCAAAAAGATATTTTAGATAGAGCCTTAGCTCTCTGATGATATGGTGACGGAGCGACACCTTATTCACATCCAATGAAGAGAGAAAACCGTTAATCAATTCCGCGTCCAGTTCGTCTACGTGTAGGATTCTTCTACTATTCATTTGCTCAAGGAATACTGACAGGTAGTAACGGTCATGTCCAATGGTGTAAGCTGAAAGACGGTTGTTCCTTGAACGTTGCTCAAGGAAAGTTTCAATGGTCTGTCCAATCTCAGAATCGAATGATGGAGACAATTTGGTACGCTTGCTGATTTCCCCTGTTAAAAGGAATTCTGTGAGACGCATCATTCTGGACTTTACTGTTTGAGCCCATTCTAGGGAGAAGTCAATGCCCGTTCTCTCAAAATAATGTTTGAGATAGTCACTTTCCACTTTTGCAGAATACAAAAGTATTCCATGGCTTTCCATAAAAGGAATTACGGCTTTCCATGTACTGACAATACTTTTGATGGTAGCGGGCGTTAGCCCCATCGTTTGGAGATACTTTTCTGCATCTCTAATCAGTGGCACAATCTGTACCGCCTGAAGTCCTTTCTTTTGTATAACTCTCATAATACATAATTTTAGTAGGGGCGACATTACCCCTGCCAAAATTATGAAAAGAAAAGGACGTTTTAGAAACTGAGTATCAAAATATTACGTAGTCAACTTTACATAATCATCAGCTCCACATAACCAGATTTATGTGCAGCTGCGCATAAAGATGGGCCAACAAAGTCTTGAAGCAATACCTCTTAAAAGGTTATGCCATCAATGAACGTATCCGCAAGGAGCATATTGGCGAACTACGCCAGATGGTTCA
>CADAWW010000183.1 GCA_902791675.1 uncultured Bacteroidales bacterium
TTACGGCAGTCGTGACCAACAACGACGGCACTCTGCTTGCCAGGGAATGCCTTGTTGATGTAGTTGGCGAAACCCTGTGTAGCCATACCCACGATGTACTTGTTCATGCGGTTGGTACCAGCACCCATGATGCCGCGCAGACCGCCCGTACCGAACTCAAGGTTCTGATAGAAAGCGTCAATGAGATCCGACTTGTCGGGGTTGTCCAACATAGCCTGTACTTCCTTACGTGTCTCCTCATCAAAGGCCGGAGAGAGCCATACTTTTGCCAATGCCTCGCACTGTGCAATTAACTGAGCGTTATTTTCCATAATAATACAATTTGTTTTAGATTGGTTTTATAATACGCAAAGATACTGATTCTTTTTCAAAATCAGTATCACTTGACGTTATTTTTTGCTTTTTTTAAATATTCAGCGTCTTCAACACCCTGTCAATCTCGTCAAAACGCTTCCCCATGTTCAAATTCAGGTAGATGCGGTAAAGTGCCGGAGCCCATCGTTTTTTGTCGTCTGGAGCCAGTTTCCGATAGGCTTCCATATAGGGCCGTGCATCCTGGTACAATTTAACGAGTTGGGCATGATTCTTACGCGGTTCGTTTTCCTGTTCCAGTTTCAAGGCCCTGTTCAGATGAACTGTTGCAATATTGAAATAAGCCTCAGGCATGGTGTCGTTGAGGGCAATGAGTCGCTCGCTGGTTTTTAGGCATTCGTCGTAGTAGCCAGCATTCAGCTGAGCTATAGACTGAGCCAAAAGGAACAGCTGGTTGTCGGCATTCGTCTTCAGTCCCTGCTCCGTCAGTTTCAACACGTCGTCATACTGTCCCTTAGCCGTATAGAAGTCTGCCAGTCGTGGGAAGAAGTAAGGATGTTCAGGATATTCGTCGTAGCCCAGAGTCAGCATAGCGGCCAGTGCAGAATCATTTTGCTGCTGGATATATGCCTCACAAATGTATTGCAACGTAAAATCCCGCTTGGCACTATCGCCCAAAGCCAAGGTATGATAGCGCAACGTTTCCTCAGGTTGACGAAGCTTATAGCCACAGAATGTTGCCCAATAGGCAGCCTGCGCCATCAGCGTGTCGTTCTTCAGGTAGTCATAGCCCTGAAAGAGCGGCTGGCTGGCGGCATCCAGGTAAGTGGACAAGAAACTGAAGGCATCGGCATACTGCGCCTTACGGACCTGAAAGGTTCCTCCATAATACAAGTTGCGACGCAGGACGTCAAGCTGGCGGGCGTGATTCGTGCGGTATTCCGGACGAACGCGTCCCTTCTTGTCAGGACGTGCATCCAAGGTGTCGAGCGTCTCAGCAATCTGGTAGAGTTTACGGATAAGGCCAAAGAACTGTACCGTGTCGTACTTCTGCTTCAGGTAAAGTTTCTCGTTGGCGGCCTCATACTGTTTCATGACAGCCTCGTACCAGGTGTCGTAAATCTTGGGATTCTGCCTGTTGGCAGAGTCCTTCGCCAGCAAATCCGTCATCAGCTTCTCGGCTGAAGCGAGTTCCTTATCCTTTCCGCTCTTGATATATGTCTTTGCCTGACTGATTTCCTTCTTCTGGGCCCCAACAGTGAGCACCATCAGCAGGCAGCAGGTTATGGCTATTATCCTTTTCATCTTTTTACACCTTATTATATTATAGAGAAGAAGACACAAAGAAGTGGGAAACGTGCCTTATCAGAACGAAGTGGCCGTTTTTCCCACTGATACTTCTTTTGTTCAACGTATTCTGTCGGCAGCACGAACCAGCTTCTCGTCAGCAAGTATCGCCCTGCGAGCCATAAAGCAAAGAATGGCTGCAACCATCGGCAATGCCGCTGTCAGAGGCAGTTGATCAGTGAGCTTCCCCTGATGGATGAGGACTGCCAGCACAATATACCATATCAGGCATACAAATATGCTGCACAAGCAAAGGTTTGCCTGTACCTTACGGCGCTTGAACAGGAAGATGGTGTAGAGGCTGATGGCCGATGCCAGTATCTGGACAACGAATAACGGCCACGCCAAAAAGAATACCATCCCCAGAATGACTGCTACCAGCAGATACAGTGTTTGTATACGCTGTATCATGACAGGCGCTCTCCTTCAGAATTTGCAGACTGCTGAGAATCACGGGCGGGGTCACGCCAGTAGATCTTACCCTCGACAAACTCCTGCGTAGCCAGCAGTGAGGGCTTGGGGAGTTTCTCGTAATAGCGCGAGATCTCTATCTGTTCACGATTCTCAAATACCTCCTCCAGCGAGTCGTTATACGAAGCAAACTCAGCCAGTTTCTTGCTGAGGTCTTCCTTAATCTGTACGCTAATCTGGTTAGCGCGCTTGGCAATGATTGCCACACTCTCATAGATATTGCCTGTATCTTCGCAAAGATCCATGATGTTACGGGTCACGGTATTAACCGGTGCTTTTGATTTCTTGTAATCCATATTCTATAATTAACTTTCTTATTTTATCAATCTTTTGTTATCTTCTTGCATTTGGCAATAAACTTCTCAGCTGTCTTGCAGTTTTCCGACTCAGGGAATTCATTGAGGAATCCGTAACACTCGTCTTCTGCATCACGGTAACGTTCCACACGCTTTTCTTCAGAACTATTCTGAGCCAGTTCGAACTTGCTCTTCATGATGAGCAACGAGAACTTCTCGCGCATCGACGTATAAGGATAGGTCTTCAGGGCATTCTCTGCCGTAATGATGCACGACTCGTAGTTGGACTCCGTATTGGAATTGATATTGCCGAAGTATCCTCCCAAATTGTAATAGAGCTCAGCAGACAAATACTCCTTCATGACCAGATTGTCCTGCAGGATGAAAAGTTTCTTCTGTGCCTCTTCCCTTAATGAAGACTCAGGGAAGTAATCCATGAAATTCTGGTAGGCATTAATAGCTCCTACCGTTGCCGACTGGTCCAGACGAGGGTCAGGCATACTCTGAAAGAGCGACTGTCCTACGTAGAACGAAGCCTGTTCGGCAAAATCACCCTTCGGATAACTCTGGAAATATTTACGGAAGGTAGCACTTGCAGCCTCATAATCCCTATTGCAATATTGTGCCATAGCCAACATATAGAGACTTTCCTGGGCATTCTGCCTACCCTTCTGCGCCGTCACCACCTCAGAGAGCAACGTAATAGCGTTGCCGAATTTCCCTTGTGCAAAACACTGCTTGGCGTATTCATATTTAAAATCCTTGTCAGCAGACTTGTAAACGGTACTGAACTCAGACGCACAACCTGTCATCAGGAATGCCATACAAAGTATTATGATGCTGTTTTTATTCATCTCTTTCGATTTTGACGTGCAAAATTACGCATTTTCCTGCGAAAACCAAAGGTTTTTTGATAAAAATTAGGGATTTAGGCTGTTTATTAGGAAATATTTCGTAATTTTGCACCATTATGGACTTTCATTTAACATCCAAATACAAACCAACAGGCGACCAACCCGAAGCCATCCGCCAATTGACGGACGGTTTGGAACGTGGCGATCAGGCACAGGTGCTGCTGGGCGTGACGGGTTCTGGTAAGACGTTTACCATTGCCAATGTCATTGCCAACGCTGGCAGGCCTACGCTCATCCTGAGCCACAACAAGACGCTGGCCGCTCAGTTATACGAAGAGATGAAGGGCTTTTTCCCAGACAATGCGGTAGAATATTATGTCAGCTATTATGACTACTACCAGCCCGAGGCCTATCTGCCTACAACCGATACCTATATAGAAAAAGACCTGTCCATCAACGATGAGATAGACCGTCTTCGTCTGCGAGCCGTAAGTAACTTAATGTCAGGTAGGAGGGACGTTATCGTTGTATCTTCTATTTCATGTATTTACGGCATGGGAAGTCCTGTAGCGCTGAACGAGAACATCATTGAGATCCATCGTGGACAAATCATCGACCGTAATGTTTTGTTAAGAAAATTAGTTGGTGCTTTGTACGTCCGTAACGATATAGAACTGAAGCGTGGCAACTTCCGCGTGAAAGGCGATACCGTTGACATTGCCATACCCTATAGCGAGGCCATTCTGAGGGTCACATTCTGGGACGACGAGATAGATGCCATTGAGGAACTGGATGCCGATACCATGCTGCGAGTGTCCTCTTTCGACGAATACAAGCTCTATCC
>CADAWW010000184.1 GCA_902791675.1 uncultured Bacteroidales bacterium
CCAGTCGGCTGTTTACGGTCAGTTCTTCGGTGCTGTTAAGCAGAGCAGGTCGGCTATCATCAACAGTTATTATATGGGCGATGTTGTTAACGGTTCTGCCAGTACCGTCGAGATTCCTGCTATCTTGACAATACCCGACGAGTTGGCAAGCGGCGAGATAGCATGGAAGTTGAACGAGGAGGAATTCCTGGATGCTGTCTGGCGTCAGACTATCGGTGAGGATAATTATCCAAAGCCCACCAGCGCCGGTGCTATCGTTTATCAGACTCCCGACGGATACGCTTGCATCTCCGAGGATCATCCCGAAACCTTCGATTCGTTCCGCGATGGTATCATAGCCAACGAGACAGCCTTCATAGACGATGAGGAACTGGTTGCTTATCAGGTACTGGTAAATCAGTACAAGGAAGCCATCGCTTCTTGGGAGGCAATAGATAATGTTACCGACTTCCTGGCTGCTTACAAGGCTGCTTTCGCAATCAAGGAGAGTGTCAAGGCTTCTGCCAGCAGCTATGCTGCATACGTACAGGCCTGTCAGGCTGCTGCCGACTATATCAAGGATAACGGTCTGGAAGGTGAATATGCAGAGTTCCTCGTAACTTATCTCGAGGAGACTATAGAGCCTAACAATGACTATCCTAACGGTAGCTCTCCATATATCATGGAGAACTGCAACCTTGACGACGAAGCTCTCGCTGCTGAGGTTGCCTTTGTGAACAAGATGTTGGAGAATGCTCTTGCAGGTGGTGTAACTCCAGGAACAGAGATTACCCGTCTGATTGTTAATCCTGACTTCACAGAAGGCGAGGATAAGTTCGATGGTTGGACCAAGGAAGCTGGCGAGGGTGCTAGCTTTGCTACCGGCGGTGTTCCCGAAGTTATGAATATTGCCCGTGGTAAGAACGGAACCTTCGATATCAGGCAGACCGTAACCGACCTGCCCAACGGTATCTATATGATGACTCTGAACGGCTTGTTCCTGGACGGTGGTGATATCTACTCCAAGTTCTATGCCGGTCAGCTCTATCTGAACAATACCTACAACTACTTTATGACGTCCAGCGAGGATATTATCTACGAGACTGATGCCGTGGATAAGGAGAACTGCCTGATAAATGAGGCTGATAACATCAAAGATGAAGAATACAAGGAGGATGAAGAAATAATTGGTTATGTTCCCTCTTCGTTCAAGCAACTTCTGTGCAGCCGAAGTAACAGACAGCACACTTACCATCGGTATGCGTAACCTTGGCGCAAGCCTTAAGGACGACTGGATGCCATTCGGTAACCTGCGCGTATTCTATCTCGGCAAATCCGACGAGGCAAACGAGAAGCTGGCCGATGTTTTGGAAGGCTTTGCTGCCCGTGCTCAGGTGATTGTCGATTTCGAGAACAGCGACGGATACGAGGATGTTGCCAAGAAACCCAATATCTCTGCCGATCTGAAGGGTCGTCTTATCGAGGCTGTTGCTGCAGTAGAAGAGGCTGTAACAGGCGAACAGAAGCTGGCTCTTATCAATACCTTCTCTGAACTCTTTGCCGAGGTTTACACTTGCCGTAAGGCTTATGTCGCAATGGCCCTGGCAGCTCAGGATTTGTCTAATGCGCTTGGCGACATGTTAAGCCTGGGTATTATTACCGACGATGAATGGAACGAATGGGATGCTGAGATTTACGACGCATTGGATCACTTCGTAAACGGAACCGTTACAGAAGAAGAGGCGCTTGCTATTGCCGACAAAATGAATATCATGGATAAGATGATGCCTCAGGTTGATGGTGTATACCAGTTGTCAACACCTCAGCAGGTACAACTCTTCGCAGTAACCGTTAATAATGGTCAGAGCGATGCGAAGGCTGTCCTGGCAAACGATATCGATCTGAGCGGCGTGGAGATCTTTATTCCTATCGGCACCAGCTCAGCTCCATTCTCCGGCGTGTTCGACGGTCAGGACTACAAGGTTACCGGATTAGATATCGCTTCGGCTTCTGATGCAACAGGATTCATCGGATATGCAAGTAAGGCTACCATTAAGAACTTCAGGATCGAAGGTGCTATCGAATACTCAGGCGGTACGGGTGTAGGTGCTGTCGGATGGTCAACAGGCTCAGCCCTCGAGAACATCCACTCTGCACTTAACATTACTGTTATCGGTGTTGCCCATCATATTGGCGGTGTCTGCGGTCACCTTAGCGAGAACAGCTCGGCAACTAACTGCTCATTCAGCGGAACTATTAACGAGACAGCCGGAAGTCACGACTGTATCGGTGGCATCGGCGCATATTCTAACAATGGTGTTAAATATGTGAATTGTGCTAACTACGGTACCATAACCTATAGTGTTGCCAATGCATACGCCGGTGGTATCTGCGGTTATGTCAACAACGACTCCTTCACAGGTGTCTTCAACTGCCTTAATGTGGGAACTGTCCGGATGGCAGACGGTAACCCGACCTATGGAGGTGCCTTCGTCGGCCGTCTGCGTTCTCATGCTAACGCGCAGTTCCTGAATAACTACATGCTCGAGGGTAGCGCACCTAATGCCAGCGGCGAAAATCAAATCACGGCCAATGTCGTCTCTGCCGACCAGTTGGCAAGCGGCGAGGTTTGCTTTAAGCTGAATGGCGATGCCGAGGTTCCTGCATGGTATCAGACATTGTCGGGCGACGATAAGGACTTGTATCCTGTTCTCGATCCTACTCACAAGGTGGTTCTGTACGACGAGACTAACGGCTATCACAACGAGGGTGATGAGGATCCGGATGGCATAAGCCTCACCCCAACCCTCTCCAAAGGCGAGGGAGCCATTTACAACTTGGCTGGTCAGCGTATCAGCAAGTTACAGAAGGGTATCAATATTGTTGGTGGCAAGAAGGTACTTTATTGAGAGACTGTCTAATAGATGAAAATAAAAGCTTGGAAGTTTTTTCCAAGCTTTTATTTTGTATTCTTCGTGCTTAATTGTAATTTTGTACGCAAAACGCCTATGCGATATTTTATAACACTTTCATACGATGGTACACGCTATCATGGTTGGCAGATTCAGCCTAATGGTGTTAGTGTACAGGAGACCTTGCAACAAGGCCTCTCAACCCTCCTCCGAAACGAAATAGAGGTGGTCGGGGCTGGGCGTACCGATGCTGGCGTACATGCCCGTATGATGGTGGCACACTTCGATTTCGATGAGGCGCTTGATTGTCCCCAGTTGGCATACCGCCTGAATAAGATTCTTCCCCAGGATATTGCTGTGCAGAAGGTAGAGCCTGTGGCCGACGATATGCATGCCCGCTTCTCGGCTTCCAGTCGTACGTACCACTATTTTGTACATACCTGCAAGGATCCTTTCTGCCGTCAGTACAGCTGGCTCCTGCATGGGGAGATTGATTTTCAGGCCATGAACGAGGCGGCCCGGATGCTGCTCCAGTATACCGACTTCACCAGTTTCTCTAAGGTCAACACAGATACCAAGACCAATCTCTGTACCATTACCGAAGCGCATTGGGACGAGATAGGCCCCGGGCAGTGGCGGTTCACCATTACGGCCAACCGTTTCCTGCGCAATATGGTTCGCGCCATCGTAGGAACACTCTTGGAGGTTGGCCGTGGCAGAATGACCCGTGAAGAGTTCTGTCAGGTGATAGAACAGAAAGACCGTTGCTCTGCCGGCGAGAGTGTGCCGGGGAATGCTTTGTTTTTAGTGAAAGTAGACTTTAGACTTTAGACTCTAGACTTTAGACTCTAGTCTTTAAGCGTTATACATTATGAGATCTAGTGATTATAGGAAACTGAAGGTGTGGCTGAAAGCCATGGATTTAACCGTAGAAATATATAAATTGGTAAGGTTGTTGCCCAAGGAAGAAACATATGCTCTTTCTGACCAAATGAGGCGGGCTGTTGTCTCAATCCCATCCAATATAGCAGAAGGTCAAGGTAGAAACTCTGATAAGGAGTTTGTTAATTTCCTTTCAATAGCTCGAGGGTCATTGTGGGAACTTGAAACCCAGATTGAAATATGTGAACGTTTAGGCTATATAGATAATGTCACAAAGTCTAACACATTCTTATTGACAGCAGAAGTTAGCAAGATGCTCAACGCCTTGTCAAATTCACTAATGTCTAAAGTCTAACGTCTAAAGTCTAGCGTCTAAAGTCTGAAAAATGTGGATAATATATGCTTTTCTTTCAGCAGCTTTGTTAGGCTGTTATGATGTATGCAAGAAGCAGGCGCTAAGAGGCAATGCCGTTATACCCGTCTTGTTCCTGAATACACTGTTCTGCTCCCTTATTTTCCTGCCTTTGGCCCTGAATGCCCCGTTTGGCGGATGGGAAGTGCAGCGTTATATCTTGCTGAAAGCCTGCATTGTGCTCAGCAGTTGGATATTGGGGTATATAGGCATGAAATACCTGCCTCTGACGCTCGTAGGGCCCATTAATGCTACCCGTCCCGTTATGGTGCTGTTAGGTGCTCTTCTGCTCTTTGGCGAGCGGCTGAACCTGTATCAGTGGATAGGTGTGGCATTGGCCATTCTCAGTTTTTTCATGTTAAGCAGAAGCGGCAAGAAGGAGGGAATAGATTTCCGTCATAACCGTTGGATTTTCTGTACTGTCGGTGCGGCAGTATTGGGCGCCCTGAGTGGCTTGTACGATAAGTTTCTGCTGGCTTCCCCGCAGGATGGCGGAGTAGGACTGAACAGGTTAACGGTACAGAGTTATTACAACTTTTACCAGTGTGTGATGATGGGTGTGGTGCTCATGGCGCTCTGGTACCCACGCAGACATAAGAGCACACCTCTCCATTGGTCGTGGGGGATTCCTCTGATAAGCATCTTTCTAAGCATAGCCGACTATGTGTATTTCTGCTCGCTGCACGAGGCTGGTGCGTTGGTAAGCGTAGTCAGTATGGTGCGCAGGAGTAGCGTAGTGGTCAGCTTTTTGATTGGTGCCTTCCTCTTTCACGAAAAGAACCTCAAGAGTAAGGCTGTCGACCTGTTTCTGGTCCTCTTAGGAATGGTGTTCCTTTATTTGGGAACCTTCTGACCATTGAAAATTAGTTTACCGTTTACAGTGGTTCTTCTTCAATTTAGTTGAAAAACAAAAACCTCAAAAACCCTCTGCTGCTGTCTGTGACCTACGGCCTTCATGCTGCCCTCATGTCTATGCGTT
>CADAWW010000185.1 GCA_902791675.1 uncultured Bacteroidales bacterium
TTTTGTTTTCCTTTGCCAGTTCCAGGAGTGTATGTCCAAAGACATCCTGATATCTTGGGGGAAGGTTCTGCGTGTCGGATTTTATGCGTTCTCCTGTTTCGGGGTCGTATCTTCCTGGTGCATGGAAAACAACCGGGTTTTCCTCAGCTGCCTGAAATCCTTTTCCTTTTATGGTATGAATGTGTAACAGCTTTGGTCCCTTCATGTCCTTGATCTGACGCAGGGTAGCTACCAGTTCTATCACATTATGTCCGTCGCTGGGGCCGAAATAGCGAATGTTCATACCGTCGAAAATGTTCTGCTGGTTGGTCAGCAGGGATTTCAGGGAGTTATTGAACCTGATAATCTTCTGCCTCCGGCTTTCGTTAAGGATTCCCCATTTGAAAAGGTGCTGGGATGTTCTGAACCGAAGATAATTATAGAGCTTGCTGGTATGCAACTGGTGCAGATAGTGTTTCATCCCACCCACACTATGGTCTATGCTCATGTTGTTGTCGTTCAGAATAATCAGCAGATTGTTGATTGTGCTGGATACATTGTTCAGCCCCTCGTAAGCTAATCCTCCGCTCATGCTGCCGTCACCGATAACTGCAACCACCTGCCTGTCTGTCTCTCCTTTCTCCTGAGCAGCGACAGCCATTCCCAATGCTGCGGATATACTGTTCGAGGCGTGTCCGCAGGAAAAGGTGTCATATTCACTTTCCTGTGGTGAAGGGAAGGGACGAAGGCCGTGTAGTTTTCTGTATGTGTTGAATAGGTCTTTACGGCCGGTAAGAATCTTATGACCGGCAGCCTGATGCCCCACATCCCAAACAATGCGGTCGTATGGGGTATTGAATACATAGTGAAGAGCAACGGTGAGTTCCACAACGCCCAAACTGCTGGCAAAATGACCCGGGTTGTCTGCCAGTTCTTGGATAATGGTCTGTCTGAGTTCTTCGCAGACAGTCGGAAGTTCTGATATAGGCAATTGCCTTAAATCAGAAGGGAAATGTATGTTTGCAAGTAGTCCTTTGGGCTCTTTTTCCACAATTATTCATTTTTTGATAATGCAAAATTACATATTTTCGATGAAGTTGCGTAATTTTGTACAAGAAAAATTATAATCTTTGGTCAATGATTAACCAAGAGCATCTTTTTAGGACAAAGATTGAGGTGCCCAGATGGGATAAACCGATGTCGGTTTCTGACCATGTTGTCTTCCTTGGCTCATGCTTTGCACAATACATGGGAGAGCGCTTTCAGAGCTATGGTCTGCATGCTCTCTGCAATCCCTTAGGCGTTCTCTACAACCCAGAGAGTATCCGGTTACAGGTACGTGCTGCTTTGCATATGAAGCAGATGGACTTACCGCTGTTCCGTCATGAAGATGAATGGCGATGCTGGTGGGCCGGAACCCAGATATATGGATGTTCTGAGCAGGATTGCAGGAATGCTGTGGAAGGAGCTTTGCAGATGTTACGCCTCTCTATCCTTTCGGCCGACTGCCTTTTTGTTACCCTTGGCACCAATGTCTGTTATCAGCTGAAAGCCAGCGGTCTGGTGGTGGCCAACTGCCACAAAGCGCCCGGAAAGCTCTTCAGTGAGGAATGGATGTCGCTCCTGGATTGTATAAAATCTCTGATGGCATTGGTTGATGATGTGCATGAGCAGAATCCCGATCTGAAGATAGTCTTTACCATCAGTCCCTTCCGATACGCCAAATATGGGTATCACGGTAATCAGTTGGCGAAATCAACGCTGATGCTTGCCGTTGAGGAGGTGCGTAAGAATTATCCTGATTCAGTATGCTATTTCCCTGCCTACGAGATTATGATGGACGAGTTGCGCGACTACAGGTTCTACACCGAGGACATGCTTCACCCTTCAGGTGTGGCTGTGGATTACATCTGGGACTGTCTGGTGAAAACAGCAATGAGCGATACGATGCAGGAGTATCTGCAGGAATATGCTCCCATCCGTAGCGGATATAATCACACACCCAATCAACCGGATTCGGCAGGTTATAAAATGTTCAGGGATTCTTTGGAGGAAAAGGCCAGAATGCTGAAGAAGAAATATAACTTTGACTAGTTTATTTAATAATAATAATGTACACAATATCAGAAATCTCTGTATTAATTGGCGCTCACAGGATAGGAACTTATGAGCAGCAAATAGATTGGCTGCTGACAGACAGTCGCAGTCTGTGTTTTCCGGAGAGCACGCTTTTCTTTGCTATCCGTACAGGGAAGGGCGACGGGCATGCTTATATTCGGGATTTGTACGATAGGGGAGTACGAGCTTTTGTCGTAGAGGAAGTTCCCGAAGGCGATTTCCCGGATGTCAATTTCCTGCATGTACCCAACACGTTGCAGGCTTTACAAAGATTAGCCGAACGTCATAGAGACTCATTCTCCATTCCCATCTTGGGTATTACCGGCAGCAACGGAAAGACCGTTGTCAAGGAGTGGCTATACCAGATGCTGTCACCCGATTTTACTGTTACGCGTAGTCCCCGTAGCTACAATTCGCAAGTCGGTGTTCCCCTTTCTGTTTGGGGCCTGTGGGAGAAAAGTCAGATAGGCATCTTCGAGGCTGCAATCTCTCAGCCAGGCGAGATGGCCAGCCTTCAGCGTATCATCCAGCCCACGTTGGGAGTTTTCACCTGTTTGGGTGCTGCCCATCAGGAGAATTTCGATTCGATGGAGCAGAAGTGCTTGGAGAAATTGCAACTCTTCAAGGATGCAGAAGCCCTCATATATCCCGCGGATGATGAGACAGTCAGCCGATGCATCCGGCAGTTGAATCTGAAGTGCAAGCTCATCCCTTGGCATGGCACGGGCAATGTCATTGATGATAACAAAGCTGTCTGTCGCGTGGTTTGCCAGTATATGGGAATGAGTGATGATGTGATAGAAGCCCGCCTGAAAACGCTTGAGCCTGTAGCCATGCGTCTGGAGGTAAAGGCCGGCATCCGCGACTGCACGCTTATCAACGACTCTTATAACAGCGACCTGAATAGTCTGGATATTGCCCTTCATTTTATGAATCGCCGTCCGGAACGTGAAGGGAAGACCAAGACGCTTATTTTGAGCGATATTCAGCAGAGCGGTGTTCCGCCCATGATGTTCTACACCCATCTGTCTCAGATGCTCGAGCAGCAGGGCGTCGATCAACTGGTGGCCATAGGGCCCGTAATATCTGCCCACGCCCATTGTTTTAAGGACCTTCAGGCACGTTGTACGTTCTTCCCTGATACTCAGTCGTTTCTGCAAAGTCCTCTCCTTGGCTCACTGCGAAACCAACTGATTCTGATAAAGGGTGCCCGCTCGTTCTGTTTCGAGCAGATCTCGGATCTGTTGGAACTGAAGATGCACGAGACCATCTTAGAGGTAAACCTCAGCGCTATAGAGCAGAATCTGAACTACTATCGCTCTTTCCTGAAACCCGAGACAAAAATGGTGTGTATGGTAAAGGCCGACGCTTATGGAGCTGGTGCTGTAGAGGTCGCCAAGATTCTGCAGGATCACAGGGTGGATTATCTGGCTGTTGCCGTTGCTGACGAGGGTGTTGCGCTCCGCAATGCCGGCATCACGGCAAACATTATGATTATGAACCCCGAGATGAGTACCTTCCGAACGCTCTTCCAGTATAATCTGGAACCCGAGGTTTATAGCTTCCGTCTGCTGGATGCGCTGATTCACGCCGCCAAACAGGAGTGTATCACCAACTTCCCCATACATATAAAATTAGATACGGGTATGCACCGCATGGGGTTCGACCCGCTGAAAGATATGCCTATGCTGATAGACCGGCTGAAAAAACAGAATGCCGTTATCCCGCGCTCCGTCTTCTCACATTTCGTAGGAAGCGACTGCGACGATTTCGACAGTTTCTCTGCCCGGCAGTACGACCTCTTCCTGAAGGGAAGCCAGCAGTTGCAGGCTGCCTTCCATCACCAGATCCTGCGTCATATGTGCAACAGCGCCGGCATAGAGCATTTCCCGGAACGTCAGATGGAGATGGTGCGTTTGGGTCTGGGCCTTTACGGTATAAACAGCCGTAACAACCAACTGATAAACAA
>CADAWW010000186.1 GCA_902791675.1 uncultured Bacteroidales bacterium
ATAAATAGACTCTTCTTCATCTCTTTTTTGTTTTTTATTTTTGCAAAGATACGATTTAGAGAGGGAAAAGCAAAAAAATTTTTGTCTTTTACTCTCGAATTTGTATCTTTGTCCCCTATATGAGCAAGAAAGTAAGACAAAAGCATGTGCCGGTTCAGATTCCAAAGGTAGAGAACCTGAAAAAGAAGGAGAGGACGTTCCACTTCCCCCTGTGGCTATTACCTATAATTTATAGTGTGATGTTTGTATTGTTTGCATGGATTTTCCTGGTGGGGAAGAATGCAGATACTTTATATTATATACAGGACCGTGGGTACTGGAACGACTCGATGGTGTACTTCGACTACTGCATGCGAATGCCGGGCGGTTTCCTTTCGTGGGCAGGCTCGTACCTGACGCAGTTTTTCTATTATCCAGCCTATGGAGCGGCAATACTTATCTTGCTATGGATGCTTAGCTTCTGTGTCGCGTGGAGGTCTTTTCATGTGCGTCTGGAGCTGACTTTCCTGCTGTTTGTTCCTTTGCTGGCTCTGCTTTGTACCGAAGTGCATCTGGGTTATTGGGTGTACTTCATGAAGGACATTGACTTCTGTTTCTATAACAGCCTGGGCTTTTTCTTTGCCTTATTGCTTTCTGTTGATTATTTCAGGAAGGTGAAGTACGGCGGCTATGTTCAGCTGATTCTCGTGCCTGTGCTTTTCTATTATCCTTTGGGTGTTTATGCACTACTGGCAACGGTGCTTATCGGTTTCCGCATGTTCAAGGATAATTGGCGTAAGGATTGGAAAGCTTTCATACTGATGTTTGCCTTGCTGGGTATTGTGCCCCTTCTGGAAACCAGTGGAACTACTTTGATGCGACCGGATCAGCCTTGGCTCTTCGGCTTGAAACGGTTTGAAATAGGTCCCGTGCGTGATTATGGGTTAGAGGCTCCATTAGTTTGGCTTATCTGCTCTTCATTGCTCATTCCGCTATTAGGGAAGAAAAAGAACGGGAGTTTCGGATCGAAAGGCTTGGTAATCAGCCAACTGCTTATGTTGGTACTTGCTTTTGGCGCATACAAAGTGGTCAGCGATCGTAATTTTACCGATTCCAACTATCATGCTGAGTTCAAGATGCTACGTGCTGTAGATGAGCAGCGGTGGGACGATGCCCTCTCAGAGTTCAGTTCCGCCAAGGGCAATCCAACCAGAATGATGGTACTGTATCGCGATATTTCCCTTCTGAACAAGGGAGAACTGCTGAACCGTTATCAGTATAATAATCGTCCGGCTAATCCTATTGTCATGAGCGATTCTATCGTAGTGCGTCTCTGTGACACAACCGGTGACTTCATTTATTACAATTTCGGGGAAACCTGTTTTGGTATCCGCAGAGCGATAGAGCGGAGCATGCATTACGGCTTTTCCTATTTCACACTGCGTCTCTTGGCACGATGTGCCTTGATTAACGGAGAGTATGACAATGTGAAAAAATATTTGCGCCTGTTGGAACATTCCACCTTCCAAAAGAACTGGGCAAGGGAGTTGCGACCTTATTTGGAGGATACGACACTTATTGCGAAAAGTTCCCGTTTCGGCTTGATCAAGAGATTGTATAATGGGGGTTCTTCTATGGTGGGCAGCGATGACTATTATGTAGAGCCAACACTGATTCATAAACTATCTCATACAGCTTCAGAAAATCCGGAGATTCTGGATCTGGCCCTTGCTTATTGCTTGCAGGACAAAGATATGAATTGCTTCTGGGCGCAGGCCTTCCATCAACATTCCCTTTTTCCCGACAAGCCTTTCCACCCGCATATTCAGGAGGCTATGCTTCTTTTTCATTACGAACTGAAGACCGGGCCGGAGAATCTGTCTGTTTTCAACATAGACCCGCAGATTGAGGAACGCTATAAACTGTTTATCAACAGGGTTAAGGAATATGGTCAGTCCGGAATGAATATCGACCAGATAGGAGCCTCGCTCCAGCCAGAGTTCGGTAATACATACTGGTGGGACTATTGTGTGCTGAGGGAGATTCAGTCATATTAAGTGAAGAGTGAAGAATGAAGAGTTAAGAGTGAAGAGTGAAGAATAATATAATGTTCAATGCTCAATGAATAATTTACAATTTTCAATTTATAAATTTCAATTAATTTTGATTCTTGTGATGCTGCTGAGTGGCTGCGGCAAGCATCCTTCGTTGCCACAGGATTATACGCAGAAGAGCGAAAAGCCGGATATCTATCCTGATTATACCGATGTGACTGTACCGGTTAATATTGCGCCGCTGAACTTTATGGTTGAGCAAGCTGATGAGGTGGTGGCTCGCATTCAGGCTGGAGACGTAGCCTACAATTATGGTAAAGGCAATAAGGTGATAATCTCCCAGAAAGAGTGGCGGAAACTCCTGAATGCTGCCAAGGGCGATAAAATGATGGTGGATGTCTATTGCAAGTATCAGGATCAATGGAGCAGGTATGAGCCCTTCTTTATCGAGGTGGCAACAGACAGCATAGATTCCTATATCTCTTATCGTGCGTTGGCTCCTACGTATGTCGGCTTCGAGCATTTGGCCATCAGACAGCGTTGTTTGGAAAACTTCAAAGAGAACGATATCTTCAATACCCGTCAGATCAGTACGGAAAAAGAGGGAGTCTGCATCAATTGTCACAGTTTTCAGAATTACAGGACCGATAATATGATGTTCCATATCCGTATATGCCACGATGCTACCATGATTGTTGCTAATGGTAAACTGAAGAATATTCTCCTGAAAACACCCGAGATGATTTCTGCTGCCGTATATCCTTGCTGGCATCCGACACTTCCACTGATCGCTTTCAGTACCGACCGAACGATGCAGTCATTCCATACCCGTGATATTACCAAGGTCGAGGTAATGGAGTCGGCCAGCGATATTGTATTCTACGATGTCGAAAAGAATACCATGCAGACCGTTTTGGCCGACAGCATAGAACTGGAACTCTTCCCTTCTTGGAGTCCTGATGGCAAATGGCTTTATTTCTGTTCGACCCGTCACGAGTTTGATAACTTGAACAATGGCATGAACGAGACGCTGAATCACTACAAGATGTTGCAGTACAACCTGTACCGTGCTCCGTTTGATATGGAAACCCGCACCTTGGGAGAAGCCGAATTAATCTACGATGCCAGGAGTAAAGACAGGAGTGCTGTGGAGCAGCATGTAAGTAGCGACAATCGCTATGTTCTTTTTGCCGAGGGTCCCAACGGACTTTTCCATATCTGGCATCCTTCTGCTCAGATAGAAATCCTGGATCAGCAGACAGGAGAGCTTTTGGATACGAAAGCCATGAACAGCAACAGGGCAGAGAGCTATCCTTCTTTCTCTAGCAACGATAGGTGGATTCTTTTTGAGAGCAGACGCGATGATGGTAACTACACCCGTGACTATCTGGCGTATTTCGACAGAGACGGTCGTGTTCACAAAGCTTTCCTGGTTCCTCAGGAGGACCCTGAATTTTTCCGTTTGTCATTGTTCAGCTGGAGTCGTCCCGAGTTTATGGTTGAACCGGTTAAAGTAACTCCCAAGATGTTCCAGGAACAGGCAGAGAAAGAGCCCGGAAGACCCCAGACTATCCCGGGCAAGACTCCTGGACGTATCATAAACAATGATAGCTATATGGATCAGTGGGGGATAAATTAAGTGATAAGTGATAAAATGAAGAGTTACAGCTCCCGCTGGTTCAGCTAACGGGAATAGATATTGTCCGAATGAAAATTGCCAAATCCGTTTTTCTGTTTGTTGCCGTCTTGATGTGTTATGCTTCCTGTACCGAAAGTATAGACACTACGTCACGTTATGTTTTTAAGGAACATACCGTTATCAGTTATTTGGAGTCGCATCCCGACTATAGTCAGTATGTCTCTGTCCTGAAACAGGTGCAGGTGAGCCGTAGAAGCAATACTACCATGTATCAGCTGCTAACGGCACGGGGAAACTATACCGTATTCGCACCGACAAATGCGGCGATAGAGAATTATCTGCAGAAGCTTGTTGACGAAAATCTGATAGCCTCCCCTTCATGGGA
>CADAWW010000187.1 GCA_902791675.1 uncultured Bacteroidales bacterium
GGACTAAAAGTATTACGCGAAAAGACCGATGACTGCAAGCGGCTGATGGGTGTGACTGAAGCGGAACTGCAGCAGTTCGGCTATAATTAGGATGCACATCGTTCCTGTCCCCATGTGCACTTTATTAGGAATGTTTATCTAAAGAGACAATATGAACTTCTTGGAACTCGTAAAAAACAGATACAGCTGTAGGGCATATAAGTCCCTCAGCGTGGAGCGTGAGAAACTTGACTATATCCTGGAGTGTGTACGCCTTGCTCCTTCGGCAGTGAACAAACAGCCTTGGCGTTTCCACATCGTCAGCAAGGAAGAGGACAAGGCACGGTTGCAGCAATGCTACAACCGCGACTGGTTCAAGACGGCACCGATGTACGTCATTGCTTCCATCCTGCACGACGAGGAATGGGTGCGCTCTGACGGCAAGCATCATGGCGACATCGATATTGCCATTGCCGTTGAGCACCTTTGCCTGGCTGCAACCGAGCAAGGACTGGCCACCTGCTGGGTGTGCAACTTCGATGCCGCACTGTGCAAGCAGCTCTTCGGCCTCCCTGCCAACGAAGAGCCAGCCGTGGTCATTCCTTTAGGTTATGCTGACGACAATCCAAAGGAGAAGAAGCGTAAACCTATAGAAGATATTATAAGGTGATATGGCATACACAGGACGTTTCGGACAGACGGATGACTATCGGCGTGAGGAGCTGATACGCATCATAGAGCACTCTGTAGAGAACCTGACTTTACAAGAGTTGGAGGCTCTATACTATGATATGACCACGAAGTCGTATATCAATGATAATTAAGTGATATGATACAGCAAATTGAAATAACCCTGAAGCCGAAACGCCGCGGCTTCCATTTGGTGACGAGCGAGATAGTAAGCCAGTTGCCGAAACTGCCGAAGACGGGCATTGTGAACATCTTCACGAAGCACACCAGTTGCGGACTGAGCATAAACGAGAACTGCGATCCAGATGTTCGTGTGGACATGGAAACGATTTTCAACCGCCTGGTTCCTGAGAACCGCCCTGAGTACGAGCATACGTTGGAAGGTGCAGACGATATGCCTGCCCACGCCAAATCGACACTGAGTGGTGTCAGCATTACCATCCCCATCACCGATGGCAGGTTGAACCTCGGCACATGGCAAGGGGTGTACTTCTGTGAGTTTCGCAACTACGGCGGCTCCAGAGAGTTGGTAGTAACAATTATTGGAGAATAAAGCATGAGTGAGTTGGCGTAAGCGCCAACAGCTTTCCAACGATGAGAGCGTTGCTATACTGGAGAAAGCAACTGCTGGCACACTGGCATTGCTTGGTGATGATGACTATCCCTATACCGTTCCCATCAGTTATGTTTATTACGATGGGAAGTTATACTTCCACAGCGCATTGGCTGGCCATAAGGTGGATGCTATCCGCAAGTGTGATAAGGCATCTTTCTGTGTCATCGAGCAGGATGACGTGCAACCAAAGAAGTACACTACATTCTTTCGCAGCGTGATAGCATTCGGCAGAATCCATATCATCGAGGATGAACAGGAGAAGTTGGAAACAGCCCGTATGCTTGGCAACCGCTACAATCCAAACGACGATGAGAGTCTGCAAAAGGAAATCGAAAGTGGCTTCTCTCGTATGCTGATGATACGCTTTGACATTGAACACCTGACTGGTAAGGAAGCTATTGAATTAGTAAAACAAAGGCAATGACACTACGAGAGCTAATACATTCTGTGGATTCTAAACAGTACAGCGATTCTGCGTTGTACCAGAAACTGCGTGAGACGAAGCCTGAATATGGTTCCAACAGACATATTCAGGTTAAGTTGGTGAGTGGTGAGGTTACCGTTACCAATGTTCACGTCGGCTCATTGGGTGACATCATTACATATCCTATTGATGTTGACCCAGAGCTGAACATCTCGAAAGTCCAGCTTCTCGATGCCATTCTTCATGAACTTTCATCTAACGGCTTTAGCGACTCAGATGAGTCAGCCTTTTGGGATGACTTCGACAATCTGCAAAAGGCAAAGATAATCAGATAAATCGTAATAAACAAGATGAGATTAGAGACAGATAGACTCATTCTGAGGTCTTGGTATGATAGTGATGCCGAAGAACTGTATAAGTATGCCCAAAACCCACAGGTGGGGCCTATCGCAGGGTGGCCACCACATCAGAGTGTGGAAGAGAGCTTGGAAATCATCCGTACTGTGTTTTCATACCCAGAGACGTATGCCGTTGTTCTGAAGGAAACGGGAAAGCCCATCGGCTGTATAGGTTTGAAAACAGGAAATGCAACGGACTTGACTGAACGCGACGATGAATGCGAACTTGGATATTGGCTGGGTGTGCCGTATTGGGGACAGGGGCTCATGACAGAGGCCGCAAAGGAGATGGTTCGTCATGCATTTGAGGATTGTGGGATGATGAAAATCTGGGTTGGCTATTACGATGGTAACAATCGCTCGAAGCGGGTACAGGAAAAGTGTGGATTCAAATACCAGTGGACTACCGACAACGTGGATGTGCCATTGATGCATGAGACGCGAAAAGGGCATGTCAGCAGTCTCACAAAGGAAGAATGGATAATCCTATGACTGACTACGATTCCATATGGCGCACACAAGATGACATCAGGACGGTTGTGAATGCTCAATCAAATAGCTTTTTCCAAATCCACAACACAGTTACAGCACCAACGACGCAGAACACGAAGTTGGTGAGATAGCCTTTACCAAGTAGTTCTATGTTCAGCAGATGGCTGATGAAAGTACCAGCATAGCTGCCAATGATACCGATGATAAGGTTCATGCAGCATCCTTTCCCCTCACCACTCATAATTGCCTGTCAGTATAGGCCAGGCCGTAAATTCTGCAATATGTTGTAGCATATCTTATTAAATCAGAGGGCACGGACGGTGCAAACCGAATGCAATAGAGCTTGCTCTAATTGCTGAGGTGCAGCCCGTTCTCGCAAATTTCTTTGCAAAGTTACTCATTTTTCCTTAATTATTCGTATCTTTGCAGCCAACATTACAAAACTTTAAGAGAATTATAGATATAACTTCACAAAATATTGAGCTATGACAAAGAAGATTATGTTTGGTGCTTTTATGGCACTGTTAATGACAAGTTGCTACAACGGCAACAGTAACGACAAAGTTACATCATCACCATCTTTCGACGAAGTATTAACTTCACGCAGGAGTGTCCGTAACTACGATGCCTCGAAGAAAATCACTGAGGCAGAGGTTCGTGATCTCATTAAGGCAGCACAAGAGGCTCCTTCATGGGCTAATCAGCAGCCCACCAAATACTATGTGGCCATTAGTGAAGAGAAACTGGCGGCTGTACAGGATATGGTTGGTGGCAATAAGGAGCGTATCAAGAATGCGCCTGTGCTTATCGTCTCGACCTTTGAACGTGGCAAGTCTGGTTTCTTCCAGGGCAATCAGACCAACGAGGTTGGTGACGGTTGGGGAGCCTATGATAATGGTTTGAGTAACTGCTATCTGATTCTGAAGGCAAGAGCTATGGGCTTCGACACGCTTATCATGGGTATGCGTGAAGCAGATAAACTGAGAGAACTCTTTGCCATTCCAGAAGGCGAGACCATCATGGCTGTAATTGCTTTGGGATATCGAGCAGAAGAGCCTAACCGTCCTGAGAGAAAGAATCTTGATGAAATAGTGAAATTCTTCTGACTTTGCCGAAAGGGGCATTGGTTGAGATTGAAGTCGTTGCCGGAGTACCTCAAATTAGCCTCAAATAAAAAAAATGAAAGAGAGCTACTTTCGTAACTCTCTTTTTTCTTTTTGTACACCCGCAGGGGCTCGAACCCTGGACACCCTGATTAAGAGTCAGGTGCTCTACCAACTGAGCTACGGGTGCATCAAATTTTGACGATTAAAACAGCACTCTTGCTGATTTGCGGGTGCAAAGGTACTGAGTATTTTTCAATCTGCCAAACTTTTTGCGAACTTTTTTCAAAAAAAGATGAAAAAAGGCTCATATTCCGAAGAAATGAGCCTTTTTACTATGATAATTGTGATGATTTAGATGAATAAAACGGTCAAACCGGCCATCACAATCGATACCATCGACATGAGTTTGATGAGGATGTTGAGCGAAGGACCAGATGTATCCTTGAAGGGGTCGCCAACAGTATCGCCAACGATGGTAGCCTTGTGGGCAAACGAGCCCTTGCCACCGAAGTTGCCTTCCTCAACCATTTTCTTGGCATTGTCCCAAGCTCCACCGGCATTTGCCATGAAGACGGCGAGGGTGAAGCCACCGGCCAATCCGCCAACGAGCAAGCCCAATACGCCAGCCACGCCGAGCACGCAGCCTACGACGATAGGAATGGCGATGGCCAAGAGCGACGGGAATATCATTTCGTGCTGTGCAGCACGGGTGGAAATTTCTACGCAGGAACCGTAGTCGGGAGTGCCTGTGCCTTCGAGAATACCAGGAATCTCGCGGAACTGACGACGAACCTCCTCAACCATCTTCTGGGCAGCACGACCTACAGCCTCCATGGTGAGTCCGCAGAACAGGAAGGCAGCCATAGCACCGATGAAAGCACCGACGAGCACCTTGGGGTTCATCAGGTTCACCTGAAAGTAGTTCATGAAGTCGGGAATGGTGGCCTGAGCGGCATTGATGGCCTCGCCCTTGACATTCTCCATCATCACGCCGGCACGATCCATTGCAATCTTGATTTCCTCGATATACGAAGCAAGCAGAGCCAATGCCGTGAGGGCAGCAGAACCGATGGCAAAACCCTTACCGGTAGCAGCGGTGGTATTTCCAAGAGCGTCGAGTGCGTCGGTACGATGACGAACTTCTTCGCCAAGTTCACTCATCTCGGCATTACCACCTGCATTGTCGGCAATAGGTCCGTAAGCGTCGGTTGCCAGTGTAATACCCAGCGTCGAGAGCATTCCCACAGCAGCGATACCGATGCCGTAAAGTCCGTGAGCCAGACTTTCGCTGGACATCGAGAGGTCGAAGCCATTGGCAAAGCCGAAGCTGAGGATGATAGCCACACCGATAGTAATCACGGGGATGCAGGTAGAAATCATACCCGTGCCTATACCTTTAATAATAACGGTGGCGGAACCCGTCAGACCAGCCTCAGAAATTTTCTGGGTGGGCTTGTATGAGTGAGAGGTGTAGTATTCGGTAGCCTGGCCGATGATGACACCTGCAGCCAGACCGCTGATGACGGAGAGCGACAGGCCGAGCCAATTTTCGATGCCGAGGAAATACAGGATGCCGAAAGTGGCAATGGCAATGAGAATGGCACTGACGTTTGTGCCCAGCGACAGCGACTTCAGCAGGTCCTTCATCGTTGCGCCTTCTTTGGTGCGAACGAGGAAGATGCCGAACAGCGACAGGAATACACCCACGGCGGCAATCAACATCGGAGCAATGACGGCGCGCAATTGTACCTCAAGGCCTGCAACGGAGAAGGCAGCAGCACCGAGGGCGGCAGTTGACAGCACCGAACCGCAATATGACTCGTAGAGGTCAGCTCCCATACCTGCCACGTCGCCAACATTATCACCAACGTTATCGGCAATAGTTGCGGGGTTGCGCGGGTCGTCCTCAGGAATGTCGGCCTCGACCTTACCCACGATATCGGCACCCACGTCGGCAGCCTTCGTGTAAATACCACCGCCAACACGCGCAAACAGCGCCTGCGTCGAGGCACCCATCCCGAATGTCAACATGGTGGTGGTGATGGTGATGAGCGAATCGTCAGTCAGTCCGTTCAGTGCAATGAACCAGATGGCAATGTCGAGCAGTCCGAGACCAACGACGGTGAGACCCATGACAGCACCCGAACGGAAAGCGACCTTCAAACCGCTGTTCAGGCTCTGGCGGGCTGCATTAGCCGTGCGGGCAGAAGCGTAAGTAGCCGTCTTCATGCCGAAGAAGCCAGCCAAGCCCGAGAAGAAACCGCCCGTCAAGAAAGCAAACGGCACCCACGGATTCTGCACATTCAGACCGTAAGCCATGAATGCAAACAGAGCGCAAAGCACTACAAACACAATGCCAACGACCTTGTACTGTTGCCACAGATAAGCCATAGCACCTTTTCTCACGTAGAGGGCAATCTCCTTCATGCGAGGAGTTCCCTCGTCTTCTGCCATCATCTGACGGAAGAAGAAAAAGGCCATGCCCAACGCCACAATAGAGGCAATGGGTACGAGCCAGAAAACACTTGGAATGTTCATGTTTAGTTTTTTGTTATGAATGAATTAGATGTTAGCGTTATTCGTCGGCAATAAAATCGGACAGGCTCTCGGCGTCCTCGTCGTTATCCGTTTCAATTTCGAACGTCGTACGATAGTTATCCTCGTTGATGTCGTCGTCGTTGGGCTCACCAAAGTCTACATCGTCCTCGTCGGGCTTGTTATAGGTGTCCTCTGGCAAGTCAACATCTTCGTCGTCCTCATCACCTTCCTCACCATGCGAGTCGAATACCATGCGAGGTTTATAGGATTCTGGTTTCAACTTGGCAAAGATGGCCTCGACCCATGAACCTTTTGCCACTTCCAAGACCTCATAACCGTCAGCAACTTTCTTCTCATACATGCCACCCTTTTTGTGGAGACGGTCCTTGGGTAGGGTAGTGGTGGAGATGTCGAAACCACTCTCGATAATGTCCTGAATGGACTGGGAAAGAGAGTCCCAGCCGCCTCCGAAATTACGGTCAAGCACCTCTACAAGCTTTGCTGCAGAGATATGACGGATATTTTCGTAAGTCAGGTCG
>CADAWW010000188.1 GCA_902791675.1 uncultured Bacteroidales bacterium
AGATACAAAATCAAGTCCGTTGACTCAGAAAATCTCTGTAACTAACTATATTTCAATCATTTCAAAGAACGCTTAGCGATTTTTAGTGGACAGCAATGAATTTGAATTATGACAGAGATTAATTCAAAGCCCTTCGCTGAACAAGAAGGCACTCAGGGTAACGTAGGAAAACACAAGCCCGAAGAAAACAAAAAATCCTACAAGTTTAAAATTAACGGTGGCAAACCTTATAGCTGGCCCACACCTATTATTAATGAGACCGACATAAGGAGGATTGGACAAATTCCAGATGATGAAGATCTATATCTGGATTTGCCGGGCCATTGGAGAGATGCATTTATTGAAAGAGGTGCGGACATCGATCTCTCCGCTCCTGGTATGGATAAATTCATTACCAAGAAGAAAGGGCATGAGTTTGAATGCACCATTATCATTAATTCCGATCCCTTCAAGTATGACCAGCCAACGATCTCATACGAGAAGGTTGCTTCCCTAGCTTACGGGAAGGACTATGATCCCAACCGCGTATACTCTATGGCCTATAGCAAAGGCCCGTCAGAGAATGTTGAAGGTTTAATGTCTAAAGGAAAAACCGTTTATGTCACAAATGGAATGGAATTCGATGTTGCCATCTCTCATCAGTCATAACGAGGATTTACAGAAAATTCAAGATGCAGGGATTAGCTTTGACGTACGCAGCGGCAATTTTGTTGCCGACTGCGTACCTTACCTCACAGAGTCGAAAGAGATCAAAGCTGGAATACTGGTTTTCCCCATGAACATGGAAAACATGACAATTAAAAAGCCTAATGATCATACGGCTTTTTTCATTGGAAGCAAACCATGCGAAATGGACGGTACACCTATTAAAGGTTTAGGCATCTTGGAGATGCAGCAACCTTTGTTTGATAACATCAAAAGTGACTATCGCTTTTCGTGTTATCCCGATAAAGGTATGTACCCAACCTACTATGATAAGGTACTCAATTATTGGAGAGTGATAACTGCACCAGCAGAGAACACCGATAAGGCCGCATGTCTTGCTCTTAAAAAACAAAAACTTGTAAGGCCAGTAGGCAGCAAACTCGTTTATTGGGACATCAACTCTTCCCGTGCCCATATCGCTGGTTTGACGGACATGTTCAAAGGAATGAAAATCGCCATTGTTGGGCTTGGAGGCACAGGATCATATGTTTTGGATTTCATTTCCAAACTACCACTTGACGAAATACACCTATTTGACTCAGACATCTTCGAGCAGCACAATGCGTTTAGAGCACCAGGTGCGGCATCCTCTCATATACTGGAGCAACATATCACTAAGGTGCAATATCTTAGTAGCGTGTATAAGCATATGAACGAAGCAATAGTCCCACATGCAGAAAATATCAATCCCAACAATAAGGAAATCCTGCTTGGAATGGACTTTATATTTTTGTGCATTGATAATGCTGCCGTGAGAAATGAGATCGCAAACTTTCTTATCAAGAATAACAAGAAGTTTGTCAACTCTGGCATAGGGGTCTCTTTAAGAGCAGGAGGGCTATCTGGCATTATCCGCATTTCCTATGGTGAGCCCGGCCATTATCATTATCTCAATGATGCCTTTTCAGCGACTAACGAGGCCGGAGAAGATGACATCTATCGTGATAACATCCAGATAGCGGAACTGAATGCTTTCGCTGCCATGGAGTCAGTCTTTAGATGGAAACAGTCGCTCGGATTTTATCAAGATTCGGCCAGAACATACGATCTGGAGTTTGTAATGAACAAGAATAAAATCATTTATGATGACCCGAAAGTTTAGGTTAGAGTTCGTAGACAATATTCCAAAACGGCTGGAAGAAGGGAAACTATATGTGTCGATGAGATATCACACTACTGCTCACCTATGCGCATGCGGATGTGGAGAAAAGGTCGTAAATCCTCTTAATAGAAAGTATGGTTGGGTGCTCACATTCGACGGTCAAAGAGTAAGTCTTTCACCTTCTATTGGGAACAACCAATTCCCATGCCATTCGCATTATTACATCAAAGATAACGAAGTACTATTTCTTGATATTGATGATAGAGACTTACACAATAAGGGATTCGTCAAAAAAATAGTAGAATGGATAAAGCATCTACTCAGATAAATATTGTATAACGGCTGCCTGAAACATGCAGCCACATTAATCCCCGAAAAGGACGGGTTGGTTTAGGATATGGCAACAAATCCTCCAAGTGGCGATGGCCACAGAAACGGTATGGTACGCCAAAGAAGTCAAGTACTGAATCCTAAAACTGGAATTTGGACCAAACGTGGTCCCGATGGAAGGTTTATGGACGGCAAACAGGACGGGACTCCTTTCAAAGGCGTAAAAAAAGAAAAATGATTTTAGGATGTGCCTCGCTGATGTGAATCAACGAGGCATTATTTTAATACATTAAGTTAGAAGCATCACAAGAAAACCACTAAAACAGAATAGATAAGCTTGTGGAACATGACATGCTCTACTTTATTCTGGGTACAGCCATCAGCGCAGACAGTCTCGTTGATGTTGGGTCGTGTGAGGGTGCCATGAAGATTATCAGGGAATTGAAAGAGGATTTACCTCTCGAAACTGAAAGATGACAAGAAACTCAAAACCAGACTCGACGATGCGGAGCAAATAATCCTGCGCGACATGGAGGCTTTCAAAAACGCCAAAGCATGATAGGAAGAAACGAGAGGCTGGCTTTGCCCCTCGTTTCTTTACAGTGGATTTAGATGCAGGCAGACCTATCGGCGTGACTTCGGCTTCTTCTTTCTGCGCTCCAAGTACGCTGCCAGTTCATTGATGCCCCAAATTGCTGACAAGACAAAGATCGGCATAAAGGCCATCGCCCAAAGGAACGTCATGGTATCGTTCAGGTGGTACTTGCCTGTGTAATAGCCAAGGACTGGAAAGACGACCAGTGCCACCTTGTCTGTCAGATGATAGACCATGGGGAACCACTCCATGCGCGAGGTCAGGCTGATGAGATGAGCCTCTGCCTTGTCGCGGATGATCTCGCAGGCCTTTTCAGTACCATTCACCATCGCCTTGTCGACCTCTGACAATTGCCATTTCTCGCGGTCGGACTTGGCCAGATCGTTGACGTAACGCTTCATGAGGCTGGAATCATAGATGTTCCTGACCACCTGTTGAAGAATATCCTCCGCAGTCTGGTTCATCTCTTCCAGCGGCACGACGTCCATGTCTTGATTGACGAGTTTGCTGCTGTTGTTCCTCATCGCATCAAGTGGAATACTGCCCAGAAGCGTCTGCTGGTCTATGAGCATTTCAATGGCCTCATGGGTTGATTTCACAAGGAACTTACCTTTCATCACGGCCTTCACGCCACGCTCATACTCCTTCTGGTCATAGAGTTTCGCACGTTTATGACCACCACAGAAAAGCACCTTCAGCTTGTTAACGACTTGCAGGATCGTATGCGGCTTCTCCTGCTTACGGGGGCTTTCTTGCCGTCCCCCAGTCTCACTGTTGCCTCCCTGCATCTGACTATCGCCAGATGGAAGCATGCTGTCGTATTTACTTCTCATAAAAAACACTATCTCTTTCGTCCTCTATTAAATTGTTGTCTGATGAATCCGTTCTTCTTCCACCAATACCATTCCTCGTCCTTCTTCTTCGGCAGGTCGTTATTACTCTGACCACCTCCAAGAGTAGGCTGTGTTTCCGGCAGGGCAAGGTTCGCAACGACATCAAGCATAGCTTCGACTGCTTCACCCGCACGTTCGGCACTACATTCAAACTGATCAAGCAGTTCCATTGCAGCTTTCTTTAGGCTGTCTTCGTCGAATGATGAACCGGCATTCTCTCCCATGTCGATGGCCTTAGCCACGATGCCTTCTGGCAGGATGTCCTCCCTATCAAGCGGGCTAAACTCCGTCCTGAACGGACTCTTCACAAAGCGCTTGATGGCATTCAGCGCAAGCCAGATGGCTGTCCGACGGTCACTCTCGGCCTCCGTGGACTTAAGTCACAGTGTGATTCGGCTTCGGTTTAGACATAGGCTGTTCATTGACAGTCTTTTTATCCTTGGTCTCATCCTCAATCCTTGTTACCCGTGGATGTTCCTCAATATTCCGCGGCTCAGATTCAATAATCACAGGGTGCATCTTCTGCCAGGTGTCAGGCAGTTTTGACACTGTGATGTCGCGCCCATGCCCGAACCCTTTGGCCGAAGCCTTGTACATCACCGTACTGGAGTAGTTCCCGTCGAGGTCGTACAGCCTCTCGCCGACGGAGTACCCACGGCAAACGCCCCTCGAATCGTATGTCGGCTCCACCTCGAAGCCGTTCCTGCGCATCCCGGCGAAGTATGTCTCGATATCCCACGCATCCATCCCCTTCAGCACCTTCATTGCAGCATCGTGAATCCGCTCCATCCGATGGTTCGTCCGCTCCTCGGCCTTCGTCCAGCCGTATTTCTCGGCAATGATGTTTGCAGCCATTTTCGCCCGCTCCTTGCACTTGTGTGTGTCCTGCATCTCGCCGTCTATTGCCAGGCGGTTGGCCACAATGTGTACATGGGGCTTGCCCGTGTCAAAGTGTACAGTGGCTACATACTGACTTTTGGCCAGCATAGTGTGCCTGCCGCTCACCTTCACCTTGGGCTGTCCCGTCCTCTTGTCGATGACTGGCCTGCCGTCTTTGTCCTTCACCGCCTCCCGTTTGTAGTCGGTAACGTCCAGCACCTGAACACAGTCCTTACAGAATCTGTCCCACTGCGCCATCGTCCAGTTCCGGCAGACCTCCGGCGACGGACACAACTCGATGCGCCAGAACGGTTCATCAACCTTATGCCTAGATGTAGCCAGCAGCAGCTGCATGTCCATCAGTACGGCCACTGGCGAGTATGGCTTACCCGTCATCGGGTTCAACTCGATGTTGTTGGAGGCGAGAAAGACGGGTTTGTCCTCCTTCCTCGCCTTCTCCTTGTCGAGCACATAGTTGATAGCGTTGGCGGCATGCGCCCCGTCTATCGTTGACATCTTGATTACCATACGCTAATCTCCCATGTTTAACACCTTGTCCCTCATCCTGTCGAAGAACTCTAGGGCAGTGATTAGATGCTCGCGCCACCAATCATACGACCTCCCGTTGATGACGAGTTTCATACGCTGCTCAGCGGAAAGGTGGGCAACCTCCTCAATCATGGCATTGAACATAGAGAACGCTGCACGGGGATGCTTTCCGCTTAGGATCGTCGTACAATACTGCGAAAGATTCTGTCCGCATTTTTCCGCATTACCGCGAAGTTCATCCAGCAGTCGTTTCGTCACTTTCAGGTGCAGCATCTCTGTGGCAGTCCACTTGCGGATGCGCAGTCCTGTACGATTCTCACGCAGCACCTTGTCTGTAACTACCGAACAACGTGTAACGCTGTCGGCTGATGGGCTGGTCAACCTGGAACATGGTGTCGTCAGCCATCCGTACCCTGAAGTGCATCTGGCACTTGCCGCCGTTTTCATCTACCCATAGGTCGCCGACTGTCACGGGTTCCCATGAGAACTTGGTGTGCCACTTGTCATCCTTCTGTGAAAAGTACCGCTTCTTCGACTTGATGAAGAAGCCCTTCTCAGGTCTCGCCTTCTCTATGAGCTGCGAGCCTTGGAAAATCATCGTTACGTTTCTGTCTACTGTCATAAGCATACATTTATTAAAGGTGTGAGCCAGCGAACGCCTCCCCAATGAGAGCCTGCGAGCATTGCCAGTTCGTTCGTCTGCCAAAAGAGCCATAGCGATTTTGGTAGCACGAAACTCCAACTGGCATATCTTAAGGCAAGTTTCGGTTTCTACCGGCATTGTCTGTACGACAAGAGATTGTCTGTACGACAAGAGCGCCCCAAACCGTCGGGAACATTCTGTTTGCCAGGCTGTGGTTACAGGATGTCATCGATGTTCCTCCGTTGATTAGTGACTGCGCCGTGCTTCTGCTCGTAGCGGGCGATACCGTCCTTCAGATACTTCTCTACGACTTCGCGAATTGAGAAACCTTCCTTGTGTGCGATGGCCTTCACCTTGCCCACGATCTCTATGCCACAGATGAACGTGAAATGCATCCAGTCTCGCTTGCTGGCGTCGGCCTCTGGAGTCATCTTCTGCTCCTGAGGTCTCGCCTGCTGCTTCTGGGGCTTCGGCTGCTGGGTGATGTTCCTGACACTGCTTTCGAGGTCATTGAAATCACTAAGGGGAAACGTCTGCTCGCTCATATCCGTTACAGTTTAATTTGTTCGATAATAGCGTTAAAGGCATGTTCTACCGCAGCCTTCTGGTACTTGTCAAGTGCGGAAATGGTTGAGTAACGCTTGATGACTACACTCTGCTTGATCCTCGGTGTAACCCTGCCGATCCTGCCAAAAATTTTTACCGTCTCCTCGCGCTGCTTCATGTCGTCGGCACGGTTCTCGGTCGTGTTGATTCGGTTGGGCAGGAACACCAGTTGGATATCCTTCACACGCTTGATGACCTTGATGAAGATACCAGTAGCATCGATGGTGTCGAAGTCGTAGGAGATAGGCACCACGGCGAGGTCTGCAGCCTTGTACAGCAGGTCGAGGTTAGCGGCATTGAGGGTACCCGGCATGTCGAAGAGGACAATACCGTCAAACTTCATTGCTTCCTCGATAGAGGACTGCAGGCTCTGGCGGTCTGTCGTGTCAACTGTACTCACTTCCCATGGGATAACCGCATCCGGGTTGGCAGCCAGTTCCCTCTCCCTGTGACGGGACAAGGATGCCTGAATGTCTGCATCCAAGACCTTCACAGGATAACCATTCTCACAAAGATACTGCGCAAAGAGCGCACAACAGGAGGTCTTTCCTACGCCTCCCTTGATATTGAAAAAGTTTTAAATAAATACATTGTTTTCAATATGGCCTTTATAGACTTTGTGTACTCTGTATATCGTGAATACAGTTTATCCATTATCGCCATAGTAGACTCTTTATACACTGGTTCCGTTGAATACTCTGTATACATTGTCTCCATTGCGGACAAAATACACATTGCAGACATTGTAACCATTGTATATACTGTAGCCGGTGTAAACGCTGTATACACATACACTGTAGCCAATGCTGCAACCAGATACGTTGTGGACATTGTAGCCGTTGTCTTCAGTGCATACAACTGATACACCCTATACATTGTACACTCGGTCATGTCAGACATGTTACCAGTCACGCTTGTTGGGTTTACGACGATGGGACGAAAGGATGGCATCGTTCTCTTCCTCGGTGGTCAGGGGTACGGCATTCTTGCGCTTCACCTCCAGCCACTTGTCGAGTTCGTCATTGAACAATACCCAACGCTTGCCGGGCTTCGATCCAGGCACCTCGCCCTTCTGCAACTTCATGTAGAGGGTGTTGAGAGGCATACGCAAGTAGTCCGCAGCCTCCTCCACGTTCATCGTACGACGCACACGTTCCATCTTCTGCTTCGTTTGTCCTTTCTGAAGGTCAAGCAGTACCACCTTCATGCCGACGACTTCGTCCCGAAGCTCGGCAACGACCTGCGGAAGGTCGTTGAATGTCAAAGTTTCCTTTACCATACATAGTGAATGAGACCTTTGTGTCTCGACTGCAAAGGAAGCGCATTATCGTTCCGTTACGAAAGATATGATTCATCATGCTGAGATAATAATGGAATAATGTGGTAGATGATGGATCTGCGTGGTCGCCTATGGTTATAGCTGGTTGTTTGTTAAAATGGGAGGGCTGGCATGGTAATAATCTTGTTCACTTGAAGGCATAGAAAATCGCCGCACAGATCCAGCAAAGAATCTGTACGACGATGCAGAGTCAGTATTGTAAGATGATCAGACAGCCTGTTTCATTTCCATATCACGGAAGTGGAAAGCTATTGAATGTGGTTCAGGCTTGTCAATCTTGATAAGGTCATTGGGCTTTTCCTCGAGCAGGTTCTGTGACAGGTAGCTGTCCGTACAGGGCGAACCGTCACGCTTGACGCACAAGTCTGGGAACAGGGCCTTTACGAAACGGCCACAATTTTCGCTCTTGTATCCATTCTCCATACCCATGCGCTTGGCGATGTTCCATGTCAGATGACGCACGTCACGGCTGGTCACTTTTTCCTTCCACTTGCAGAGCCTGGGCTTGGGCTGATAGGTACTGCTGCTTATCCAACCCTCATATTCAAGCCATACGGCAAGAATGTCCTGTTCGTCCAGCAGA
>CADAWW010000189.1 GCA_902791675.1 uncultured Bacteroidales bacterium
CCTTCGCTGGGGACACTTACGATGCGAACTTTTATGCCGTCCTGACGAAGCAGACGGGCACCGGCTACCAGCGTGCTGACTTCCGAGCCGTTACCAACCAGAATAACATCGAACTTTTCATCGCTGTCTGCTGTAAGGTATGCACCCATCTTTATACCGTTATAATCGGTGCCTTCCGGCAAGTCCTCGATATTCTGACGGCTCAGGATAAGTGCAGAAGGAGTCTTGGTGTTTTCCATTGCCAGCTGCCAGCAGACGGTCGTTGCCTTGCTGTCTGCAGGACGCAGAACAAGCATAGAGTTACGGCCGCTATGGTTCTTCAGTTTCTCCATCAGTCGAATCTGAGCTTCCTGTTCAACAGGCTCGTGTGTAGGACCGTCCTCGCCGACGCGGAAGGCGTCGTGGGTCCAGATAAACTTCACGGGCAGTTCCATAAGGGCAGCCATACGTACGGCAGGCTTCATGTAATCACTGAATACAAAGAAGGTACCGCAAGCGGGGATAACACCACCGTGCAGCGCCATACCTATGCAGCAGCAGGCCATCGTAAGTTCGGCAACACCTGCCTGGAAGAATCCGCCGGCATAGTTGTCCTTCGAGATAGAGGTTGCTCCACCCTTCAGGAATCCGTCTGTCTTGTCGGAATTGCTCAAGTCGGCAGAACCGACAATCATATTGGGAACCTGCTTGGCCAGAATATTCAGACAGGCACTCGAGGCATTACGTGTTGCATCGTTGGCTTTCTGCTGAACCTCGTCCCAGTTGACGGCAGGAACCTTCTTGGCAAACCAGTCCTCCAGCTGAGTAGCCATATCCATATGCTTCTCGGCCCAGTTCTTTTCTTCCTCGTAACGCTTGGCAACAATATTCTCGAGTTCCTTCTTACGTGCTTCGTATATAGCCTGTACCTCGGGAAGGATTACGAATGGGTTGTCTGGATCTCCTCCAAGGTTCTTGATGGTGTTACGGAAGGCATCGCCGCCAAGGGGTGCACCATGTGTGCTGCAGTTACGCTCGTAGCTGGTACCGTCACCCTTCAGGGCTCCCTTACCCATAATACATTTACCGATGATAAGGGTAGGCTTACCCTTCACAGCTTTAGCCTTCTCTATGGCTTCGCGAATCTGGGCAACGTCGTTTCCGTTAATCTCGATAACCTCCCACTGCAGCGCACGATACTTCGCAGCAGTGTCCTCGTTCATTACCACCTTGGTCTCTGTTGACAACTGAATATCGTTCGAATCGTAGAACATAATCAGGTTGTCCAGAGCCAGGCTTCCTGCTATGCGTGCAGCACCCTGACTGATTTCTTCCTGAATACCACCGTCGCTGATGTAAGCATAGATGGTCTCTTTCCCGAAGGTCGGATTGCCCGTCTTGGCAGCCAGGAACTTCGCGGCAATGGCTGCACCAACTGCATATGCATGTCCCTGACCCAATGGACCGGAACTGTTCTCGATGCCGCGCTGATAGCATACCTCAGGATGACCTGGGGTAGGAGAGCCCCATTGTCTCAGTTGCTGGATTTCTTCCAGAGAATACTTCCCGATGAGTGCCAACTCGGCATACAGCATGGGAGCCATGTGTCCGGGATCAAGGAAGAAACGGTCACGTCCCATCCATGTGGGGTTCTTAGGATCATACTGCAGATATTCGCTGTAAAGCACGTTGATAAAGTCGGCTCCACCCATGGCACCGCCTGGATGACCGCTCTTTGCCTTTTCTACCATAGCAGCAGCCAGAATACGTATGTTATCGGCTGCGCGGTTCATAGTTTGAATGCTATTCATGTCAATATTGTTTTGTGTTTTTGTTTTTCTTTTTGCAAAGATACATCTTTTTTACGACACCCAAGCATTATTCCCGAAAGTTTTTATTCGTAAACCTCGAACTCATAGATGCGGCATGCGTCTTTGCCTACGCGTTGTGTGGGAGAGGTGATGTACAGACGAACGTACTGTGCCTTGACGGGTTCTATGCTGCGTATCACATCGTTCTGTTTGTTACCATCCAAAAGATCTACGGTCTCCCACTCCGATGTCAGTGACGAACGGACCTGCAGCATGCAACTGCGTGTAATGTAGCCTCCTCCTTCCGAACCGGCATTCAACAGGCGCCAGCCGCTGATGGTCTTTTCGCTGCCCAGGTCGAAGGCAACATAGTTCGGTGCCTCTTTGGTGTCGCACCATTTGGTACGGACATCTCCGTCAGTCATTTTTTCTGCCGACTCGCGTTCGTTTACTTCTCCGGTCTTTGCAATTATCTTTGCCTCCTTGAGCAGATTGGCACGAACCGCCTTCTCCTTGCTTACGGTATTGCTCTTATTACCGGTTACGAACATCTGCGAGGCAACCTTCAGCTGTGAAGGTGCGTCTGCAACCTTGGCGGCAAAGATAACGATGTTGGGCTGACGCGGCATGATAATCTGGGTTGCACCCTTTGGAATATCAACACCAATCTTATACATATAGGTAAACTCGTATGGCTCATCGCCCTCAGAGGAATGGCGGTGCGTACCCACGTATGCAATCTGTCCGTCCTTCATGAATCCCTCGCATTGTCCATCGTGTCCCCATTGTCCGACGAATCCTGTGTAGTATGGTACGTTTACGGCTACGCTGTCCACAGTATTCCCTTTCTTTCCGGGAACAGCGAAGTATATATATCCTTCAGCATCGTCCTTTGCAGCAGCTGCCAGGAAAAACACCTTATTATATTTACCTTCCGGCAACGTGATGGTATCGCCCCAACAAGCATATCCGTTCTGGCCGTCCATATCCTGGAAACCGAAATGTATGCCTTCAACCTTCAGACCGTCCTTCGGCAACAGTTCTGCGGCATAGCTGTAGCCGCCGTCAAAGTCTGCTCCGTTACGGAACTCGTTGAACGAGAAGCATCGCTTGTTCCATCGCAGCGGAATTTCGGCCTGAGGAATCTCTGCCATACTTCTCTGGTTACCGAAGGTCAGCTTATAGGTCTTAACACCATATCCCTTGATATCCACGTTCAGGTCCTTGCCGCTGAAACTGGCAGCACCCAGTGTCTTCTCTGTGCCGTCTGCTTCTGCAGCCTTCAGGACGGGAGCGGCAAAGGTAAGCTTAGCCTGCTGAGCTGTTCCGCTGTTCTCGTATACACGGATAACGTATTCGTTGCTGGCCTCAGCTTTCTTGAAGGCGCGAATAGTGACGTTCTTGTTGTCGGATGCGACAAACGAGAACTCCCGTCCTAACTCACCACCGTGTTTTGTGGCCTCAAAGGCACGTAGGGGAGAGTTCAGCATGGTGCTCTGTTCCACAGCCAGTCCCTTGTCCAGCGCCCCTTTATGGCCGATGATGGAGTAGGTGAATTCGTGGTGACCGAAGTCCTGCTTGTTCTGGTAGGCATAGCCTCTGCCCACCTCTGGAGACCAAAGCAGCGAGAGGCGCAGCTCGTTGTCAGCCGGTTTGTCCCATCCGTATTTACAGTTATTGATAATGGTAAGGCCATAGTCACCGCTTTTGTCCGTAAGGTCAGTCCACTCGTGCGAATAAACCTCGTACTTAAAGTCCTCGTTGTTACAGCGTTCCACAGAGCCCAGTCCCAGATCGTAGGTCGCCATCGGGTTGCTGATGCTCAGGGGGAATGTGCATTTCAGTAACGAGTTCAGCGATTTCCATTCCACCTCGTTGTAGAAGTCAATACGGTCGGCCAAGGCACCTTCGTACAGGCTTACGTACTGCGATATCTCGGACTCACCGTATCGTTTTGTCACCTTTACCGTTTTGCGTAGCTGTCCATTCTCAACCAGTTTTACGCTAACCCCTTCGTTTACGGTTACCTTATTCCCGTCTACCGTCTTCTTCAGGATTTCCCATGCAGGCCATGCGTGGCTCTCGCATTCCGTAAAGACAATCAGACCGATAGCCTTTCCTTGCTCCACAATTTCCTTGTTGTAGCGTTTGTCCACGATAGAGGACAGGTTGCCGTTCTGGTCGAAGGTCAGCTTATAGACCGAGTT
>CADAWW010000190.1 GCA_902791675.1 uncultured Bacteroidales bacterium
GTATTTATTCATAAATTCATCTATACCTTATTATATATTATGCAAATTCAGCATGCGAAGCTGGCTGCGGGTATAGAAATAGCTTGGTAATAAAAATAAACAGGATTTATTTTGTATTCCGCTCGCTTAATCGTATTTTTGAAGCTGTCGCCTCGAAAATACTCCCGTTCGGAAATGAAAAGAAAAACTAGTTTTCCTTTTGCATTTCTCTTACTTATTCGTATTTTTGCAAAAAAATAATTTAACCTATAATATGTAATAAAATGAAATTTAAAGCATTTCTTGTTGTAATGACACTCGTGTCTGCCGCATTCGCTGGTTGTCAGCCTAAAAGTAATAATGCAGAGAAAACACCTGCTACCGATAGCATATCTGCAGATGTTCCTGATATTATTATGCCTGATATCACTTTAGAACGTGCAGATGGTTCAACGCTTCAACTTTCCAGTTTATTCGGAAAGACATTGTACCTTGATTTTTGGGCAACCTGGTGCCCCCCTTGTTGTGCAGAGATTCCTCATTTGGAAACATTATCAAAACAGCTTTCCGACAATCAGGATGTACGTATCATTAGTATTTCTGTTGACCAGGACCGTGAAGCATGGGTAAAGAAGATAGCTGAGGATAAACCAGCATGGGAACAGTATCGCATCTCTTCCGAAGATGCTGATGTTTTCTTTAGTGCTATAGCATTAGAAACAATTCCCCGTTTTATTATTGTAGGTCCTGATGGTGGTATTATCAATGCCGATGCTCCTCGTCCTTCTGACGAAAGTTGTTCTGCTACTATTCTGCAATCTATTCAGGGAATTGAATAAAATTAAATAAGGGAGTAACAAATCGTTACTCCCTTTATGATATTTATATATTATACTTGTTTAGAATGTATACTTAACAGCTAAGGTGGGGTTTACGAAGAATGTACGTGTGCTGTTGTTGGTTCTCCAGATGAAATTGTTATTAATCTTAACCTCCGTACCAAGACTTAGCTTATTGTTCTGCCTGTCTTTGCCGAACACATTAAACCAGAATTGTGGTTCAGCATTAATCACGATTCCTTTCTTCTGAACGTTGTTTCCATCAAATTCAGGTATATATCCGTACCATAAATCTGCGTAGCCGGTAAAGGTACACAGGCCTTTAGCAAAGTTGATACCCCAGACGGCGGTTGTCTGAAAAGAGGGAAGCGCATCGTTCCCGGCACCTTTAAAGTATTGCTTGTACAAGGCTTGGAAGGTGAATGTTTTGTTGAAATTGTTGCTGTGCCAATTCCATGCAGGACCCACCAATACGCTCTGTTGGAAGGAGAATGTGTTCTTCAGACCGCCGTCATACTCAAAATGAGCTGAGAAACTGCTATTAGTGTTTTTTACTTTGGCAAAGGTAAAGTCGCGACTCATCTCCCAATAAGCTCCAATAGCACCATTGTTCTGAGGCCCTTCTCCTCTGTAATCCATATCTATGAACAAGAAGGTAGAGCCTAATTTGTCGGCTTTAAAAAATTCTGCCGTAACAGTGAATAACTGTCGGTTAGCCTCTGATTCAGGATTCATGTGACGACCCAAATCGTAATGAAACTGCAAATTAAACTGTGCACTGGCGGTCATTACAAGTCCAATCAGTGCAAATACTGAGAACAATCTTTTCATAAAATAAAAAATTTTATTATCGTTATGATGCCGTTATGTTTCGCTTAGATTTATTACAATAACAGCATGCTAATTGCATTATATCTATTAATTTGGCGCAAATGTAGGCATTTTTTCCGATAAATGCCGTATCTTTGCAAGCAAATTTTGGATAACGCGTAGATGAATAGTATTTTAATAGTGCTTCCTATCCTCACATTGCTGATGTTTTGTTTAGGACTCACGCTGGAAGCAAAGGATTTTCTTTTAGTGATAAAAAGAGGAAAAGCCGTAGTGGGCGGCCTCTTCGGACAATTGATTATGCCATTGTTGGCATGGGCTGTGGCATTGGTCATGCATCTTGATCCTATCTTCACCATTGGCTTGGTGTTGATAGCATGTTGTCCAGGCGGTAGTTCAAGTAATATCTTTAGTATGCTGGCAAAGGGCGATGTGGCACTTTCCGTTTCGCTGACTGCGATGAGCAGTATCATTACACTTTTCACCCTTCCCCTGATTATGCAGGTGGTTACCAGTACAGTCGGACAACAAGTCGGTATCCAGTTACCCATTAAAAATCTGCTGATGCAGAACCTTGTGACCATGTTGATACCTATAGTTATCGGTATTTTAATCAGGTATTACAAGCCTGAGTTGGCCGCACGTATTGCCAAGGTACTTTCTAAGTTAGCATTCCCAGCTTTGATGTTATTGGCAGGTATCTTCTTTGTACAGCATAAAGAGACCATTACAACAAACTTTAGCGTGTTGGGCTTTGCTGTAACATTGTTGTTGCTTGTGGCTATCTCATTTGCGGCAGCTTTGTGTTATATGACTGGATTGAAAAAGACAGAACGCCGTACCATAATCATTGAGGTGGGTATGCAGAATGCAGCACAAGCCATTGCCATTGCCTCCAGTCCTTTTGTCTTCAACGATGGTCGCTTTGCCATTCCAGCTATTCTGTATGCTCTGATGATGAATGTGGTGCTACTTACGTACGTGGGATGGGTTAAAGTTAAAAAGTGAAGACCCACCCCCAACCCCTCCCTCTAAGGAGGGGAGAAATGAAAAATGAAGTATCAGGTTTAAAGTTCCGGATATGAGGAGGTTGATATTATATACAATGCTTTCATTATCTATGTCGGCACATGCACAGACTAAGGTGGAGGGAGAAGCTATGGCAGGTGCCGGATATGGCGAGACGGCTGCTTATGAGTCTGGGGTCACTCTGAAGATTAACACAGGCAAATTCTTCATTAAGCCATATTGGAATATTATTGGTAAAAGATCCTATAATGCCACAAAATCCAATAGCCTGGACTTTATCTATACTAGTACCGGTAACCATTACACCCTTGAAGAGGAGTTGGAAAATGAGTTAACCTACATGAGTTATGGTGCTGATATACAGTACGGTTTGGATAGCCGCAATATTCTCCAGGCTAGTATTGACGGTGTTTATACACAGAGGATGGATAACGGCAACCGAATGGAATATATGTATGGTGCCGACGGCTCGTTACTGTCAAGTGTAAAGTCGGTTATTCATTCACCCAGGCTGAACAGAAACGAGGTAAATGTGCAGGCTTCCTATCTCCGCCATACCAATCGAAAAGGGGAGAGTTTGATGCTGAAGTACAACTACAGCCTGGATAAAGACGAAGATAACACCTTACAGGAATTGACGGAGACAACAGGTTTTGGTCCCGGTATGTACCGACTTAACCTTATTACCTCTGATATAAAGATACAAAGGCACGAGGTGTTGTTCGACTGGAAGCGTCCCCTTGTAGAAGGCCATCTGCTGAATGCGGGCGTTAAGTATAGCAATAATCTCATTCATACGTATGACGGGCAATGGCTGGATGAATTAGCGTCCAACAACAGTGAATTTCTCCATCGTACACAGACGATTGGCATTTTTACAGGTTATAGGCTTAAGACAAAGGTTATTGAGGCTGATGCCCGCATAGAGTATGATTACACCCGCATGAACGAAAAGAATCTTCACGATGTTATCCCTCAGGCCCGAATAGCCTATCATATTGATGCAAAGAACACGGTATCAGCCAGTTATGCCATGCGCATAATACGTCCCTCACTTCAATATCTTTATAATAACAGGGTGAAGGGACCATACACCTTGGATTATGGAAACAAGAATCTGGAAGGTGTACACATCAACAGGATGGCCTTGGCGTACGAGTTGAAAACCAGGAAGGTGGACTTCACCACTACATTATCACACATCAATGTTACCGACGGATTCAATGCCATATGGATGGTAAATGAGAATGTGCGCGTTTCCACTTGGGGTAACGAAGGTGTTCGTAAGGCAGTTGAGCTTAC
>CADAWW010000191.1 GCA_902791675.1 uncultured Bacteroidales bacterium
GTACCCCAGGAAGGGGAAGAAGGGATTGACGTACTCAGCCTGATCGTTGCACCACATGGCTGCATAGTACGATTCGCCTCCGGGAGCGTGCATCAGTCCGTTCTGGGTGTGGAAGATACTCTCGCTGGCACGAATCTTACTCATCTGGAAGAGGGTTTGGATGGTCTTGTCAGGACAAGTGAATTGCAGGTTGTTATCGGCAACCTTCGTCACAAACATCCTGCGTAATCCATATTCGAACTTAGAAACAAATATTTCTTTTTCCTGTTCATCTTTTTCAGCGTATGCCTGAACAGAGCAATCAAAAGATACAGAATCTCCTGGCTCCAGCGTTTTCTTGAAGTCTTCCTTAAATTCTGTTCTGGCCACCAGTTTGTAGGAGCCGCGTGTGCCGTCCTCCTTATTGGTGGTGCGAACCTGATAAAGAGCAGGCACGAGGATGGTCTCTTTCTTCTTGCCAATATTCTTGATGGTATATATCTCGCAGACCGCAGCACTGGTGGTACTGGGGAAATACTGGCGCGTCAGCTCAAACTCGTTACCGTCGCCCCTTATGGTGCTATGGATATTCAGAATACCATCGATGGTAACCGTCTTTACTTCCTCTCCGGTCATAGCACGTTTGTTGGCTGTCATTCCCTTCAGGAAATCCGCATCGCAACGCGGCATCCAGCTGGCGTGGGTGTTATTGGGAATGGTCCTGAGCATAGGGAACACCAGATGGCGGTCTATCTGGAACTGCTTCTTTTCATCCACACCCCAATAGTAAACCACCGAGGCACGAAGGCCCGACATCTCTATATGGTCGGTATAGGGCAGTTCGCCCTTCGAGGTTTCCCACTGAACGGAATGTGGTCCGCTGACACCCCATCTGTTTTCCTTTGCCTGAAAAGTCAGAGCACAGAGAAGGAAAATAAAAAAGAGAAAATGTTTCATTTTAATTATGTTTATTTCGGAAGTAATCATTATAAATCTTTATGCTGAAGACGATAGTACTGCAAATTGAAGTTACAAGGTTCGTAAGGAAGAGAGACCAAATAAAATCCAACTTGTTCCATAATTTTTTTTCTTTCAATTTTTGACCTCAAAACCTCATAACCTTATAACCTCATAACCCTCAATAGCTTACGCTGCACTCGAAGCCTGCCTTTCTGATCTGTTCGGCTATAGCATCCAGCACCTCGGGCTTAGCCTTCAGCAAACCCTTAACGGGTGTCTCGCGGTCGATGGTATAAATCATCACCTTGCGGGGACGGATGCGCTTCAGGGCTTCTATGTACGGCTCAACGTATTCAGATGTGGTATTGCAGACACTTTCGCCATCCAATGTCCCATCCATAAACATTGTCTGGATGATTACTAGCCCGTCGAAACTGGCAAGGTGCCTGATCTGCTCCTCCACATCGTAATGCCCCTGCGGCCTGTCTACCTTATATATATATGCGCGTGAGACGGTATCGAGCTTCTGGATGTTATTATCGAACTTCATCAGGGCTTCCCTTATCTCGGACCGGTGAATCTGCGTAGCATTGCTCAGGATGCTTATCCTGGCCTGCGGACAATACGCATCACGTATCTTGATAACCCTATCCACTACCTCGGGGAAATGAGGATTCAGGGTAGGTTCTCCATTGCCGGCAAAGGTAAACACATCGGGTGTTATACCTTCTTGCCTTAATTCCTCGAGCTTGCGCTTAAGGCACTCTTCTACCTTGTCGGCAGAGGGTAGGGGATTGTGTGTTCTGCGTTCGCTGTTCAGTCCGCATTCGCAATACACGCAGTCGAAACTGCACAGCTTGCCTCCCTCGGGTAAGAGATTTATCCCCAGGGAGATACCCAGCCTTCTGCTGTGAACAGGTCCGAATATAGGTGAAGGATAGATAATTGTACTCATAAGAATTGTTTTATTTTCGCACAAAGATACAAAAAAGTTTAAACAATGGATGTGTTACATGGAACATTGAACATTATTTCATAATTTTGCAGCCGAAAATGAAACGTTTCTTCATCATATTCGGCGTCTGCCTCCTGTTTTCTAATGCCGCACGAGCACAAGAAGAGGATTTTGGCGAACTGGAACTCTTACCCGAGGAACCCAGAAGCTATCAACTTAAAATCCAACGCTACCGATACAAGAAACCCGAAATAGAAAACGGAGATACCGTCTGGTGCTATACGTGGCACCCGGGTGTGTGGATCTATGCACCACTGAAATTCAAAAGCGAGAAGCAGCGAAGGGAATTCAATAAGTTGGTTTACAACGTAAAGAAAGTCCTTCCCATAGCCCAACGTGTCAACGGTATTATCAACGAAACCTACGAGGTGCTGGAGATGCTGCCCGACAAGAAATCAAAACAGGAGCATATCGCCAATATAGAAAAAGATATCAAACGCCAGTATACGCCTGAGATGAAGAAACTTACCTACAGCCAAGGCAAGCTTTTAATAAAACTGGTGGATAGGGAGTGTAACCAAAGTTCGTACGAGATAGTAAAAGCTTTCTTCGGTCCTACCAAGGCTACCTTCTATCAGATATTTGCCTGGACTTTCCGTGCTTCGCTGAAGAAAGAATACCAGCCCGAAGACGATGACAAACTTATCGAGCGGGTTGTTCTCTTAGTAGAAAACGGTCAGCTATAGACCATATTATTATTCCAGCCGTTACACTTACGTTCATGCTGTGCTTGGTTCCGAACTGGGGAATCTCTATACAGCCGTCGCACATATCCACTACTTCCTGTTGCACACCCTTTACTTCGTTTCCCAAAACAACAGCATATTTTTTTTCTCTGTCAGGTACAAAGTCCTGCAGCATCGTACTTCCTTCGCATTGCTCGATAGCCAGAACAGTATAGCCTTCCTGCTTCAACCACATCACCGCATCCTGCGTACGTTCGAAGTATTTCCATTCCACACTGTCCTCGGCTCCCAGAGCCGTCTTATGTATTTCGGGATGAGGAGGCTGGGCCGTAATGCCGCACAGACATATTCCCTGTACCAGAAAAGCATCGCTGGTACGGAATACACTTCCTACATTATATAAACTTCTTACGTGATCCAGTACAACCACCAAAGGCATCTTGTGCGAATCCTTGAATTCCTCCACACTCTTTCTGCCCATTTCCGTTACCTTCAGTTTTCTCATCCTTCAATAGTTTTCCACAAAATTAACAAAATATGTTGATAACTCCCTTGAAAACTTGTTTAAATATCCGCAATTATTAACAAAAAGAGGTGCAAAAGGCTATCCAAATAAGTTATTAACAAAAGCCATAAGAGTTATTATAAAGCTTTCAACGTATTTTTATTGAGTTATTAAACCCATATATGAGATATATTTTTTATATTTGCAACTTATAAACAAATGTTGAAAACCTATAAGCAAAAAACAATTTTATAATATATAAGCGAAAGAAAAATAGTAAGTTAGGTAATATAAAAGTATGATGATAGGATGTTGATAACCTTGTTCATAAGGATGTTGATAACCATCAATGTATATTTATGCATTCATCTTTCACCAATTATTAACACTATTAACAAGACATCATCATCATCATATCTATTTTATCTTTAAAGAAAAAAATAAATTATAATATATAATGATTGTTGATAATAAGTGGAAAGAATTGGGTTACGTAAACGAGCCCATTCCGGAAGGTACGGATATTAAGGCCGAGATTCGCCGTATGTGCAAAGAGAAGAATGCCGTTATCTTGGCGCATTATTACACGGAGGGTGAAATACAGGATATAGCCGATTTTATAGGTGACAGCCTGGCGCTGGCACAGAAGGCTGCCAAGACGGAGGCTGACATCATTGTGATGTGCGGTGTTCACTTTATGGGCGAAACCAATAAGATTCTTTGTCCCGACAAGGTTGTCTTGGTTCCCGACCTGAATGCTACCTGTTCGCTGGC
>CADAWW010000192.1 GCA_902791675.1 uncultured Bacteroidales bacterium
TCGAGTCTTTTTCTCTCCGTTTGGCAGTTTCCGGTTTGTCAAGACTTTTCCTTATGTTCTTACAGTTCTTACGGTATTACAGTTTAAGAATCGGTATACTGTATACTGTATACCACGCATGTCTTTTCAAGACAGAATTAGAAACTGTAAACTGTAAGGCGTAAGATGATATCCCGTTTCATAAAAAAACACCCGTTTTCTTTGTACGTATTAGAATAATCGTTATTTTTGCAGAAAGAAAGTGAAGATATGCTCCTTTATGGAGCAGCAAGTCCTCGGTGGAGGCTCCTTTCAATCTTATTGGAATATTAATAACAGCATTAGCAGTTATCTTGGAGAACATAGAAACCTGAGAAATTTCTAAAAAGAAACCGAGAATCTGATAATTGATAATGTCTGCGCTTATAGCGTGGACGTTACTTATCTTTCGGTTGGGTTTTCTCAGGACCTCTATGTTCGGTAAGGAGCGGACACGCTTCTTTCGTACATAGGGGTCTTGTTGTTTATAAGCCCAAATGAATCCGATAAGTGCTTGTGCCTTTAGCTATAAGCGCAAAGAATGCCAGACTATGACTTGGTGTTGTCGCCTGATGTATTAGCTATATTGCTACGCGACCACACCACAGGAAAGAACATCTTCTGGGCTACTCATGATTATGAGGCGCTTGGAAGTGAATATGATTATCATGCTGAGATTCTACCTCATTTGATTACAGGTGAACACAGCAAGGTTATCCAACCACGTGTGCTCAAATCCAAGGAGAACCAGACTGATCGCTCCAAAGATATGGCGGAAGTCTTTACCCCCTCCTGGATTTGCAACGCACAAAACAATCTTATTGATGAAAACCTTTCTCCAGTGAGAGAGGTGGGACTTTGGCAGGATTATGTCCGAACAACCTGCTTGGAAATAACCTGTGGCGAGGCTCCCTATCTTGTTAGCCGCTATGATGCTACCACGGGTGAAGCTATCCCCATCGCTAAACGTATAGGACTGCTTGACCGCAAACTTCGTGTGGTTTCTGAAAACACAGAAACGCAGGATGATTGGTTAAAGTGGGCAGAAATAGCTTACCAGAATACCTACGGCTATGAGTGGCAAGGCGATAATCTGCTCTTGGCTCGCAAAGCTTTGCTCTTTACCTTTATAGACTATTACAAGGCTAAGTTTGGCGGTAACCCTTCACAAGACAGTATTCACGGAATATCGGAAATCATCAGCTGGAACCTATGGCAGATGGATGGGTTACGAGGGACGCCTCCTGATTATCCTTCGCCAGGCGAACTGCATGAGAATCCCATCCCAGATATGTTTACCATTTACTGCATCATTCGCGATTGGGAAAAGAATGAGGAAGTAAGATTTATTGACCTGTTACCATGATACAACATTCAGAAGACAAAAAAGCCTCCCATAAAGGGGAGGTTGGTAGGGGAATCTATAACCCCGATGTGCTGAACTGCATCGCCAATCTGAGTAATGATGAGGTTTTCACGCCGCCAGAGTTAGCAAACAAGGTGCTCGATCTTTTGCCTCAAGAGTTGTTCAGCAATCCCAATACTACGTTTCTTGACCCATTTACCAAAAGTGGAGTCTTCCTTCGAGAGATAGTAAAGCGACTTGATAGAGGGCTGGAGTCTCAGATACCAGACCGTCAAGAACGTATAGACCATATTCTGCACAAGCAGGTCTTTGGAATCGCTATAACAGAACTCACTTCTTTGCTGGCTCGCCGTTCTGTTTATTGCAGCAAACATGCAAACGGCAAGTTCAGCATATCTAAGTTCGACACAGAGAGTGGCAACATTATTTATAAGAACATTAAGCATACGTGGGAGAACGGAAAATGTAAGTTCTGTGGAGCTAGCCAATCCGTTTACGACCGGGGCTCCGAAGCAGAGCAATACGCCTATATGTTTATTCACACTAACAATCCAAATATATTCTTTCCAAATATGAAATTTGATGTTATAGTCGGCAATCCACCGTATCAATTGAGTAGAGCATCGGAAAATACGACAACAAATTCTGCTTACTCTTCGTCTATATATCATTTGTTTATCGAGCAAGCATGTAAACTGAATCCTAAATACATTTGTATGATAACTCCATCTAGGTGGATGACAAAATCTGCACAAGGAATTCCCGACGATTGGGTTGACAAGATGATTCATTGTAATCATTTCATTGAAATACACGATTTCGTAGACGCAAAAGAATGTTTTAACGGTATTGAAATTAAAGGTGGTGTTAATTATTTCATGCTTTCTCCACAATACACTGGCAAAAGTAAATATTACTTATCTGATGGGTGTAATATCACAAATCGTTATGATTACTTAGACTCATTTAATACGGGTATTTTGGTAAGGGATAATCAAGCATTGGATATATTGAAGAAAATAATTTCGATTGAGGGAGAATATTATAAACGTGAAAATTTCTCTATGTTGGTTAGTCCACGTGATTTCTTTACGACGCATGAGAAACTGGGCTCCAATTGGCGAGGTTACACTCAAGAACAAACAAAAGAGAATACAATTAAGTACTATCTCAACAAGAATCTAATACCCTGTGGTTATGGATGGATTAATAGTTTTGATATACCTAAAGGGAATGAGGCAATTAATGTTGACAAAGTTTATATTTCTAAGGCATATGGAGCAGGCGAATCTTTTCCACATCAAATAATAGGAGTCCCTTTCTATGGTGAGCCTGGTAGTGTTTGCTCCCAGACATACATTGTCATTGGATATAATCCCAAAGAAAGGATATTATCAAAACAAGAATGTATTAATATTATCTCCTACATAAAAACCAGGCTTTTCCGATACCTTGTCCTAATTATGAAGAAAACACAAAATGCTCCGAGAGATGTTTACCAATTCGTCCCCCTCCAAGACTTCTCTCATCCTTGGACAGACGAGATGCTATATAAGAAGTACGGCTTAACCCAAGAGGAAATAGCGTTTATAGAATCTATGATTCGCCCAATGGAATAAAAATGACTTTCGGAGAGTTTCTATCCTCGAAGAATTTTGAGAAACTCATCAATGCTTGCAACATCAATATGCGGGAAAGAGATTTGCTTGAGTACATCATAATGACGATCCTGAGTAACAATGTATCGGGCATTGGTCTTAAAGGCACAATCCACAAACTTGTTATCGTCCGAGTCGGCTGTTATAAGATGCAAATGATAGAATACCTGAACCAGCTTCGTATTAGGCAAATCGAGAATGGCATTAATAACATTAGATGCAATTTCAGTACCCACTTTCTGCGTAAGAATTTCTTCATACTCAGCAAGAATCTCATTGGTGATGCAAAGTGTGTACTTTCCGTCAACAAAGTCTCGCCAAACAAGATAATATGGGCTGCGACGCGAAAGCGACATCAGCAAGCAATTGGTGTCGAGAACTATGTTCATCATTGTTTATATGGAGTTCGCATGTGTTCGTGCTTCCATTCTTCCAACACGCCTTCGTTAAGCACTCCCTCATCCCAAAGGCGGTCAAGGGCATCCTCTGCCCGCTTGGCAAAATATTGGCCAAACAGGCGACGTATGTCTTGCATCTCAGTCTCAGATGAAACTCTGGAGACCATTTCCAACATTTCAATCTGGAAAGGAGTGAACGGTTTAGATTGTAAAGTCGCGGATTCCATAATTTCTCTACTTTTTTTGCTATTATATCGCAAAGTTAGTGAGAAATACCGAAATGAGCAAATATAAGAATAGAAACTTGAAAGAATTTATCTTAAAACATACCTAAAACAGTTATGGCAGCACAGGATTTACTGAGAAATAAGGTTGAGGAGACACCAACCATTTATGCTTATGAGCATGTGGGAATACCTGCACACGCAGGTTGGCTTAAGGTGGGCTACACCACCCGCAATGTGGAACTATGCGCAAGGATGGTACATCTTTTGACGACCATATTATCCACCGCATTCTCCGAAAAGACCATGTTCGTAATCCGGAAGGCGAATGGTTTGTCTGCGATGTAAAGAAAGTAGAGAAAGCAATCGCTACAGCTGTTGACGGAAAAGATACAATGGTGGAACGTATCTATAGCTTCCCTATGAGACCAGAACAGGAGAAAGCTGTAGAGAAAACTGCCAAATACTTTACTGCCTTTAAGCAAGACCCCACGAACAGAGGACTCACACCCCATTTCCTTTGGAATGCCAAGATGCGTTTCGGCAAGACGTTCACCACCTATCAACTGGCGTTGAAGATGGGCTGGACAAAGGTGCTGGTGCTGACCTTCAAGCCTGCTGTAAAGACGGCTTGGGAAGAGGATTTGCTGACACACAAGGACTTTGAGGGTTGGCAATTCTGCCAGAAACAGGAAGACAGGGAGTTTAACTATGTGAATGAGCGTAAGCCTTTTGTGTGCTTCGCTTCTTTCCAAGATGTTCTGGGCAAAAATGCCGTGGGAGGTATTAAAGCTACTAATGAATGGATTCAGACGGTAAACTGGGACTGTATAGTCCTGGATGAATACCATTACGGCGCATGGGGAAAGAATGCCAAAAGTTTCTATGACAAGAAAGACCCAGCTCTCAGAAGAGCTGAAGAGGTGAGTGAATTGATTTCGGAAGATGCCTACAACACCAAGGAGGTAGAAGCCCGTGAACTATACGATGAGGAACTGATGCCGTTGCGAACAGGCGCGTACCTATATTTGTCTGGTACACCTTTCCGAGCTATCTCTACAGGCGAGTTCATAGAAGAGCAGATATACAACTGGACTTACTCTGACGAGCAATCGGAAAAAGAAAAGTGGCAAGGACCCAATAACCCCTATGCTCAGTTGCCCAAGATGGTAATGCTGACTTATCAGCTGCCTGACAGCATTAGGGAAATAGCTTCACAGGGAGAGTTTGACGAGTTCGACCTAAATGAGTTCTTCCGTGCCGAAAACGATGCTTTCATTCATGAGGAATATGTGCAGAAATGGCTGGAGCTGATAAGGGGAAGCTACACGGAGAATATAGTTGCCGACCTGAAACTCGGCGCAGAGAAACCACCAATGCCTTTTTCTGACAGCCGATTGTTGAGCTATCTGCAACACACTTATTGGTTCCTGCCATCTGTAGCTGCCTGCAAGGCGATGAAAGCGTTACTGAAAAAGCGTGTCAACCGTTTCTTTGATGACTATGAGATAATCGTGGCAGCAGGTAATGAGGCTGGAATGGGTGCCAATGCCGTAATTCCTGTATATAATGCAATGGGCGACCCGCAACAGACAAAGACCATAACACTCTCTTGTGGAAAGCTTTCAACGGGTGTTACTGTGAAGCCCTGGACGGGTATTATGATGTTGCGCAACACGACTTCGCCTGAAACCTATTTTCAGGCTGCTTTCCGCGTTCAATCGCCTTGGACCACCAAAGATGAATATGGCGAAGAAGTTATTTTAAAGCCTTTCTGCTATGTCTTTGACTTTGCTCCCAATCGTGCCCTACGTCAAGTGGAGGAATATAGCTGTCAGTTGAATGTGGAGGAGAGTAACCCGGAGAAGAAAGTAGAGGAGTTTATCAAGTTCTTGCCTATACTGGCATTCGACGGCTCATCCATGAAGGAAATAGATGCAGCAGGTGTGCTGGATATGGCCATGAGCGGCACAACGGCTACATTGTTGGCCCGAAGGTGGGAGAGCGCTGTGCTGGTGAATGTAGATAACGCTACCCTGCAACGATTGATGAATAATCCTGAGGCAATGGCAGCCTTAATGAACATCGAAGGCTTCCGAAATCTCAACTCCGACATTGAAACCATCATCAACAAATCTGAACACGTAAAGAATACCAAGAAGGAGAAAGGCGAGAATCTGACTCAAAAGGAGAAGAAACAACTGACGGAAGAGGAAAAGGAATTCAAGAGCAAACGCAAAGAAATCCAGGAGAAACTCATCAAGTTTGCTACACGTATTCCAGTCTTTATGTATCTTACGGACTACCGTGAATACAGTCTGAAAGATGTTATCATGCAGTTGGAACCTGAACTATTCCGTAAGGTTACTGGACTGACGCTAAAGGACTTTGAACTATTGGTTAGCCTTGGTGTATTCAACAGCGACTTGATGAACGATGCTGTCTACAAGTTTAAACGCTATGAAGATTCTTCGCT
>CADAWW010000193.1 GCA_902791675.1 uncultured Bacteroidales bacterium
ACACGATGACAGGGGAGAAGAGCTGCCCCGGGTGTATATCGGAGCGTACGGCCTACCATACGCGAATGACTGGGCCAACCGGCCAAGGTGGCAATAAGACCGTATGTAGTAACTCTGCCCCGTGGAATCTGCCCCACAATACTAAGCACGGCATCCCTGAATGCCTGTGCCTCCTCGGCTGTCATCTTGTCAGGAAAATCTTTCATTTCACTATAAGTGTTTTCTGCGCAGGAAACCGCCGATAGAGAGCAGAATAAGGAGAAGCGTGACGATATAGGCCCAGATGTGGGTGACACGCGAGGTAGCGGTAATGGTGTAATCCTGAGGAATCAGGCGCTCGCCCGTGAAGGGATAGAAGACGGTTCCATCGGGCTGCAACATGCCGTTTCCGGTATCGGTAACCTTGCCAGGCATGGTAAGGGTGTAGGGCACATTGAACCAGAAGATGTTCAGGCGGTTCATGAATTCCCGGTTCAACGATTCGCCAAGAGGATTGCCTTCATCAAAGAACAACGCATAGGCATCCGAGTGGAAGAACTCCCGAAGCTTCCCTTCCGGCTGAGCAGTCAGGATATCCTCCTCCCCAGCCAAAATAAAGTGTACCAACGAATCCTGAAGATCTATGAAACGCTCACGACTGACGGGCGGATTGGGAATAGAATCGTAGTGAGAAACGATGAAGTCGAAACCAACCCGGAAGAGATTATCGTTGAGCCACTTGGTGACAGCAGGCTCCATGTTGCCCAGCTTCTCGTATGCTTCGGCTCCGTTCAGTCCTTGCAACAGATTGGGCTGGCCCGTAAACCAATAGCTTACAGCATCCTTGTCGGCATAATCCGTTGGGGGCAGCTTGAAGCTATCGCCTACGCAGTAGAATGTTTCGGTAAAGACATATTCGGTATAGAACCAGCGGAAGCGCTTGTCCAGCTTGGCGTTCGAGCGAAGGCGCACCCCGTTCAGTTGCAAAGGTGTCTGCTCGCACATCTCTTCTACAGAGGAGAAGGGGCAGATAAATGTCGTCCTAACCGTATCGCCCTCGCCAACTTCTGTATGACTCTTGCAGAAAGCATCAACATTCAGGCACTCAGGCATGGGTTGAGACCAACCGCAGAGGTCTTTGCCAAGAAGGGAATCCCTCTTTTCCTTCGACATCACATTACTGTAACTGACCTCGCGAGTGCAATCCTTTCCGAAACCGCCGTGAATGGTAGTATGCATCAAGACCTTAGGCTGATAGCATGAGGTAAAGAGCAGCCCCACCACCAAACCGTAAACCGTAAACCGTAAACTGTAAACCAACTTATTTGTTTTCATAAAGCATCGTTTTAAATTGGGTGTAACTTAAATGATTCTCCTGATGCCGGCGGCCTGTGTACACATTCCTGAGGGTGTTGCCGGCAGAGAAGTCGGATGTATAATAATGAGGTACTTCATTCGTGTTTTCTGAAGGGAGATGCTGATACAGGAACAAGCCCACCAGCAATACAGCTGCCATAGAGGTGATACATTTAAGGAAAAAGAAGATCCTCTCCCATACCACCGTCGCGAATGGGGATTCGCTCCCCTTTGTGGGGCCATAGCCACATTCAGTGGCTACTCTAAAGACCCCAGTCGCCTCTCCCTCTATGGCGAGGGGTTTAAAAAGAGTTCTCCCCATAGAGGGGGAGTTAGAGAGGGTCTTTATCCTATCATACTCTGCCTCGCCTAAGGTCAGTTCGCCCAACATCAGGCGGATGGCCTTCCATTCCTGAGGGATATCCGGACGTTGCAGTTCCAAGGCAAGTTCTTGCTCCTCTTCCGGCGAAGTTTCGCCTTCCAGATATTTGTTGATCAGTTGTTCTATGTCTTTGTCCTTCATTGTTTCATCCTCTTTTTAAGTTCCGTGAAGACTTTCTTTCGTGCTGCCGATACCATTGCCGTGATGGACGGCTTGGGGATTCCGGTTTCAGATGATATCTCATCTACCGACAGACCCTCCAGCTGTCGCATCTCGAAGAGTTGTCGTTCCCGGGGTTTCAACAGGTCAAGTGCCTCTTCCAGCATCCGCTGCGTATCCTTAGCCTCCAGAATTTCCTGAGGAGAACTCCCAAGCTCCCCTCCATAGAGGGTGGGGATGGGGGCAGGTCTGTTTCTCCTGTACATACTTACGCAACAGTTCTTAGCCACTCTGATGGCCAGTGGCTCGATATTGCGGCTGGCATCTATCTGCTCGCAGTAACGCCACAACTGCTCCATCGTCTCCTGTGCGGCATCCTCGGCATCCTCTTGGGAACCGAAGAACTGTAGTCCTACCTTCAGCACCTTCTGACGCAACTGAGCAGCTATATGTTCGAATTCTGAGCGTTTCATACATCTATAATACGCAGCAGAGGGGAAAATGTTAAGTTAAGGATGAATCTTCGTCTAAACGGCCGCCCCAGAGGTATTTGTCTGTTTCGCGAGCAGCAACGCCACTCAACAAGAGAAGAGCCACAAGGTTGGGGATAGTCATTAGGGCATTCATCGTATCGGCGATGTTCCAAATAACATCCAGGCTGATGATGCTGCCGAAGAACAAAGCCACAATATAGAGAATGCGATAAAAGCGGTTGATGCGTTGATGTTCGATGTAGTTGACTGCACTCTCGCCGTAATAGCTCCAACCGAGGATGGTGCTGAAAGCAAATGTAAGAATACCGAAGGTAAGCAACGGAGCGCCGACATAAGGAATCTTGGAGAATGCTACCTTTGTCAATGCTGCCCCGTCGGCATAGCTGATATCGGGATGTGCCAGAATACTGCTGACGAGTACCAAACCTGTAAGGGCACAAATGATTACCGTGTCCCAGAAAGTACCTGTACTGGAAACCAAAGCCTGACGAACGGGATTACGTGTCTGGGCTGCTGCTGCCACGATAGGAGCGCTACCCATACCACTCTCGTTAGAGAACAAGCCACGGGCAATACCATAGCGGGCTGCCATCATTACAGAAGCTCCTACAAAACCTCCGCCTGCCGCCATTGGGTTGAAGGCCGATTCGACGATAAGTTGCAAAGCAGGCCAGACAAAACTATAGTTCATATATAGTATATACAGGCAGCCAATCACATAGAGTAATGCCATGAAGGGCACAAGAACCGTACAGACTCGGGCAATGGACTTAACGCCTCCCATAATAACAACGGCTGTGAGCACGCTGACGAATATACCCACTATCCAAGAGGGAATACCAAAGGTCTCGTTGGCTAAGAGAGCAATGGAGTTGGCCTGAACAGTACAACCGATACCGAAACTGGCTAAGGCGGTGAAGATGGCAAAAACAAGAGCCAGCCATTTCATGCCAAGTCCGAGCTCCAAGGCGTACATAGGACCTCCGTAGGTTCGGCCGTCACTACCTTTTACACGGTATTTAACGGCTAATAACCCCTCGGCATACTTGGTAGCCATACCAAAGATACCCGTCAGCCAACACCAAAGTACGGCACCCGGTCCTCCGAGCGCCACAGCCGTAGCTACACCAACGATATTTCCCGTTCCAATGGTAGCAGCAAGTGCTGTAGCCAATGCACCAAACTGAGATACGTCGCCCTTGGCATCCTTGTCTTTCTGTACCGACAGACGAATACCCGTCAGCAAACGACGTTGCGGGAAACGAAGCCGGAAAGTGAGGAATACATGTGTGCCCAGCAACATGATGACCATCGGCCATCCCCAAAGCACAGAGCTGAGTAGAGAGAAAAGGCTATTAATTTCGTCCATCTTTCATAAATCTGATAATCGTAATGTCTACTTTATCTTCTATTATACACTTTCATTTTATACTACCGGGCATTGAATTATCATAATACTATAGTCAGTACAGCAAGCCAATGAGCCATGGCGCCCAAAAGTACGAATACGTGCCAGAT
>CADAWW010000194.1 GCA_902791675.1 uncultured Bacteroidales bacterium
ATCTTAGCCGACTCGGATTTGTCAGGTTCCTTCCCATAGCCATTGGTGTACATCCCATCCGTAGCACAATAGTAGTTACGCCATGCCCACTCGTCTTTTTGGTCAGCATCCACAGCCTCCTTCCAAGCCTTAATCTGCTCCAGATACCAATCTATCTCACGGATAGAGGAAAGCCAGGATTCTTTGGTTCTCTTAATTTCTATGGTCTCTTTCTTTTGTGCAAAGGCCATCATGCTGCACATGAGTACCAAAGTAATAACGATTGTCTGTCTCATTTTCTTTAACTTCTAAGCTAAGCGATAACTTCATTTAACTTCTTTAACTTCTCTCTTTCCGAGTGCGCTCTCATAAAGCTATACACCTCAGAACGGGAATCGTTCAGATTTCTTGCACAAAATTACAAATTATTTGTGTTACACCCTTTTGCTGATAAAAGCAGGTGAGCCGTTACTTGTAGATTAGGGTGTGCAGATTCTGGGGCGAAAAAACCTGTTGGGCTGTTTCCCAAAGTTGATTCGGGGTCAGTTCGTCTAATCTGTTGAACAGTTGCTGCATGGTTTGGGTGTTGCCGTAATGCAGGTAGCGCTTGGCCATGGCGATGGCTAAGCTCTCGTAGTTGTCGTATGAAACAGCTATCTGACCTTTTAACTGTCTGCGGGCTGCATTAAGCCTGTGTTCCGACATTGGGGCTTCTACCAGTTTCTGCAGCTCGCGTTCCACCAGTCGAAGGCAGCGTTTCACGTCACCTGGGTCACAGCCAAAGTAGGTGGTCCATACGCCAGAGTCGGTATAACAAGTGGCGTTGCTTTCTACGGTATATACCAGGCCGTTGCGCTCTCGCAAGGAAAGATTGAGCAAGCTGCCCATACAAGGTCCGCCCAGCATATTGTTGAGGAGGTAAAGATGCAGGTGCCTGGGGTCGTTACCGCCAAAGCTGCGGCTGCCAATGACCACATGGGCCTGATGCGTATCTTTCTTGCGACTGATAATCTTCTCGTCCGTAGCTAAGGGACCAGGTGAGGTGCGAGGCAACGGCATAAGGGAATAGCTGGGATGAGACAGATGACTGCCTGTTAGGGCCTTCTCTGCCAACCGTATTACCTTGTCGGGTTCCACGTCTCCATACACAAAGAGTACCATCCGCTCGGGGCGGTACATACGGCTATGGAAGGCGTGCATGTGTTCGCTGGTAAGTTCTCGCAGGGCTGATGCTTCGCCTAATATGTTACGCCCCAACGGATGGCGGGTGAAGCAAATTTCCTCGAATTCATCGTAAATAAGTTCGCTTGGCTGGTCGTTATAGCTCTCTATTTCGTCTATGACTACCTCCACTTCTTTATTCATCTCTTCCTGAAGGAAGGTGCTGTTCAGTGTGATATCCACCAGGAGGTCGATGGCCTTGGGCAGATGCTGTTTCAGGACGGAGCTGTAGAATACCGTTTCCTCTTTGCCAGTATAAGCGTTCAGGTCACCGCCAACGGATTCCAGGCAGTTGATAATCTGTCGGGCTGAACGTCGCTGTGTCCCCTTGAAGCTCATGTGCTCTACGAAATGAGCCATACCGCTCTCGAGTGTCTGCTCGTCTCGTGTGCCTGCATCAACGGCAATGCCGCAGTAAACCACCTGAGTAGGACTGGGAGCGCAGATGATGCGTAAACCGCACGCCAACGTATGTGTTGTAAAGAAATTGTCTTTGCTTGTGGGCATAATGAATGTCTCTATTTTATACAAAAATATGGCAATTCTGCCAAATGGGCAAGGTTTTACGGTAAACTTTACCCTTATTTCAAGGAAAAGTAATATCTTTGTGCAAAAGAAGACTCATAAACTATGGCAAAAGAAGGGTTAACCCCCATGATGAAACAGTTCTACGACCTGAAGGCGAAGCATCCGGATGCTTTGCTTCTGTTCAGGTGCGGCGACTTTTACGAAACATACGCAGAAGACGCTGTGATAGCGTCCGAGATTCTGGGTATCACGCTTACCCGTCGGAATAACGGAAAAGAGAATATGCCAAATACCGAAATGGCAGGTTTTCCTCATCATGCTTTGGATACTTATCTGCCCAAATTGGTAAGAGCGGGTAAGCGCGTGGCTATCTGCGACCAGTTGGAAGACCCCAAATTGACCAAGACACTGGTGAAGCGTGGTATTACCGAGCTGGTGACACCAGGTGTAGCGATGAATGATACCGTTCTTAATTACAAGGAGAACAACTTCCTGGCTGCCGTACATTTCGGGAAAGCCTCTTGCGGCCTTTCTTTTCTGGATATCAGTACAGGCGAATTTCTGGTTGCAGAAGGTACAATAGATTATGTAGATAAGCTCTTGGGCAATTTCTCGCCCAAGGAGGTGCTGTACGAGCGTGGTAAGCAGGGAATGTTCGAAAGTTCGTTCGGTACCAAATATATTACTTTCCCTCTGGATGACTGGTGCTTTACCGAGAGTACAGCCAAGGAGAAACTGCATAAGCATTTCGAGGTAAAGAACCTGAAGGGTTTTGGCATAGACCATCTCCATAACGGTATTGTGGCAGCCGGTGTTATCCTGCAATACCTTATTATGACCCAGCACCTGCAGTTGAAGCATATCACCTCGCTCAGGAGAATCGAGGAAGAACGCTTTGTCCGTTTGGACAAGTTCACCATCCGTAACCTGGAGCTGATGAACGCGATGAACGAGGACGGCATCTCCCTTCTCGATGTGATTGATAAGACGATTACTCCTATGGGTGCCCGTATGCTGCGAAGATGGATGCTTTTCCCGTTGAAGGACCCCAATAAGATCAGGGAGCGGCAGGATGTAGTAGATTACCTGTTCCGGGAGCCTGACGTAAGGGAGCTGGTTTCCGACCATCTGCACAGAATAGGTGACTTGGAGCGTATCATCTCGAAGGTGAACGTGGGACGTGTTTCGCCTCGTGATGTGGTTCAACTGAAGATTGCCCTGCAGAGCATAGAACCCATAAAGGCTGTCTGCGAGCAGTCCGACGATGCTGTGCTGAAGCGCATAGGTGAACAGATGAACCTATGCACCAGCATTCGCGACCGCATAGCTAAAGAAGTTCAGCCTGATCCGCCATTGATGGTGAATAAGGGAAATGTGATAGCTGAGGGCGTAAATGACGAACTCGACGAGCTGCGCCGTATTGCATATCAGGGAAAAGATTACCTGCTGCACATCCAGCAGCGCGAGATAGAGGCAACGGGCATTCAAAGCCTGAAGATAGGTTACAATAATGTGTTCGGTTATTATCTGGAGGTAAGAAACACCTATAAGGATATGGTACCTGCCGAGTGGATCCGCAAGCAGACGCTGACGCAGGCAGAGCGCTATATCACGCAGGAACTGAAGGAGTACGAGGAGAAGATTATGGGTGCCGAGGACCGGATTCTTGCGTTGGAATCGCGACTTTTCAACGAGTTGGTGGTGGCTCTTTCCGAGTTTACTCCTTCTATCCAGGTGGATGCCAGCCTGATTGCCCAACTCGATTGTCTGCTGTCTTTTGCCGTCAGTGCCCAGGAGAATCATTATATCCGTCCCGTTGTCGATGACTCAGATGTGATAGATATTCATCAGGGCCGCCATCCGGTGATAGAGAAGCAGTTGCCTATAGGAGAACGCTATGTGGCCAACGACGTGTATATGGATACCGAGAAGCAGCAGATCATCATCATTACCGGTCCTAATATGGCTGGTAAGAGTGCATTGCTCAGACAGACGGCCCTCATAACCCTAATGGCACAGATCGGTAGTTTTGTACCTGCCGAGAGTGCCCGAATCGGATACGTGGATAAGATTTTCACCCGTGTGGGTGCCAGCGATAATATCTCTGTTGGCGAGAGTACCTTTATGGTGGAGATGAGCGAGGCTTCCAA
>CADAWW010000195.1 GCA_902791675.1 uncultured Bacteroidales bacterium
TGCTCCGGTATAGCCCACAAAGGTGCAGGGAACACCAGCCCTTCCTACACTGATAATACTGTTAAAACTGCTGCCACCTGCCACAGCAGCCACCGGCTGGTTATCCTTAAAGAGAATATCCAGGATTGTTTCTCCGATTCCGAGGACCTTCATAAGTTGAAAATTGAAAATTGAAAGTTGAAAGTTATTTTTCGCAAGATGAATCCCCTTTAAGTGTTTTTATTATCGCAACTAATAGGGCTATTATCTCTTTACAGTCGATTAGTAAGGATCTATACATCTTGTCATCAATATAATCTGTTGCGTGGAGCAAATCTAACCAGTAATCTGTTTCATCAGCTTCCTTAAGCGCAATATTCAGTTTGTTTAGAAAATCTAGACGACTTTGAGCATTTTTGCTTTCACGAGTGTTGGCACCTATACTTGTGCCACAGCGCAGCAACTGCTTTGACATGATATGTTCGTGTTTCTGCTCAACCAAAAACTTATAACATCCGATAATCCGTATTGCAAAATTTCGACTTTTATTCTGAATTGTACTGTCCATAATTTTCAATTTTCAACTTTCAATTTTCAACTTATAGGAAATTTTTAATTTCCTGCAGCCGCCTTTCAGCGGATGCTCTACCCAACTGGTACACGTGGCGCATTTTTTCTTCGTTCAACTCCGTACGTCCGATGGGGAGAGTATCTTCCGGGTAGATAAGTAGTATGTTGCCTTTCTTCTCCTCTTCTGCCAGATACCGAAGCTGCTCATTATACATTAAATGTCTTCTGCCCATAGCCTTTATGATGGCCGGGTATTTGCGCATGGTCAGGTGGAAGAGTGGCATCAGCTTGGTGCGTCTCTTGAAGAAGCCCTTCGGTTGGGTCAGCACCACAATGTTACGCTCATAGCCCAACTCCTGGAAATGCTTCAAGGGGATGGAGTTGACAATGCCTCCGTCCAGCAGTTTCCTTCCTTCTAGGAGAACGGGCTTCGATACAATGGGCATAGAGGCAGAGGCTCGGACCCATTCGAGTCCCTCGTAATCCATAATATCCAACTGTTTGTAGACGGGCTCGCCTGTTTCTGCATCCGTGCATACAATATGGAACTCCATAGGGTTCTGTCGGTAAGCTTCGTAGTCAAAGACATCCAGCTCTGTGGGCATGACATGATAGCTGAATTCAGCACCAACTAAATCACCGGTCTTAAAGAACGAACGCCAACTGATATATCTGGGATCATCCTTCAGGGCAATATTGTAACGCAGCGCTCTTCCTATCTGTCCTGATTTGTAGTTGCTGCCAAATGTGGCTCCGGCAGAGACACCAATCATTCCGTCGAATGTTATGTGGTTCTCCATCATCACATCGATAACACCTGCGCTGAAAAGTGCTCGCAAGCCACCTCCTTCTAATACCAATCCTTTCTTCATGACTGCAAAATTACTATATTAAATTGAAAATTGAAAATTGAAAATTGAAAATTAGAAGTTATTTCGTAACTTTGACTATCGTCGAACTTACTTTCGCTCGGATAAAGAAATAAAAAAGTGTTTTTATTTCGTTTATCTCTCGCTTAATCGTAACTTTGGCTTGCGCCCAACTTACTTTCGCTCGGATAAAGAAATAAAAAAGTGTTTTTATTTCGTTTATCTCTCGCTTAATCGTAACTTTGGCTCACGCCCAACTTACTTTCGCTCGGATAAAGAAATAAAAAAGTGTTTTTATTTCGTTTATCTCTCGCTTAATCGTAACTTTGTCCCCCGAATATGAGTACATTTAAAGATTTGGGGCTCTGTACAGAGCTCTTACAAGCTATTGAGGAACAGGGATATGAACATCCCATGCCAGTTCAGGAAGCAGTAATCCCATTCCTGTTGAACAAAGATGAGACAGCTGATTTGGTCGCCCTTGCCCAGACGGGAACGGGTAAGACGGCAGCTTACGGTTTACCGTTGTTGCATATCCTGTCAAATAAAAGCCTCCCCATAGAGGGGGAGGTTTGGAGGGGGTCTCCCATAGATGGGGAGGTTCGGAGAGGGTCTGGACCATTTGTTGTTATCCTTTCCCCAACACGTGAATTATGCATACAGATTTCCGATGATATGGCCGGTTTTAGCAAATATTTGCCCGACCTCACCATCCTTCCTGTATATGGAGGTGCCAATATCGAACCTCAGATTCGAGCCCTGAAGGCTGGGGTAGATATCATTGTTGCTACCCCTGGCCGCTTGGTGGATTTAATGAAACGTGGTGCTGCCAGCCTGTCAAAGATTCAGTATGTGGTATTGGATGAGGCTGACGAGATGCTTTCTATGGGTTTCCAGGAAGAACTGGATGCTATCCTCGAAGGCGTTCCGCAAGAACACCGTACGCTTCTCTTCAGCGCTACCATGAGTCAGGAGATAGAGCATATTGCCCAGAACTACCTGAAGGAGAAACGTGAGATTCAGGTGGGCAGCCGTAATGAAGGTGCTGAGCACGTTAATCACATCTATTATATGGTGCATGCCAAGGATAAGTACTTGGCTTTGAAACGTTTGGTGGACTTCTATCCTCGTATCTATGCTATTGTCTTCTGTCGCACGCGTATGGAGACGCAGGAGGTGGCCGACAACTTGATCCGCGATGGTTATAATGCTGATGCCTTGCATGGCGACCTCTCCCAGCAGCAACGCGACCTTACCATGCAGAAGTTCCGTAAGCACAGGACACAGTTGCTCGTAGCTACAGATGTGGCAGCCAGGGGATTGGATGTGGACGACCTGACACACGTTATCAACTATGGTATGCCCGACGATGTGGAGAACTATACGCACAGAAGCGGTCGTACGGGTCGTGCCGGCAAGAAAGGCACCAGCCTCTGCATCATCAACCTGAGGGAGAAGAGTAAAATCCGTCTGGTGGAGAAGGTGATTCAGAAGCAGTTCGAGAAAGGTACGTTGCCTGAGCCTCGCGAGATATGCAGCAAGCAGCTTTATCATGTGATTGATGATATAGAACGCGTTGAGGTGGACGAGGAGGAGATAGCTCCCTTTATGGACGAGGTACAGAAACGTTGGGCATGGTTGGATAAGGAGGATCTTATCAAGCGTGTACTGAGTCGTGAGTTTGGCCGTTTCCTCCAATATTATGCCAATGCGCCGGAGATAGAGACTGTTTCTGGCTCTGAAAAGGGCGAAAAGAGTTCCCGTAAGAAAAGCGACCACACTCCTGAAGAGGGTTATACTCGACTTTTCCTGAATGTGGGCAAGATAGATAAAATGTACGCGCGTGAAATTATGGGCCTGATTAACACCAATGTCAAAGGCGAGAAGGTGGAGATTGGCCGTATCGATCTTATGAAGAGCTTTGCCTTTGTGGAGGTGAAGAATGAGGATGCCGACCGCGTCATCAAGGCCATGAAACACGGCGTTACCATCAAGGGACGCAGTGTGGTTGTGGATCGCAGTGAACCTGTCCAGGGAAAGTCAGAAGGAAGAAGAAAAGCTGCTGGCAGGAAGAAGGAAGATGGAAGAGGGAAGAAGGAAGATGGAAGAGGGATGAAGGAAGACAGAAAGATGGGCGCAAAAAAGGAGCGTGCTCCAAAAGCAACCCAAAAGAAATTCGAGAAGGCTGACTGGATGAAGTTCCTCCACCCTGAGGAGGGATGGGCAAGAAGAAGACCGAAAAAGAAATAACTTTAATTATCAATTAGAAATGATGAATAATTTTCAACTTTCAACTTTCAACTTTCAATTCAAGAAGATTATTCCAATAATCTTTCTGCTTTTCGCCTTTTCGACAAAGGCAAAAGCAGATGAAGGTATGTGGATGCTTAACAACATAGACGTTAAGACGGCACAGGTCATGAAGGACCTGGGACTGCCCCGACGGAGTGAGCCTGAAAGATGCAGTGGTCGATTTCGGTGACTTCTGCTCGGGTGTCGTGGTAAGTCCCAATGGCCTGGTATTCACCAATCACCATTGCGGCTACAGCTCCATCCAGAAGCTCTCAACCCCAGAGGATGACATCCTGAAGAATGGATTTGTAGCCCGTTCATATAAACAGGAACGTCCCGTAGAAGGTCTCTTCGTACGTTTCCTGCAGCGGACGGAGGACTGTAGTGCACGTGTCTTGTCAGCACTCGACAGTATCTATCGTGCTAACCCCGATCAGGAGGAGCGCGTATTGCGAAAGGACCACATTGACAGTATCTGCCGTGCAGTAGAGAAGGAATACGAGGTGGCAAATCCTAACCTGAACTGCCAACTGAAAGCCTTCTATGGCGGTAATACTTTCTATGTTAGTATATATAAGGTATATAAGGACATCCGACTGGTCTTCACGGCAACGGAAACAATGGGTAAGTTCGGAGGTGACACGGACAACTGGATGTGGCCACGTCAGACTTGCGACTTCAGTGTGTTCCGTATCTATGCTGACGAGAACGGGGAACCGGCAGAATATAACCCCAAGAATAAACCTTACCACCCTAAACGTTATGCCAAGGTAAGTCTGGACGGCTATCAGCCCGGTGACTACTGTATGACCATTGGCTATCCTGGCAGTACCAGCCGTTACCTCAGTTCGTGGGGTATCGACGAGCGTGTGAATGCCCGCAACGTCAGCACCATTCAGGTCCGTGGCAAGAAACAGGATGTATGGAAGAAGTTCATGGATGCCGACCGTGCTGTGGCAATTAAGTATTCCAGCAAATGGGCCGGCAGTAGCAATTACTGGAAGAACTCCATTGGTATGAACAAGGCAATTGCCGACCTGAATGTAATTGCCCAGAAACAACAGCTGGAACAGCAGGTCAGGGATTGGTATAACGGAAGAGAGGATCTGAAGGCTCGCTTTGGCAATATGTTCGAGAGCTTGGAGAAAGCATACGCAGAGCGCAGGGATAATGTCTATGCCCAGGGTTTCTTTAGCGAGACATTCAGTCGCGGTATAGAGATTCTGCGTGTTGCCGATCAGTTGAACCGTATGCCCCAGGATGCCGACTCTGTTCAGGTGGCTGCTACACGCGAGAGCCTGCAGCGTTTCTTCAAGGATTACGATGCAGCTCTTGATGAGGCTACAGCTGCCGTTCTCTTGCAGAACTATCGCGAACAGGTGACTGACAGAAAATACTGGCCCGAATTTTACAACTTGATTGATTCTCTATATAACGGTGACTGTGCTGCTGTGGCCCGCGATGTCTTCCGATATACCATATGCACAGATATCTCTTGTCTGGACCGCTTGTTAGCTGACAGTACATTGCGAGAAAGAGATCCTTTGTTGCAATATGCCGAGAAAGTACAGGACTTTTCGCAGTTCCTTTATGGCAGCCAGCGCGAGAATAGCAATATTATACAACATAACGAGCGCTTACTGACCCAGGCACTCTTGGAGATGGAGCAGGAGACACCTCATTATAGCGATGCCAACTTTACGATGCGCCTCTCCTATGGTTTTATCCAGGACTATACGGTACAGGGGAAACACTTCCAGTATTATACGGATGCACAAAGCTTGCTCGACAAGGCTGCCAGGCAAAATGTGTTAGAAGACTACAAGTTGGAGGCTGATATTGTACAATTAATGCAAAAAGGCAAGTGGGGACGCTATGCAGACAAGAGGACCCAGGATATGCATCTGTGCTTCATCTCAAACAACGATATCACTGGCGGAAACTCGGGTAGCCCCATGTTTAACGGCAAGGGCGAGCTGATTGGTCTGGCCTTCGACGGCAACTGGGAAGCGATGTCGGGCGACATCAGTTTCAATAGCTCTCTGCAACGTTGCATAGGTGTTGATATCCGCTTTGTCCTCTTCATGATAGATAAATGGGGCAAGGGCAAAAACCTCATCAAAGAGCTAAAGTAGCCCCGAAGGGAATTGAAAATTTAATATCTTCTCCTATGCCGCTAGCGGCAAGAAATCTCACAGATCTGACAGATATTTAACAAAAACCGCAAAAACCCCTTCTGATGTTTGTGACTCCTGCAGAGTCTTTGTGCTAAGTGCTATGGCTTTGTCTTTAAGAACAAGCT
>CADAWW010000196.1 GCA_902791675.1 uncultured Bacteroidales bacterium
ATACCGGCAAGTTTAAGGCAGATTTTCTGTCTTTAGCCGGTTTGTGTTGGGGGATTGAACAAAAACTCCCACGTTTTTACAACGTAGGAACTTGTTAGGCGCCATTTTTCCTCTTTTTACAACAAAAGTAACAGCTTTGATATAAATGTACATAAAAACACAATAGAAATTTGGCAAATGTTCATTAATTGGTTAACTTTGTCGCATCAAAGTAATGAGAGATGAATAAAATTCGCACAATGGACGCAAAGAAGAAAGAAGCAATTATGGAGTGTACGAGTTTCGATGAGCTGCTTGATGCAGAGTATGGTAAGCGCGGAACAGAGGCTCGTGAGAATTTTGAGACAGAAGCCGAGGCGTTCTGTTTGGCAGAATGCTTAAAGGAACAGCGTCGTCTGGCAGGCTTAACCCAGGAACAGCTGGCTGCCAAGATTGGTACCAAGAAGAGCTATATCTCAAAGATAGAGAATGGTCATGCTGATGTACAACTCTCTACGCTTTTCCGTATTTTCTCCGGGCTGGGTAAGCGTATCTCGCTTACGGTGCTGTGATGATATACATCAGAAAGTTAGAAAAAGTGTAGAGAATATACACAAAAACGAACTTTTCAGTGTTTTGTCTATGGCACAAGTACCAATGACTGTGAAAATGGACTCACAGCTTAACAACCTCGACACTATAGATGAACTCTACGCCCGCGTCGCTGAGAGTGAAGAACAGTTTGCCAAAGGAAACTATATCACCAGTGAGGAGTTATTTAGCGAGCTTGACAAAGAATTCCATTTCCTTGAGAAGTAAGCAACGAGAACACACTATTGCAGGGACTAACAACATTAAATAATCAGATTTCAAGAATGAATATAAGCACAAAACAGATTCTGGCACTTACTCTTCTCTTCACCTTTGCCGGACAGACTAAGGCAGAAGATGTCAATGACTGGATAACTCAGCAACTGAGGTATTCTCTTGACCTTCGCTTTGTAGACTATGATGAGATGTACAACAAAGCAATGAATAATGAGAAGATTGACAGATTGCTTTATTTTCTAACCTTGATTGATTTTTGCGATGCATATGGTGTTGATAGTCTTGCGGTAGCATTAATTGATACTGTTTTGGTAAAAGGTTCCGATGAGGAGCTCAAGGATGGTAATGCTGCTTATTTGCTTAGAAAAAAATACCATAAAATGCTGCTACAAAATCGATACGATGAAATTGAGCGTATGGCATGTTATATCGAAAGTCGCTGGCGGAATAATTCTACACTTATGGGATGGGCTTCCCATTGGCACATGATGGCCAAAGCTGGCAAGGATATCAAGCCGGTCTCCATTCGCAGAGAGAAAAATGTGGTTCGTCTTGCTCCCAAAAATCTAAACGGGCACATGTGCATCAAGGTGGATGTGAATCAATTCAAAGATGCCCGTTTTATTGTAGATACCGGATTACTGTCAAGTACCACAATATCCCGCAAACTGGCCAAGAAGATAGGTGCCCGTTTGCTTCCCGATTCTGTAATGGTTAGTACTGCAGATGACACTAATATTCAATATTATATGTATCATGGCATTGTGGACAGCCTGAAGATTGACGGTATTACGTTCTACAATCTTCCGATAAAGGTGTCTGACGAAGTTGTAGGTAAAAGTTGCGACGGAATGATGGGCGCTCCGGATTTGATACGACTGGAATATATGGAACTATCATACGACAGTATTGTTTTCCGCTATCCTGTGCCAGAGAATACAGGCGAGGCTAATTTAGTAATGAATGCTGGTGAAAGAGGAGATCGTAGTATCACTCTTCCCTATACCATAGATGGTCATAAGGGTTCGTTTATCCTTGATACAGGAACAGATTTCTTTATGTTACCTCCGCAATACGCGGAAAGAAAAGAAGCCTTTCTTGTAGAGATTGACGGAATGAACATTTGGATGGATGGCAAGTTCGAGCCTCATGATTATGTTCCACACATGGATTCTCGCAGTTGGTTGGGACGTCCAATTCTAAAGTCTTTTGAGCGATTGTGTCTCAACTTCCGCGATGCCCATGTAGATTATATTCTGAAACCTGACGTCAATCATACTGAATATCATTATGATGGGGCGCAGTTAAAATAAATACCACCATGTAGAAAGAATATTCCAATGGAGGAAACAAAAAGGTTTATTCCTATGGACAAAACTATTTTCAAGGCTTGAAAATATATAATCAAAGTTTGAAAATAAATTATCAAGGCATGAAAATATATTTTCAAAGCTTGAAAATAATTTTATAAGGAAGAAAATGCTTTGATTGCCCTATTGCAGCTTTTAGTACCATTATAGCGTAATGCCAATCTAATGCGATTCTGTTCATTTTCTTCGATGAAATGGGCAAAATACGCATTAAGAAGGATTCATGGGACGTAGAAATGCCCATCCAAAAAACACTGTGGTCATTTGGTCAAGGTCATTTGGTCATTTTCGATTTCGGGAACGTGGTTATTTGCTCACTATATATAAATAATATATTATTTATATTATAGTGGCAGTTTTTGACAGCATCTGTTTTCGATTTTGACAAATGACCAAATGACCAAATGACCGCGCTCCTGAAAAAAGTTGAAAAAAAGTTTGACTTTTTTCGAGAACCGCAATGGCATTGTTGTACCTTTGCAGCGTCTCTAAATTACTTTCTAACTACACAATATAAATTCCCTAACTAGGCAGGAAATTCTGCCCAGCTTGTCCTCCCCGGCGGGGGAGATAACAAGAAAAGAAAATTATTGACATACTGAACAATATAAAAACTCCCGCGTTTCGCTACGCGGGAGCTGTCTGGTAGCATTATCTAAAAAAACTTACTACTTCACCATGTGTCCGAAGCGGCTGTGGAGCCATTGGAAAGGCATGTACAGAACGGGCACCACGAACAGGAGGGCGATGGTTCCCACCAGCATACCGCCGGCACAACCCACACCCAGGGAGATGTTTCCGTTGGCTCCTACGCCATGCGCAAAGACCAAAGGCAGCATACCGAATATCATGGTCAACGAGGTCATCAGGATGGGACGAAGACGTACCCGGGCTGCCGTCATAGCCGCCATCGTGATGCTCATACCCTGGCGATGATGCTCTGTGGCATATTCGGTAAGCAGAATGGCTGTCTTGGCCAACAGACCGATGAGCATGATAAGACCCGTCTGCATATAGATATTATTCTCCAAGCCCCACATATTCGAGAACAGGAAGCTGCCCAGCAAGCCAAAGGGTACGCTCAGGATAACTGCCAAGGGGATGAAAAGACTCTCGTAGAGGGCACAAAGGATGAGGTAAACGAAAACGATTACGATTACGAAAATGATGGCAGTCATCGAAATTGAAAACCGTAAACCATAAACCGTAAACCGTAAACCTTCCGAAAGCGACGCTTCCTCGCGCGACATACCTCCGAACTCGTAGCCGTAGCCTTCGGGCAGCACCTTGGCGGCAGTACGGCGGATAGCCTCCAGCGTCTGACCGCTGCTGTAACCGTCGGCCGTCTGTCCCATTACAGCGATACTGCTGAATAGGTTGAAGCGGTTCAGACCCTCGCTGCCATAGACACGCTTCATGCTGATGTACTGTGTGATGGGAATCATCTGGCCGCTCTCGCTACGGACACGCATATTGGAAAGCGACTGCTCGTCCAGACGGAACTCGGGCGAGGCCTGTACAATCACACGGTAGAGCTTGGTGAAGCGCGTCAGGTTACTGCTGTACGTTCCGCCCACATAGCCCGAGAGCACCTTCAGCACCGCGTTGGGTGTCACACCGTCGCGCTTGCAGCGGGCCGCATCCACCTCCACGCGGTACTGCGGATATTTGGTGTCGAAGGTGGTGAAGGCACGGGAGATGGCGGGTTCCTGATTCAGCGAATCTATCAATATGCGTGTGTAGCGCATCAGGTCTTCTATCTTGCCGCCCTTACGGTCCTGCACATGCAACTCGAATCCGCTGGTAGCTCCGTAACCCGAAATCATGGGACGGGTGCTGACGCGAATCTGCGCCTGCGTGATGTCGGCAGTACGGCGGTAAATCTCTTCGATAACAGAGTTGATATCATCCCCTTTCTCCTTGCGCTCGTCCCAGTTCTTCAGACGGATATTGAAGGAGCCGGCCGAAGAAGACTGGTCGAAGGTGGAGCCGCGACCGATAGTCATGTTGTACAGGCGGAACTGGGGAATATCCTTGATGCGCCGTTCCACCTCGCGCGTTATCTGTCCCGTTATGGCCATACTGGTACCCGGGGCACATTGTACGTTTACATTGATAGAGCCCATATCCTCGTTAGGCACGAAACCCGTCCGGGTGGTCTTGAGCATATAACCCAGCAGGATGCAGACGAGAACCACAGACACCCAAGGCACCCATCTATGGCGGAAGATACGCAGGACGCCACGCTGGTACTTGCCCACCACACGCTGAAAGCTGACGTTGAACGCCTCATGGAAACGGGCCGAGAAACTGGTATCTCCCTCCTTGCGGGGACGCAGCATCAGGGCGCAGAGGGCAGGCGAGAGGGTCATGGCATTGATGGTGGAGATAACAACCGCTATCGCCATCGTCACACCGAACTGGGTATAGAAGACGCCCGTCGTCCCGCCTACGAAGCAGACGGGGATGAATACGCTCATGAAGACAATCGTTGTGGTGATAAGGGCCGAAGTGAGTCCTTTCATGGCATCCACACTGGCCAGATAAGGCGAGCGGTACCCTTCGTCGAACTTGGCCTGCACGGCTTCCACCACCACTATGGCATCGTCCACCACCGTACCGATGACCAGCACCAGGGCAAAGAGGGTCAGCAGGTTCAGGCTGAAGCCTATGAAATATAGCACGGCAAAGGTGCCTATCAGGCTGACCACAATAGCCAGCGATGGGATGAAGGTGCTTCTGAGGTCTTGCAGGAAGATATACACCACCAGCACCACCAGGATGATGGCTTCCAACAGGGTGCGTACCACATTATGGATGCTGGCATCCAGGAAGTCCTTGGTGCTCATCACATCCACCAGCTCCATTCCGGGCGGCAACTCTTTCTTTATCTCGAGGGCCGTCTCGTCGATGTGCTTGATAATCTCGTTGGCATTCGATCCGGGTGTCTGCGCAATCATACAGTTGGCTCCTGCATGTCCGTTGGTACTGTTCTGGAAGGTATAGTTCTGAATGCCCAGCTCCACACGCGCCACATCCTTCAGGCGCAGCACGCTGCCGTCGGGCAGGGACTTGACGACCAGATTCTCGTAGTCGTGCTCTTCCTCGTAACGGCCCCGGTACTTCAGTACATACTGGAATGTATTCTCGGCATCGGCCCCCAATGTTCCCGTGGGTGCCTCGATGTTCTGCTCGGCCAGCACATTATCTATATCCGAAGGCATCAGTCCGTAGGAGGCCATCCTGAGCGGGTCGAGCCAGATACGCATACTGTAGCTGGCACCCCAGACGTTTACCTCGCCCACACCTGCCACACGCGACAGGCGCGGCTCGATGTTAATCTTCATGTAGTTGGTCAGGAAGTCGGTATCGTAAGCATCCGTAGGACTGTAGAGCGAGAGGCTCTTGATGTTGCTCGTCTGACGCTTTCTGACCGTCACTCCGCTGCGGGTCACATCGGCAGGCAACTGTCCTTGTGTCGAGGCCACACGGTTCTGCACATTCACCATCGCCATATCGGCATCCGTTCCCTGCTTGAAGAAGATGCTGATGCTGCCCGAACCCGTATTGCTGGCCGAGGAGGTCATGTACATCATGTTTTCCACTCCGTTCAGGCTCTCCTCCAGGGGGATAATCACACTCTTCTGCACCGTCTCGGCATTGGCACCGGTGTAGTTGGCACGCACGCTGACGGTAGGAGGAGCTATCTCGGGGAACTGCTCAATGGGCAGGTTCAATAATCCTATCACTCCCAGTACCACGATGAATACTGAGATTACACCCGACAATATGGGACGG
>CADAWW010000197.1 GCA_902791675.1 uncultured Bacteroidales bacterium
TGCTAAAAAAAGTGAGAGCCTTAGTCGAGGAAAGAGAAGCCCAAAACAGAGCGATTGGGCGCAAGCCATCGAAGAACTAAGGCGTAATGAGCATGCGGATTTAAATGTCCTGCTGGAGCTCAAGAAGATGGCGCGTAGCACGTTCTACTATCATCTCAAGCATGGCAAGAGGAAAGACAAGTACAAGGAAGTAAAAGATATGATATACACCATATACCATAAGCATAAAGGTCGTTATGGCTATAGGCGTATAACGCTAGAACTCCGTAATGGCAGGCGTCTTATCAATCACAAGACGGTCAAGAAGCTTATGGATGAACTTGGATTGAGAAGCGAAGTCAGGAAGGTTAAATACCGTTCCTACAAGGGAGATGTGGGTAAGACAGCACCCAATATCATCGACAGGAATTTCACTGCAGAGAGGCCTTACCAGAAACTTGCCACAGACGTAACTCAGGTGACGATAGAAGGGCGTAAGGCTTTCCTCTCACCGATACTTGACATGTGTGATGGCGAGATTCTTGCATATTCAATCACAGAGGTAGCAAACCTGGAAATGGTAATCAATATGCTCGATCAGATGTATGAGAACGTAGACCTCCCTGAAGGCGTCGTGTTGCACTCTGATCAGGGCTGGCACTACCAGCATGCAGCCTATCAGAACAGTCTGAAGAAACATGGTATTATCCAGAGCATGTCTCGTAAGGGGAACTGTCTGGACAACGCCATGATGGAGAACTTCTTTGGTATCATGAAGTCAGAGCTGCTGTATCCAGGCAAGTACACTTCTATGGAGGTCTTCATAAAAGACCTGAAAGAGTACATTGACTATTATAATAATGAGAGAATAAAGCTCAGACTAAAAGGAATGAGCCCAGTACAATACCGGACTCAATTCCTAATGAGCAATAGTGTTTAATCTGTCCAAACTTTGGGGTTCACTTCAGTACATGTCCCTTCGACACTTTATTAATATTTTTTCTTCCATCTTCCACAAATCTCTCAAACACTTATTATTTACTGGTAGTTTGAAGATGGAAGAGAAAGTTTTCTCTTCCATATATCTTCCATGTTTTTTTTAACGCATTTCGTTGGCTCTGTGTGTCCAACATGACTGAAGTATCTAGTGAAATCAGGAAAAGTCAAAATACTCCTGGAGTAATTTGAAATACTCTTGGAGTATTTTTCAATAACCCTGCCTTATTGCTCAATAACCTGCCTTTATCAGGAAAGAGGTGGTACTTCATTCATTGGAATTACTTGAAAATATGGAAGACATGTGGAAGAGAAAATTTTCTCTTCCATACATGGAATAGTCAGTAAATACAGGCAATACGAACATTTTAGTGGAAGATGGAAGAGAATTCACAATATTTTATGCTAACCGACATTCTACTCCCGGCTAACCGCCACTCTGCTCCCTGATCTCCGGCCGACAGCAGGGAAGTGTCAAGCCGACAGCAGGGAGCAGAGCGCCGTTCAGCCAGTAAGGTGATGAGGCAAAGGCGGTACTAAAAGAGCGCGTGCCTATAGCCAAATTAATGCGCGCCTCTAGGCAGATTAATGTGTGGCTATAGCCAAATTAATGTGCGGCCATAGCCAAATTCCATGATGCTATTTTGGGAACTATCACCCTAACACCCTTTTTGCAAAAAACATAATATAAGTGTCAATGGTATCTGTCCCTTCGTCACCTTAAATATCTAAACTTTTAAACTTTTGATTCATATTTCTCCGCCCCAATCGTGCCCTTGTCGTCCTTCTTCTCCTTATTCTTATAACGCTGGATTTCCTCCTGCTCCAACTGGCAGAAGCGCTCGTAGTCAGCTGTCATTGCCTCTGTGTCGTACTGCTTCGTATCCTTCTCATCATACTTCAAATGTTGCAGGTTAAAGGCAGCAAGCATATCACGCTGGTGGGTGTCGCCGTTAGATAGCGTTACGTTGCGTTCTTTCAGTTCGTGCTTGGTGAAGCTGCCGTCCGTAAAGTCGTATTGACTAGCGGCATTCTTTGTATCCACCTTCACTACCTCGCCACCTAGCGATTTCACTTTGTTCTCCAAGATGCTGACAAACATTGAAGGCGCATGATTGGCAACCGATTTTCCAAAGCGTTTCTTTTTCTGAATCTTGCCAGTCTTCTCGTTCACTTTGGTTTCTTTGGCCCTTGTTGTCCAACTGCTAATCTGGTTGTTCTCCACAATAAACGTATCGCCCTCCTTCAGTAGTGCATTGGCACGGTCTATGTGTTGCTGCTTGCGGATGGCAGCCTGTTTGCGACGCAGCTCGGCCAACTCGCGACGCAGTTCCTTGTAGCGTTTGGAGTCGTTCCAAACCAGTTTGATGCCGCGCTTGATGGTGCCGTCTTCGTTGAAGTTCTGTGGATTGTTAGCCCTGCGACTGCGATCTATCTTCCTGCTCAGTCGGGTTATCTCCTCCTGAATATTGTCGCATTTCGAGGCCAGTTTGTCGATACTCACCACATTCTCGCCACTTACGGCTACCGTAGTAGGTCCGAGGTCGATACCTACATTACCCATGCCCAACGTGCGTCCTTTCTGAGGTTTCTCGCCCTCGATGGTCAACTGCACATAGTACTTGTACTGGCTGCGCACCAAGCGACGAACCACCTTCACCACTTTCACGCTATCAACACCACCTTTCAGCGCCCACATCTCATACTCTGCATGCTTGGGATTATGCTGCATCTTCAGCGTGATAAACTTGGCATTATTCCCCTGCTTGCCATTCATCTTAATGGCTAACTCCATCGTGTCAAGATGCAACTCCATACCAGAGAAATACACCTTTCCTCCAACAACCTTCCTTCGGCTTGAAAAGGAGTCAAGTTCACCATACTTCTTAAATGAGATGCGTTTGGCTTTGAAGTCATACAGTTTCTTATCCCAAGCAGCCCATACGCTTGCCCCTAAATGGTCTAAGATGTTGGTGGTAAAACCTAAATCGGCATATGTCATGTTAGCCCCAACTGACTTTTGGACCAACTTCTCAATAAAGCCCTTAATGCTAAATTCATTAAATGAAATCTCGAATGCCGATTTGTCACCACCCAATGATTCATTAACCTGAAACGGATGGCTCTTAAAGAAATCCCTTTTTTCTTTGATCGTCTTGCAGGCTTGATACTCCTTCATTTGCTCAAAGTACCTATATTGTCTGAGCAACTTGCCTTGCACATAGTTGTACAACTGGCGAAGCTGCTCATAACGCTTGTTAAGGATATCTGCCTGATACTTCTCAACTTGCAAAGGCAATTCCAATACAAATACTTCGTTCATTTTTCTTAAATAGCCTACATTTCTGGGTGATTAACACCGTGCTGAAAGGCTTCCGCTGTCAGCTGGGCCTGTCACTAGCCTACATTTCTGGGTGATTAACACCTGGCGTAACCGCTCAACGATGACGAGGTGCCTGTCACTAGCCTACATTTCTGGGTGATTAACACCATGCCCACAACAAGAACCTGCGCCGTGTGCCTGTCACTAGCCTACATTTCTGGGTGATTAACACCGGCTGGCTACGCCTCAATGGGTTGGGTAGACCTGTCACTAGCCTACATTTCTGGGTGATTAACACCCTATGGCGTGTAATCACCTGGGAATGAAATAAAAAGGCCATAATTAGCATACTCGAGGACTTGCTCTATACTCCCATTCCGCAAGCGGAACTGACTGTTATTTTTGCATTCCACCATTCTGCATAATCGTTTGTCGCACCAGCCGCCCACTGGCACCGATTATTACATTAATTTGCTAAGATTTTTCTATTTTTTCTTAAAAGTAGGTCATTACTTATACATGTTAAGGTCCTCAATATAAATTCATTTTGTCAATATCCCACGAAAATGGATTGTTATTCATCTTATCTTCAATTGTTGAAAAAGAATTTGTAGCACTAATAATATATTTCTTTGCAAAATGTGCTTGAATGAAATTAAAACTATCGATTTGCCATTGTGGCGTATTATCTATACAAATAATTTCATTTATTTGCAGTCCCTGAGTTATTTGTAGTAAAATATTCTTAGATACAGGGAAAACTATATGTAGTTTGCCTTTATCAGAAGAACCTTCACCATTTTGTGCATTAGGCCTATCTTGTGCTAAACAAACTGGGTTATCGGATGTGTAGAACACATCATTTTGACTGTAATGAAATGTCCATTCAGAGTATGCTAAACTTCGTGCAAGAGTATGAATCACATCTTTGTTGCCATAAGCATACATAAAGTGTTTCATTGAAGGGTCATCTAAAATTTCGGGCTTACTCTGCACTAGTTGCAGGTATTCTTCAGTCAATCTGAAATAGGGTATTTCCTCATTACTTTCACATAAACACTTTATTATTGGATCTCTCAAATATTGTATCGCAATGAACTTTGACAACTGTTCCTTTTGTTCGCCCCCAAATTTTCTTTGCTTTACACATGCAATTATATTTTTCAATATGGGAGAATATGTTTGCTCAATATCGTGTAAATAATGAGATTCAAAGAAAGTTTCTTTATCCTTAATGGAATCATTGATTACTGATTCACTTTTACTATTAATGCTATACAACTTAGGGCTATAGCACATACTTTTTACCCCTTTAAATTCTGCACATTTAGACAATTTGTCGTATCGCCATGCTCTGGGATTCCTTTTTCTATTAACTTGTTCGGAATCAGCGCAAAAATTCCGTAAATAGCAAACAGGAACAAAGTGTTGATCTTTGGTAATATTTTGCAAATTCAATTCCATCTTTATGTTTATTTTCAATTGTCAGACACAGCGGTCCGTTATGTACTTGTCTGATCCTTTTCATAACCTTTTTATTTCTGCATCTACCACGTACATATCACCGTCGGCATCTACCAAGACGTTGCGAGGGACGACATCCCAAACGACGTATGTTCCATTGGAATATCGGCCTTCGTCATTTTCTTTGGAAAAGTCTAAGGCAGACATATAGGTGTCTATCATAATCTGTGTGGCAGGCTGGGCGTTGCAGATGCGCTCTTGTTCCAAAACAGGCATCACACTCCGACCATCATAACCAGCAAAGCCTATCAGTTTATAGGCTGTATTAGGGAACAGCAGATTATGAAGAATGATTTTGTCCAGCAAGTTATGAATGCAGCCACTATTTAGTAGGTTGTTCACCTTGAAGATGGTATTTTTAGCCACATAGGTGTCATTCTCATTACCACTTGGACCAGGAATGCCTAAATCAAACACCTCATCCATAGGAATCCACATTCCTACAGATTTTGCGTATTGTTCGGCTACGCGTTGCTCTATTTCGAAGCGGCCTCTATCTTCTTGGCCTGTTCGAGGTTGCGCCTCATGTAGTCGGCAAAGTCTTTGGAGTTCATCGGAGATTTCTTTGATTCTTCGATTTTCCGCATCGTACGCTCCATAGACTCTTTGTGAAACTGATTCAAGAATGTCATTGCTCATAACGTTTTAGTTTCTGCAAAGATAAGAACAATTTCCCAATCTGCCAAATTATTTGCCATCATTTATAAAAACTATAATGATATATAGCGATACGCTCTCTCTTAATCGGTTTGTTCATAATAGTAGGAATAGTCGATACCTTTCATGAAGATTTCGCGGTCGTCAATGCGGTCTGTCATTGCTCCTTGGAGCAACGACTTGATGGCAC
>CADAWW010000198.1 GCA_902791675.1 uncultured Bacteroidales bacterium
AGGGTTCTTGTCGAACTTGATCTTCTTCTCAACTGCTTTTACTTTAAGTGCCATAATTTGTAAATTTTTTAGTTAAACATAGGTTTATTGTCTCGTGCCTCCGATAGGACCTCATTTTTGCGGCCTGCCCAGGGAAAATTTTCTGCTTGGCCAGAGCGATAATTTTCTGTGCCTTCCGCGCCAATTCCGTCGTTCTCATTGACAGTGCAAAGGTACGAAAATTTCAGATGCAAACCAAGTTTTTTTCTCATACATTTCAGATTTATTTGAAATGTTAATTTGTAAAGATATGAGATTTTTTACACTGACGGTGTTACGCAGTTACACAGTTACGCAGTTTCATTTACCGTCGGCGAAGTTTCATTTTCTAATGTATTTATATATTATATTATATATATATTATAATATATATATAAAATAAATTATTTCTTTTCTCAAAAAGTTACAGCGCAGATACACCTTATGCAACTGCGTAACTGCGTAACTGTGTAACTGCGTTGTGTAAACTTTGGGGTGGGAATAGTTCTTGGACGAGCCAAGCGACCAAGGTCGAGCGGACTTGTTATACTGAAAAGGTTGTCTCTATTCCTAAGAACGTTGACTCTATTCCTGAAAAGGTTGACTTTTTGCGCTAATTTAGCCGCACGTTGTGGTCCACGTCCAACTACCCAAGACGGAGGCCGAGTTTGACAACATCCTTGGCTTCTGCCTGGGGCAGAACCATTGGTGTGAATACATCGAGGGTGACCTCTCCTTCCTCTGCGTCATTGCAGGTTTCAACGCTGAAGAGTTAACGCCCAAATACCCAGACTTCATCCGCGAGCGCGTTTATGCCCTCAGCGATGCCACCCGTTGGTGGCATGAGTATGGTAAGGAGGCCCTGTCTCATATCTAAATTGAGCACCAAGTAACGAACCAAGTAATGGTGTAAATGCGTTGTGGGTACAAATCGGTAGTTTTGACTACCGAAAATACATTATTTAACAAATAGGAGTGCTCAGAAAATCTGATAATACAGACTACTAATTTGCGCGTTTTATTAAATAATGTGTAAATTCTGAGATAAACAACTTTTATCTCAGGAATTATTCGTATCTTTGCAAGTTAAATAATGCATAACAAGATGAATCAAGAATTAATAAACAGCATAGCTGACTATGTGGAAAAGAACATAGGCGAGTTTCATAAGGCAAGGATTACGAAACTCCAGTCCATCAACCTGAAAGAGTTGCTTTCAAGGAAGAATCCTTATATGTATAAGGCTAAGAACATTGTGACGGCAGGTCAGATGGTTGAGAGCCTGGCGTCTGCTTATATGTCTTCTGCAGAGGAAAGCATCTTTGGCAATTGGATGGAAGGAATTGCGAGTTTTGTTGCTGAGAAGGTGTATGCTGGTCACAAGTCGGCAGCAGAAGGTATTGACCTTGAGTTCGACAAAGAAGGAGTGCACTATTTCGTGTCTGTCAAATCAGGACCGTCTTGGAGCAATTCTACATCGATGAAGAAGCAGAAGGAACAATTTGTGAAGGCTGTCAGAGTGTTTAATACCAGTCGCAAGACTGTCCCCACCAAGTGCATTGAGGGATGCTGTTATGGCAACGACAACAAGGGCTATGCCGATAGTACTCATGAGAAATATTGCGGTGAGAAGTTCTGGACGCTGATCTCTGGCGAGCCCACCCTCTTTGTGGACATTGTTGAACCCCTTGGCTTTAAGGCAAAAGAGAAAAACGAGGAATATTATCAGGAGTATGGACGAATGATTAACAAGTTCACTCAGGAGTTCATTACAGAGTATTGTGACGAAGAAGGCAATATCAATTGGGACAAGATTGTGCGTATGAACGCTGCAATCAAGAAGCCCAAAGAGAGAAAACAAAAGACAATTTGAAATGGCAAAAGGTAACGGTTCTTTCTTTTTCTTTTTCGATAAAGACAAAAATCAGGATATTGCGGAATACGTAACTGTTTCTGAAGCTATCCGTGACATCGTTCAGACTATGATGGACAAGGTCATGGATAAGGTTCTTATTACTGACCCTTTTATCCCAGAGGTACATCATTCTAACAAGCCTTTGTATGCAGCTTTGGTACCTGATGAGATTTTTAAAGATGCTCATTTTGAACGACGCTTTGTAACACCTTTTGGTCATGCGTGGGAAAAGCTTGCTGTTGCTGTAGGAACTGTATATCATGGTTCATGTACAAAAGGCACAACTATTGAAGGGACTGTTGGGAAAGAAAGTCTTCGTAGGATTGAAGAGGTTCTTAGTCGATTAGAGCATAAAATTAAAGGAGAGAAAAAGCAAAAGCCTGACTGGAAAGCAGAACTGGATTACATTTTAGCAGGCGGTGGCGAACCAATCCCAACCAGCGTCACATGTGACATCTTGATTCAAAGTAAGAGAACAGGTAAGACGTGCTCTTTCGAACTGAAAGGGCCACTTCCAGATAGTGACCAAACAAAAGTTAGCAAGCAAAAGATGTTTAAATTGCTTGCAATGGAGGGACATCCTATTGACATGGCTTATTATGCATTGCCGTATAATCCCTATGGTAAAAGAGAAAACTATAATTGGCCATTCGCTGAACGTTGGTTCAACATGAAGGAAGACCCTTCTGTTCTGATTGGTGAAGAATTGTGGGACTTGATAGGTGGCGAAGGAACTTACGCGCATTTCATTGAAGAAATAAACAAGCTCGGCGTTCACTATAAAGAGCGCATCTATCGCGAGTTCCTTGGCATTGAGCCACCAGAAGATTTTGATAAGAATAAGTTGAGATAAGATATATGGCAGACTTCAGTTTTATTGATCTATTTGCCGGCATCGGTGGTTTCCGCTTAGCTCTGGAAAGTGTAGGCGGCCACTGCTTGGGCTTTAGCGAGATTGCTCCTGATGCCATAAACACATATTGTGCCAACTTCAACGAGACGGAAGATGGCAATTTTGGCGATATTACAAAGATAAAGGACCTTCCCCGTCATGATTTCATGACTGCTGGCGTACCTTGTCAGAGTTGGTCTATAGCAGGAAAGAATCTTGGATTTGATGATGATAGAGGACAACTATGGAATGATACGCTGTATCTTTTGAATAAAGTACGTCCTAAGGCTTTTATTTTTGAGAACGTGAAGGGCTTGTCTGACCCTCGTAACCAAAAGGCTTTGGAGTATATCCTTGCTCGTATTAAACAAGCAGGCTATCATGCTCAGAAGTTCGTACTTAATGCATACGACTATGGCGTACCACAGACGAGAGTACGTATCTATATCATAGGCTTTAGGGACGAGAAGTTTCTCAAGCGTTTACAACTCCCCAAGCCATTCCCTGGCGAAGTGCGTTTGAACGACGTGCTTGATAGTGAGATAACGATGGCATGTGAAGACGGGCCTGAAACGCGGCCTCGCTGGAGCCTTTCATGCAATGAGAAGGGATTTAACGACTACTTCCTTTTCAACGATTTGCGCAATGGGCCAACCACAATACACTCTTGGGATATCATCGACACAACGGACAGAGAAAAAAATATTTGCTACCTTCTGCTACGTAATCGTCGCAAGAGCGATTATGGTGCTCTTGATGGCAATCCATTGTCGCTTCAGCATTTTCAGGAATTGGATGCAACCATTACACGTGATGAACTTGAAACGCTTGTGTGGAAGCATATCCTGAAGCCTGTAGAATACCTTTACGAAATAGAACATGCGGATGAAACAGACAATCCAGACGAAAAGTTCATACTT
>CADAWW010000199.1 GCA_902791675.1 uncultured Bacteroidales bacterium
GAGAGTAATTAACGGATTAGGTATCGCCATCTTATCTACATCCCAAGGTGTAATGACAGACAAAGAAGCTGCCCAGTTGAAGATTGGCGGCGAAGTTCTTTGCTACGTTTATTAATTGGAGGATTTGATTATGTCAAGAATAGGAAAATTACCAATTAGTATCCCTGCTGGCGTTACTGTTGCCCAGGGCCAGGATGGTGTTGTTACCGTAAAAGGTCCTAAGGGCGAGCTCGCCCAGAAGGTAGATCCATCTATTAAGATGTCTATCGCTGATGGTCATGTAACATTTGAAATCGACGAGAACAGCCCTGTTAACATTAAGCAGAAGCAGGCTTTCCATGGTCTTTACCGCGCATTGATCAACAATATGGTTGTTGGCGTAAGTGAGGGTTATAAGAAGGAAATGGAACTGGTCGGTGTTGGTTACCGTGTTTCAAACCAGGGTAACATCATCGAGTTCTCACTGGGTTATACGCATCCTATCTTTATCCAGCTTCCTAAGGAGGTTAAGGTAGAGACCAAAATGGAGCGTAACCAGAATCCTCAGATTATCCTGGAGTCATGCGACAAGCAGTTGCTGGGTATGATTTGTGCAAAGATTCGTTCTTTCCGTATGCCGGAGCCTTATAAGGGTAAGGGTATCTTGTTCAAGGGCGAGGTTATCCGTCGTAAGTCGGGTAAGTCAGCCTCGGCTAAGTAATCTTATGGTTAAACTTAATTAAAGATTAAAGATTATGACAACAAAGAAGATTGAAAGACGAATCAAGATTAAATACAGAATTCGTAAGAACGTATTCGGCACCGCCGAGCGTCCTCGTATGAGCGTGTTCCGCTCTAACAAGCAGATCTACGTTCAGGTGATTAACGATTTGGAGGGTAAAACACTTGCATCTGCATCATCACTGGGTCTTGAGGCTATGCCTAAGATCGAGCAGGCTGAGAAGGTGGGTGAGTTGGTAGCCAAGAAGGCTCAGGAGGCTGGCGTTACTGCCGTTGTCTTCGACCGTAACGGTTATCTCTACCATGGCCGTGTAAAGTCATTGGCTGATGCAGCACGTAAAGGTGGACTTAAATTCTAAACGATTATGGCAATGAACAAAGTAAAAGTAAATAGTGACGTAGAGTTGAAAGACAGACTGGTTGCCATCAACCGTGTTACCAAGGTAACAAAGGGCGGTCGCACCTTTACATTCGCAGCTATTGTCGTTGTCGGTGACGGTAACGGCATCATCGGCTGGGGTCTTGGCAAGGCAGGTGAGGTTACCGCCGCTATCGCCAAGGGTGTTGAGGCAGCTAAGAAGAATCTGGTAAAAGTTCCCGTATTGAAGGGTACTATTCCTCACGAGATGGAAGCTCGCTTCGGTGGTGCTCAGGTATTCTTAAAGCCCGCTGCAGCCGGTACTGGACTGGTGGCCGGTGGTGCTATGCGTGCCGTACTGGAGAGTGTTGGTGTTAAGGACGTACTTGCTAAGTCAAAGGGTTCTTCTAACCCCCACAATCTGGTAAAGGCTACCATCGTAGCATTGAGTCAGATGCGTGATGCCTACACTGTAGCTGGCACACGTGGCATTAGTATGGATAAAGTATTTAGAGGATAAAAGGAGAAAGAACTATGGCAACAATTAAGATTAAGCAGATTAAGAGCAAGATCGGTTATCCCGTAGATCAGAAGCGCACCCTCGAGGCCCTGGGTCTTCACAAGATTTCTCAGGTTGTTGAGAAGGAAGATAGTCCTGTTATCCGCGGTATGATTCGTAAAGTTCACCATCTGGTGGAAGTTATCGATTAATTTAATCACATTTTAAAATAGATACGATTATGAAACTACATACTTTAAAACCAGCTGAGGGCTCTACACATTCACGTCGTAGAATCGGTCGCGGACCAGGCTCTGGTCTCGGCGGTACCTCTACTCGTGGTCACAAGGGTGCCAAGGCTCGCTCAGGTTACAAGAAGAAGATTGGTTTCGAGGGTGGTCAGATGCCACTGCAGCGTCGTGTTCCAAAGTCTGGTTTTAAGAACATCAACCACAAGGAATACTTTGCTGTTAACCTCTCTACTCTGCAGAAACTGGCAGAGGAGAAGAACCTTACTAAGATTGGCGTTGCAGAGCTGGTTGCTGCCGGCTTGACCAACGGCAAGGAGCTGGTAAAGGTTCTTGGTAACGGTGAGTTGAAAGCAAAAGTAGACGTTGAAGCTAACGCATTCTCAAAGACTGCCGAGGAAGCTATCAAGGCAGTTGGAGGTAACGCAACAATTATCTAATAGACAACAATGAAGAAGTTAATAGAGACACTGAAGAACATTTGGAAGATTGAGGACCTGCGTCAGCGCATCCTGATAACACTTCTGTTTGTAGCGATTTACCGTTTTGGTTCATTCGTAGTACTTCCTGGTATCAATCCGGCCCTGTTGGACAAACTGCAGTCACAGACTGCCGGTGGTCTGATGTCGCTGCTTGATATGTTCTCCGGTGGTGCATTCTCCAACGCATCCATCTTTGCGCTTGGAATCATGCCTTACATCTCTGCTTCTATCGTTATGCAGCTCCTTGCTGTCGCTGTGCCTTATTTCCAGAAGATGCAGCGTGAGGGTGAGAGCGGTCGCAAGAAGATTATGACTTATACTAGGTACCTGACAGTAGCTATCCTGCTGTTCCAGGCACCTAGTTACCTCATCAATCTGAAGATGCAGGCCGGTGCTGCTTTGGCTTCAGGTATTAGCTGGTCAGTATTCGTATTCCCAGCAACAATCATCCTGGCTGCCGGTAGTATGTTCATCCTTTGGCTTGGAGAGCGCATTACGGATAAGGGTATAGGTAATGGTATCTCACTGATCATTATGATTGGTATTATCGCTCGTCTGCCACAGGCGTTCATTCAGGAGGTTACTTCTCGTTTCACTGCTATTACAGGTGGTGGTCTGGTGATGTTCCTTGTTGAGATTATCATTCTCTATGCAGTTGTTTGCGCAGCTATCGTTTTGGTACAGGGTGTCCGCAAGGTTCCTGTACAGTATGCAAAGCGTCTTGTAGGCAACCAGCAGTATGGTGGTGCCCGTCAGTACATCCCTCTGAAACTGTTCGCTGCTAACGTGATGCCAATCATCTTTGCTCAGGCACTGATGTTCATCCCGCTGGCCTTCGTTCAGTATGCAGCTCCGGAGAATGCAAACTGGTTTGTTCGCTCTATGCTTGATCATCATAGCTGGACATACAATATCATCTTTGCATTACTGATCATCGCATTCACCTATTTCTATACTGCTATCACGCTCAATCCTACTCAGATGGCTGAAGACATGAAGCGTAACAATGGCTTTATCCCTGGTATTAAGCCTGGTAAGCCAACAGCAGATTTCATTGACACTGTGATGTCTCGCATCACTCTGCCTGGTTCTCTGTTCATCGCTTTCATTGCTATCATGCCAGCTTTGGCTGGACTATTGAACGTGCAGGATGCATTCTCTCAGTTCTTCGGCGGAACCTCTCTGCTGATTCTTGTTGGTGTTGTGCTCGACACACTCCAGCAGATTGAGAGTCATCTGCTCATGCGTCACTACGACGGTCTGTTGAACTCAGGCCGTATCCACGGACGTGGCGGAGTGAGTGCCTACTAAGTCTGTATGAAGATATTTCTGAAGACTGAAGACGAAATCGAGCTGATGCGTCAGGCTAACCAACTTGTTGGTAAGACACTTGGCGAATTCCCAATCCCTATGGAGGGCCGTTCCCTGCCAGCATCTGCACCTCGGTGAATGAGGTCGTTGTTCATGGAGTGCCTAATCAGAGCACTATACTAAAGGATGGCGATATCATTTCTGTAGATTGCGGAACGTTGCTCAATGGATTTTGTGGAGATTCTTGCTATACATTTTGTGTAGGTGAGGTAAATCCCGAAATCAAAGAGTTGCTCCGAGTTACCAAGGAGTCTCTCTATTTGGGCATCGAACAAGCAGTTGCTGGTCATCATCTTGGTGACGTTAGCAGTGCAGTGCAGGACCATTGCGAAGCCCACGGGTATGGAATAGTGCGCGAGTTGACTGGTCATGGTATCGGTCGTGAGATGCATGAAGATCCTAGGGTTCCAAACTATGGAAGACGTGGAAATGGTGTTATGCTGAAAGCAAACATGTGCATAGCTATTGAACCGATGATTACCATGGGTAAACGGGACATCTATATGGATGCACATGATCGTTGGACTATCCGTACGCAAGACGGAAAACCAGCAGCTCATTTTGAACATACCGTTGCGGTGCGAAAAGGAAAGGCTGAGATTTTATCCTCGTTTGAAGAAGTAGAACGTATAGAAGGAAAACTATATTAAATTATGGCAAAGCAAGGCGCTATAGAGCAAGACGGAACAATTGTAGAGGCTTTATCCAATGCGATGTTCCGCGTAGAGTTAGAGAATGGTGTGCCCATTATTGCTCACATCTCCGGAAAGATGCGTATGCATTACATTAAGATTCTTCCCGGTGACAAGGTGAAGGTTGAAATGAGCCCCTATGACCTGACAAAAGGACGAATTGTATTTAGATACAAATAATAAGGAGACCAAATAAAATGAAGACAAGAGCATCATTGAAGAAGCGTACCCCCGATTGTAAGATTGTACGTCGCAAGGGTCGTCTGTTCGTTATCAACAAGAAGAACCCCAAGTACAAGATGCGTCAGGGTTGATTTTTATGTTAAATAAGCATAAAAAGGTAGCGGAATATCAGAAATTCTGCGTACCTTTGCATGCTTTTTAGCGAAAAATTCGAATTTAACATTATTATTTTTTTAGTTTTAACAAATGGCAATAAGAATTGTTGGAGTAGATTTGCCCCAAGAGAAGCGTGGCGAAATCGCATTGACCTATATCTATGGTATTGGTCGAAGTAGTTCAGCAAAGATTTTGGACAAGGCCGGCGTGAGCCGCGACCTGAAAGTCAACGAATGGAGTGACGACCAGGCTGCCAAGATCCGTGAAATCATCGGCGCTGAATTCAAAGTAGAAGGTGATCTCCGCAGTGAGATCCAGTTGAACATCAAGCGACTGATGGATATTGGTTGCTATCGTGGAGTCCGTCAT
>CADAWW010000200.1 GCA_902791675.1 uncultured Bacteroidales bacterium
GGCACCGTGTCACAATCGAATATTATCAGAGATATTTAAAAAGGAAAGGGTTATAGATTAACATGAATACTTCTACAATTAAAACAATGCCCGTCTGGAAATGGGTGCTGCTACTGGTGGTAAGTCTAGTACTTGCCATACTCATGTATTCCTTCGCTCAGTTAGTGTTTCTGGCTATTGACAATCTGTGGGTGCAATGGACAGTTGGCGTGGTTTCTTCCATTGCTATGATAGGGCTTTATGCATTATTTGTAAAATGGTTTGAGAAACATAAAGCAATGGATATTCCTTTCAGACGTTTTGCGCAGGATACGGCAAAAGGTCTTGGAGTCGGATTCGGTTTCTTTGTAGGTGTAGTATTGATAATGATGCTTTTGGGCCTATATCGCATCGATAACATAGAAACAGACAAGCCAATGCAAATCGTATCGGCATTCTTCCTTTTTCTGTTGGTAGGAACAGGGGAAGAAATTCTGTTCCGAGGGGTGCTCTTCCGCTGGATTGATGAGAAATGGGGCTATGTGGCGGCTCTGACTGTATCTTCGGTGGTTTTTGGTTTCATACATTTTTCCGAGCCTAACGCGACCCTGTGGTCATCGTTGGCCATCGCCGTGGAAGCAGGACTCCTTCTAGGCGCAGCATACAAATATTCAGGGACATTGTGGCTTCCTATCGGCATTCATTGGGCATGGAATTTCACGCAAGGCAATATTTTCGGTTTTGAGGTATCTGGTAAAGATTTAGGAGCTTCCCTCTTGAAGTCAACAGTTAGCGGCCCTGACTGGCTTACAGGTGGGGCCTTTGGGGCTGAAGCATCGGTTATACCAGTCTTGTTGGGTCTGATATTGTCGGCATGGTACATATGGAAAACACATTGTCTACACGTTGGAACTATCTAAAGTGTTTGATTTTGGTAAAAAATAAGAAACTATGAAAAGACTATTGATTTGTTTGTTGGCGGTGTTCTTGGTAAATTACGGATTTGCCCAGAAGAACCAGATTGGATATATTGACTCTGACAAGAATTGGCATTATGTCTATGATACCCAGGGAAAGAAGCTGGGTGGCTTTTCGCGGAGCAGCGTGGGGGAAGTCGTAGGATGGGGGACGGATTTCTTTGTTGGCAAGCAACATGGGTTCTACAGGATCTATGATATCAAGGGGAAAGTCCTGAAAGCGCTGAGTGTCAATACGGTTGGTGAGGTGTTGTCTGTTTCAGGCGAAACCTTTACCAGTCGGCTTGGCAACTGGATCTATTTTTGGGACAAGAACGGCAAGAAAATAGGTTCTCGCCCTGTATCTTGAATTGAAATTATCCCATTACCACATCAAGCACCATCATCAGGACGAAACCGATAGCAAAGCCGATAGTGCTGAGATTGGAGTGCTGACCGCTGGAGGCTTCAGGGATGAGTTCTTCGACCACGACGTAGAACATGGCGCCTGCGGCAAAAGCGAGCATGTAGGGTAGGGCGGGCATCAGTAGCGAGGCCAACAACAAGACTGCGATTGCTCCTACAGGTTCCACTGCTCCGCTCAGTGAACCAATAATAAACGAACGCCAACGGCTGTTTCCTGCTGCACGCATCGGCATAGAGATGATGGCTCCCTCGGGCACGTTCTGAATGGCGATACCCACGGCAACAGCCAGTGCACTGGCAAGGGAGAGGTTCGTTGCGCCACTATCAGCTCCTGCGAACACCACGCCCACAGCCATTCCTTCTGGCAGGTTATGGATGGTGACAGCAAGGGCCAGCATTGCGGTTTTCGACAGATGCGAGCGTACACCTTCTGGCTTATCTGTGCCAATGTGCAGGTGCGGCGTCAGTTCGTCAATCAGCAGCAGAAATCCCATGCCTAACAGAAATCCTACAGCCGCAGGCAGCACAGCCCATTTACCGCTATCTGCTCCCATATCCATTGCAGGAATCAGCAACGACCACACTGATGCCGCTACCATCACACCCGATGCAAAGCCCAGTAACGACTTTTGAAGTCGAGCCGACATCTCGTCCCGCATAAAGAACACAAAGGCTGAGCCGAGCATCGTGCCCAGCAGCGGAATCAGCAGTCCTATAATTAATGTTGTTGTCATCGGGTGCAAAGGTAATACTTTTCTTTGAATTGTGCAATACCTAAATCTGATGGAAAAGCATAAAGGAGAGCCGAAGCCCTCCTTTATTACGCTGGATTGAATTTCTCCTTCGGCTGCTTGCAACGAGGACAACGCCAGTCGTCAGGCAGGTCTTCGAAGGCAACGCCGTCGTGCTCTGCTGGGTCATAGACATAGCCGCAGATGGAGCAGACATACTTGCCAGAGGCTTCCTGCTTGGAGAAATCGACTTCGGCCAGAACGGTCGGCACGGGATTATCCAGGTCCATCACGCGCTTGGCCTCCAGATTCTCATAGCCCTGTGGCGTGTGAGTACCGCAATAGACGGTGGGGTGGTTGCGGACGAACTCACTCACGCGATTGAGTGTCTCGCGAGCGGCTGGCAGGTCATCGAATACTATCGATAGTTTGTCCTCGTAGAGTGCCTCATCGACGTAGGTGATGTCGCCGTGAATCATGTAGAACAGACCGTCCATCTCTACTATGATGATGCTATTGCCCTTGGTGTGACCCTTGGCTTTGATGTAGTAGATGCCGTCGGCAATCTTTTGGCTTTCGGGGAAGTTGTAGTAGGCGCCGTCGGTATAGCTGACAGGAACGATGTTCGTGAGTCCCTGTAACTCTGCAGCGTCTATCTCCTCCTGGTTCACATAAATCTTCGCATTGGGGAAACTTTTCAGTTCGCCAGTGTGGTCAGCATGCTTGTGGGTAACCAGAATTTTCGTCACCTGCTCAGGCTTGTAGCCGAGGGTCTTCAAGGCATCCATATAGCTACTGATGTCCTTGCCGGTGAAGATGGGGGAATCTTCATTTGGCACTTCCTCAGGAAAGCCTGCAGGGAGGCCGGTATCCACTAGAATCACTTCGCTGCCCGTGTCAATCAGATAGTTTTGCAGACTGCCGCGATAGCGCACGTTCTTATCAAATTTCTCTTTCCCTTCCTCGCCTCCGAACACGAAGGGCTGTGTATAGAATCCGTCTCTGCGGAATTTTACTGCTTTGATTTCCATAATTTATTATTTAGCGGGCTGCCACTTGCAACGGACGGGCGACACAATAGCACCTTCCTTTTTCAACTCGGCGAAAGCCTTGTTAACCTCTTTGCGGTCAATACCTGTGATCTCCGCAATCTTGCCAGCGTTCACGGGAGCGCCGAACTCACGCATGGCCTGTAATACCTTCTCCTTCATAATTAGATTCGTTTAATTTGTGAAATTCGTGGTCGAAAAAATTACATCTGCATGATCAGCCAGTTCTGTGCACCAATCTTCTCAATCATTTCGACTGCGCCCTGACTCCAGTAGAGATCCTCCTCCTCGTCAGCCAGATAAGCCTTCAGGATGTCGAATGTCAGATAGTCCTCGCATACTGAACCCATGCACTTGCGCAACAGCTCTACACCTGGTTCCTGAATCTTCAGGTCTTCCTTGATATACTCCACGGGGTCGTAGCAGAGTGCGCGAGCCTCGTGCTTCTCCACCTTCACCTCGCCGCCCAGGTCGAGGATGCGGTCGATGAACTTCTCCACCCATTCCATCTCCTCCGTGTAGTGGCCGATGTACTTCTCGCCCAGCTT
>CADAWW010000201.1 GCA_902791675.1 uncultured Bacteroidales bacterium
TGGGTATCACAGACTTCCAGCCCGAATTCGTTGACAAATACGTGTTTGAAAGCAAGCGCGAACGTGAACTGGTGTATGTGCATCGTACCACTTATGACGGTGAGATATGTCCTTCGACGGAGGAATTGGACGGTGGGCGTTTCTGGACGATACAGGAGATTCGCGAGGCAATGGGGCAGGGGATACTGACGCCCAATTTCGAGAGCGAGTTCAAAAGATGCTTTGGAAATTTAATCATAACAAACTACTAAGATGAAGAAATTATTAATTGTAATGTTATTGCTGTTGAACAGCATGGTGGCTGTTCAGGCTGAGAATTATCCCTATCGCTCGGACTATTTGTGGCTGACGGTACCTGATCATGCTGACTGGCTCTACAAGGTGGGTGAGAAGGCGAAGGTGGAAGTAACGTTTACGCTCTACGGCATGCCGCAGGATGTAGAGGTTGACTACGAGATAGGTCCTGACATGATGCCTGTGACCACCACCGGTAAGGTGAAGCTGAAGAATGGTAGGGCCACTATCGACATGGGGACTATGAAGAAGCCGGGATTTCTGGACTTGAAACTGAGTGTGAAGGGAAAGTACCAGCATCACGTGAAGGTTGGTTTTTCGCCAGAGCAGTTGAAACCCTATACCAAGAATCCCCAGGACTTCGGTGATTTCTGGAAAGGGAATGTAGAAGAGGCTCGCAAGACCCCGTTGCACGTGGATTGCAAGAAGGTTGATGACTATTCGACGGACGAGACAGATATGTATTTGCTGAAGATCAAATACGACAAGCGTCATAGCATTTATGCTTATCTGTCGAAACCCAAGAAGGAAGGCAAGTTCCCAGTAGTGCTTTGTCCGCCAGGCGCAGGCATTAAAACGATTAAGGAACCCATGCGTAATCTCTATTATGCAAAGAACGGTTTTATCCGTATGGAGATGGAGATTCATGGGTTGAACCCAGAAATGACCGCCGAGCAGTTCAAGGAGATAACGACGGCTTTTGATTATGAGAATGGCTACCTGACGAATGGCCTCGATGACAAGGACAATTACTATATGAAGCATGTGTATGTGGCCTGTGTTCGTGCTATTGACTATCTCACGTCACTGCCAGATTGGGATGGCAAGAACGTCTTTGTGCAAGGAGGCAGTCAGGGTGGTGCTCTCTCGCTCATCACGGCAGGACTCGACAGTCGTGTGACGGCTTGTGTGGCTAATCATCCTGCACTTTCGGATATGGCAGGCTATCTTGATAATCGTGCCGGTGGCTATCCTCACTTTAATCGTTTAAGCCACATGCTGACCCCAGAGAAGGTCGAGACGATGGCTTACTTTGATGTAGTAAACTTCGCCCGTCGTATCACTTGTCCCGTTTATCTGACGTGGGGATACAACGATAATGTGTGTCCTCCGACAACGAGTTATATTGTATGGAATCTCATTACGGCTCCAAAGGAGAGCCTGATTACTCCTGTGAATGAACATTGGACATCTGAAAATACCAATTACGAGCAGATGTTATGGCTCAAGGAAAAAGTAAAAAGGTAAAAAAGTAAGAAATGGAAAAAATAATCATTCGTAGGGTTAAAGGTTTGGTATGGGTAGTTTTACCTTTATCCCTTTTTTCTTTTTTACCTTTGAATGCCCAGAAGCGCGAGAAGTACGAGTTCAAGCGCAATCTGCCAGTGTATGCTGATTCGCTAATTGCCGACTTTGACTTCCCGCTGGCTTGGGGTAATAGTGACATCAAAGACTTCAGCGAGTGGCGTCGTGTGGCTCGACAGAAAGTGTTTGACTGCATGCTGATGCCACCTCCTGCACCATCGAACGGCTATGAGGCAAAGGTGCTTTTCGAGGAGCAGCGTGAGGGCTATAAGGCACAGAAGATAGAGATCCGACTTAGTCGTTACTATACGGTTCCGGCCTATGTGTTGATTCCTGACGGTAAGGGTCCGTTCCCTGCCGTAAACTGTCTGCACGACCATGGCGCCCACCTCTTTATTGGCAAAGAGAAAATGATTCGTCCGTTGGCCTGTGAAGACTCTATCGTTATTGCAGATGCCCAAGAATGGCTGAAAGGTTACGAGGGTCAGTTCTTTGGTGACTATCTGGCAAAGAATGGCTATGTGGTGTTCTCGGCTGATGCCCCCATGTGGGGAGAGCGAGGCCAGATGGAAGGTGCCAATCGTGACCGATACGACATGATAGCAGGTAATATGATGATGTATGGCATTGATCTCTCTGCCTGGATGACCTATGATGACATTGCAGGAACGGAGTTTCTGGCACAGATGCCTGAGGTGGATGCCTCGCGGATTGGTTGTACAGGATGGTCGATGGGTGCCTATCGCGCTTGGATGCTTTCAGCTCTCTCAGACCGCATTAAGGTGGGGGCAGCCGTCTGTTGGATGGTGACATCGGACGAGCAATTGTCTTTTAAATATAATCGTACGGAGAACGGTGGTTTTGCCAATTGTTATCCTGGATTGCGACGTTGGCTCGATTATCCGCATATAGCCAGCATCGCCTGTCCGAAACCGATGCTATTCATTAATGGTTCACAGGATAAACTCTTCCCTGTGGCTGGTGTCGAGAAAGCTTTCGCTACGATGCACGCGACTTGGGAGAGTCAGGGCGCTGGCGACAAGATTGAAACAGAGCTATGGGATATGCCCCATAGCTGTTGGAAGAATTCCCAGTTGCGGGTACTCGATTTTTTCAAGAAATACCTATAAATAGAAATATAATAAATTAAGATGAAAAAGACTATTCTACTCCTGATGAGTGTGCTCATGGCCGTCGTGGCGTGGGCACAGGGCAGTTCTGCCCTTGACCAGCTCAAGGCAGACCCCAGACGTGCGTATGGTATGGATTATCCGTACACGTTTACCAACCAGCAACAAACCAAGGCCCCCAAGGGCTACAGCCCGTTCTACATCAGCCATTACGGTCGTCACGGTTCGCGCTACTACTGGAATGCGATGCTCTACCAAGAGCTTTCCAAGTTGTTGACAACGGCTCACGAGAAGCAGATATTGACACCCGAGGGCGAGGCTTTCTACGAGAAATTCATGGCTGCCAAGGACGAGTTGACGGCAGGCGTCAGTGAGTTGAGCGACCTGGGATGGGAACAGCATCAGGGCATTGCCAGAACGATGTACAACAACTTCCCAGAGGTGTTCAAGAATGGCGGCAACGTGCTTGCAATCTCCTCACTCACAGGTCGTTGCGTGCTTAGTATGGCGTCGTTCTGTCAGGAACTGACGCAATGCAATCCGAAGATTGAGATTCGCGAACAGTCTGCTCGCAAGACCCTCAATGGCGTAGTGCCAACGGACAATCAGAATCCGCTGAAGCGCAAGTTCACGAAGGTGAAGGCCCGCTGGGAGAAGAACCGCGACAAGTTCACTTTCGACGAGTCGTTGCGCGACAAGGTCGTCAAGCGTGTGTTCACCAATACCGACAGCCTGCATAACCTGCACCACATCGGCAGTAACCTCATCAACCTCTATACCTCGTTGCCTAACATCGGCCATGAGGGTATGATGGGTAACCTGATTACCGACGACGAGATGGTGGCACAGTGGGAACAGTCGAACCTCGGCTCCTATTCGTGGGTGTTTGAACCGCAATACGAGATGATTCCCATT
>CADAWW010000202.1 GCA_902791675.1 uncultured Bacteroidales bacterium
CTTTGCCATAATGGCGATAACGACATCTGCGATTCTGCTAAGGGAAATGCAGAACACGGCGGTTTGAGCCCATTTGGTGAGAAGGTAGTTCAGGAAATGAACCGCCTGGGTATTATGGTGGATATGAGTCATGCTGCCGAGTCCAGTTTCTACGATGCCCTCGAGGTTAGTATGAAACCCATTGTATGCAGCCATAGTAGTGCCCGTGCCCTTTGTGACCATCCCCGCAACCTTACTGACGACCAGATGAAGGCTTTAGCCCGGAAAGGCGGTGTGGCACAGGTTACCATGTACAACGGATTCCTGCGCACCGATGGCAAGGCAACCATCATTGATGCCGTAGAACACCTGAACCACATGGTGAACATCATGGGAGTAGAACATGTGGGCATAGGTACAGATTTCGACGGCGATGGAGGTGTACCAGGAATGGCCAATGCTTCCGAGGTTATCAACTTTACCCGTCGTCTCCTACTGGAACGTTATTCCGAGGAGCAGATTCAGATGATTTGGGGAGGAAACTTCCTGCGTGTGATGGAGCATATTAAGAATCTTTAAGCATACATATTTATAAATGAGATACATCCTGCTAGCTGCCCTGGCTTGTTTACTTTCTGCCTGTGGCGAAAAAACAAAAAGTAAATCTGGCGGGTCCGATACCATTGCCTTGGCACCTTGCCCCACCTTCAATCCTGATACTTGCCTGAGGTACATTCAGGAGCAATGCAACTTTGGCCCACGTGTAACGGGCTCCAAGGAATCCGTTCTATGCAAGCAGTATATTGTTGACCAATTTAAGCGTTTAGGTGCTGTAGTTGAAGAACAGCCTTGCGAGGTTACCCTTTGGGACAACTCTAAACTTCCTGCCTGTAATATTATAGCCAAGTTAAACCCGGAGAATACTGACCGCATCCTCTTTCCCTGTTCTGGCAGCCAACGACGGTGCCAGCGGTGTGGCCGTAATGATGGAGCTCTGTCGTCTCTTGCAGCAGAAGCCAATAAAGGCGGGCATCGATTTTGTATGCTTTGATGCCGAAGATATGGGAACGCCTCAATGGGCAGAAACAGAAGAATCCGACAGCCATACTTGGTGCTTAGGTTCAAAATTCTGGGCAGAGAAAGCCCGCGAGGATGGCTATCGTGCCCGTTATGGTGTCCTACTCGATATGGTAGGCGGCAGAGGCAGTGTTTTTCCTGCCGAGAAGGTAAGCCTGGAGTTAGCTCAACCCATAGTAAGCCTGATCTGGCGCTTAGGAAATCAGATTGGCTACGGACACTATTTTCCCTTGAACAAAGAAGGCGGCTACCTGATGGACGACCATGTGAACGTGAACCGCTATGCCCGTATTCCCTGCATCGACATTGTGCCCTACTTCACAGACGGCCCCAGCAGAAGCTGTCGGGCAGACGCTTACACAACTTATTTACAACGAAGAACTATGACAATAAACGAGATACAAGACGAGATTATAGAGGAGTTTGCTGATTTTGATGATTGGATGGACCGCTACCAACTGCTGATAGACCTGGGCAGTGAGCAGCCGCCTCTCGATAACAAATACAAAACAGAACAGAATCTTATAGACGGCTGTCAGAGTCGTGTCTGGCTGCAGGCCGACATGCAGGACGGCCTGGTTCACTTTCAGGCAGAGAGCGATGCCCTTATAGTAAAAGGTATAGTGGCACTGCTCATTCGGGTACTGAGTGACCACACGCCGCAGGAGATTCTGGATGCCGATCTCTACTTCATCGAGAAGATCGGACTGCGTGAGCACCTGTCTCCGACACGCAGTAACGGGCTCTTGGCTATGCTGAAGCAAATGAAGCTTTACGCTTTAGCGTTTAAGGCAATTGGCCCCTCTCCCCAGCCCTCCCCCAAATGGGAGGGAGGAGTTGAAAGTTGAATTTTTAATTTTTAATTTTGAATTAAGCCAATTGGAGATTGGAAATATAAATCTTGGAGAACGCCCTGCTCTGTTAGCGCCCATGGAGGATGTTACTGATATCGGGTTCCGTCTGCTTTGCCGGCAGATGGGAGCCGCTATGGTGTATTCCGAGTTCGTTTCAAGCGATGCGCTTATCCGTCTTGTCAACAAGAGTCTGCAGAAGTTGCAGGTCTGTCCTGACGAACGTCCTGTTGCCATCCAGATATATGGTCGTGATGTAGATTCTGTTCGTGAAGCTGCCAAGATTGTGGTCGACCAGGCTCATCCCGATGTTTTGGACCTTAATTTCGGTTGTCCCGTTAAGAAGGTGGCTGGCAAGGGAGCCGGAAGCGGTATGCTGAAGAATATTCCTCTTCTGTTGGATATCACTCGTGCCGTAGTAGAGGCTGTTCCTGATACTCCTGTAACGGTTAAGACCCGTTTGGCTTGGGATGAGAAATCGCTCTACCTGCCTTCAGGCACTCCGTTTATCGTAGATTTGGCCGAACGTCTTCAGGATTGTGGCATTCAAGCGCTCACGCTACACGGAAGAACACGAGCACAGATGTATACCGGCGATGCCGACTGGACCCTCATAGGTGCCGTAAAGCAGAACCCCCGTATGCACATACCTATTATTGGAAACGGAGACATCACTACAGCAGAACGTGCCCAGGAATGCTTTGAGCGCTATGGTGTAGATGCTGTTATGATAGGCAGGGCCACCTTTGGTCGGCCTTGGATATTCCATGAGATTGCTCATCCGGAAGCTCCGCTCTCTTTGGATGAAAAGATAGATATCCTTAAGCAGCAGGTGCAGACTTCCGTAGAGCGAATAGACGAATACCGGGGCATTCTGCACATTCGTCGGCACTTGGCGGCAACACCTCTCTTCAAGGGTATTCCCAACTTCCGCGAGACCCGAATCCGTATGCTTAGGGCAGAGACTGTAGAGGAACTTTTTTTCATTATAGAAGAGATCAGAAAAATTCTAAAAGCAGCATAATCATTCATTAACTTACTGAACTAATATGGCAGAGAACAAACAGAACAGAAGTCGCCGCGACTTCCTCAAGAGATTAGGATGGGGTGGCGCATCAGCAGTTGGAATGATGGCTATGGCACCGCTGACTACTTTTGGCAAACCAGAGGATGAGACAGCCGACCCCGCCAAGATGGCTATCCGTGAAAATCGCAGAACAGGCGATAAGGTATCATTGCTGGGATATGGTATGATGCGTTTACCTTCCAACAATCGTGCTATCAACCAAGATATGGTGAATCAGGAGGTTGACTATGCACTGGCTCATGGCGTGAATTACTTCGACACAGCTCCCGTTTATCATGGCGGACGTTCCGAGGAAGCTGTGGGTATTGCTCTTTCACGCCATCCACGCGACAAGTACTTTGTGGCTACCAAGCTTTCTAACTTTGGTCGTGACCAGTGGAACTTGGAGAGTGCCAAGAAGATGCTCCAGAACTCTATGGAGAAACTGAAGGTGGACTACATCGACTACTACCTGCTACACAGTGTGGGCGGCAACGGCCCCGATGAGTTCAAGGCACGTTTCGAGGAAAACGGCATTGTCGAATTTCTCCAGCAAGAGCGTAAGGCCGGACGTATCCGCAACTTGGGCTTCTCGTTCCACGGAAGTATCGAGACCTTCGACTATCTGATAGACAACAACGATGATTTTGAGTGGGATTTTGTCCAGATTCAGATGAACTATATCGACTGGCGTCATGCTGATACCCGCAGAGGTAATACAGATGCCGAGTATCTTTATAACAAGTTGGAAAAGGCCGATATCCAATGTGTTATCATGGAGCCGCTCTTGGGCGGTCGTTTGGCAAAAGTACCCGAGGATGTACAAACGATGATGAAAGAAGTACGTCCTTCAGATTCTCCTGCCCGCTGGGCTTTCCGCTGGGTTGGCTCACATCCCAATGTGCTGACCGTACTTTCCGGTATGACCACCATGGAAGTGCTGAAAGAAAATGTTGCAACGTATTCGCCTCTTGAGGTATGCACAGAGAGCGAGAATGCCCTCATGACCAAGATAGCCGACAAGATGAACGGTGTGCCCGTGATTCCCTGTACCGACTGCAAATACTGCATGCCTTGTGCTTTCGGACTGGACATTCCGGGAAACTTCTCGGTTTACAACAAAGCTGTTAACGATGGTGTTTTGCCGTTGCCCGACAAGTCGGCATCCGACTACCAGAAACGCCTTGATACTGTTAATAAAATGTTCCAGAAAGGACTCAACAAAAAGCAATGGGCCACTAAGTGTACCGATTGTGAAGCGTGCCTTCCTAAGTGTCCGCAACACATTCGCATACCCAACCAGATGGGTCGTATTGCAGAAATATTAAGAAAAAGATAATGAAGAGAAGACTTTTAGTTGTACCCGTCCTGGCACTCACGCTGATGAGTTTTGTACAGGACTCACCCATTTCTGAAGAGCAGGGCATGGTGGTTGTCAATACCACCACGCTCTGTCCCAATGTTAAAGGCTATACAGATGTAGTGCCCGTTAAAATCTACATCAAGGATGGTAAAATTGAAAAGGTAAAGCCTTTGCGCAACACCGAAACTCCCAAATACTGGGCCATGATTAAGAAGGACATGCTGCCCAAATGGGTGGGAATGGATGCCAAGAAGGCTGCCAAAGCCAAAGTGGATGTCGTAACAGGTGCCACCATCTCCAGCAAAGCCCTCCTGAAAAATGTTCAGACCGGTTGTGATTACTATTTGAAAAGTAAAAAGTGAAGGAGTGAAGAGTGAAGAATTTATTTCTATAATTAAGAATTCGGAAGTTAAGTAGTTAAGCCGATAGTTATACACATGTTATAAGGAAGCCGTAAGTAATGGCTTAATTTCTGTCTAAAGGACAAGTGAAGCGATAACATCTTTAACTTCTCAAATACTGACTCTAAACTCT
>CADAWW010000203.1 GCA_902791675.1 uncultured Bacteroidales bacterium
GCGGTCGGTTTCGGTCTTGGCGTTTTCAATCAGTTTATCTACATCGCGCATCATCTGCTCCAGTTCCTCCACGGAACGCGGGTCTGTAAAGAAGCCACCATCATTAGCGTGCTTGCAAAGGGTATAGACGGAGATAGCGGTGAACTCGGCATTCTGATGACTGTTGTAATACTGCTTCAGGTTAGAGAACATCAGCAGAACATTATCATTACAGAGCATATCGTTGATAGCTTCCTGAGCATCCTTTGGCTGCCACACGCCGTTTTCTCCGTTTGTGCCCGTAACAACTACTTTGCCTGCCTTATCTTTATTCAGATACCAAGCCTTTGCCTTGTTCTCTGCCTGCTTAAATTCTTTGTAAAAGCGTGAATTGCCCTGATTTATCCATGAAGGGTATTTGACGGTTGCATTATAGCTGGTGAAGGCGGAGGGAATCTTGGCGTAGGTTACGATGTAGCGCACGAAGGCGTTGCCCTTGCGGTCTTCTTTCTAACGTTCAGGTAATTGCCGTAGTTCTCGCCGATGGTGACGTAGTTGTTAGGGTCGTCGCCAATCATCAGGTTGCGCTTGCCTTCTGTCTGACTGGTACCCGTCCGCTTGCTGTTGATGCCGTAGCAGTTGGGATTATGGTGACCGTTTTCCTCGAAGGCCCTTATCATATCCTCCAGCATAGAACGCTGTTTTTTGGAAAGCGTGAAGGTAAGAATGTCACAGCGCCACTTCAGCGGGTTACCTTCCTTCTGTATGTCACGCTCTTGCCCAAGGTTTTTGTCAACCACAACCTTGTTATCGATAGCTTGTGTGATGAGACTGCTCATCCAGAGTTCAATATCCTGCACAACAACTTTGTTCATGACCTGACTTGTCTGTGCCGAGACTGCAAAAGGAGCGAGTAAAATGAGAAGAAGAAGAAGAGACCCTCCCCTAACCCCTCCCTCTATGGAGGGGAAAAATACTTCTGAAAGTTTTCTAAGAATCGTTCTCATAAGGCAGAAAATTATTAATTGTTCATTATTAATTGTTCATTGTTAATTGCTAAAAGGCTGTGATAAGATGTGATGTTTCGGGTTCCTTACCTTCCAGCCCTGCAGTAAAGGCGCGAAGTTCTTCTGTCTGTTCCTGCTGCATATAGGCAACTTGTAAGGCCTCTTCTGCCAGAAACATATCTACCAATGCCTGGCGATCAGGGGGAAGGACGGGCAATTCTACAGGACTCTCCCCCAGCTCCTCCGGGATGGGAGTATTTTGTGCTTCGGCCAAAAGGGGAAGACTTTCCACCAGTGGACTCTCCCCCTGCCCCTCTCTTGTAGCGAGGGGAGTATTTTGTGCTTCGGCAGCTGGCTGCTGCGGCTGCCTTGACTCACGGGGCTCATAGGACTTATGGGGCTCATAGGACTTATGGGGCTCATAGGACTTATGGGGCTCATGAACTTCTGCTACAACCGGTTGTTGTGTTTCTGGCTGCGCGATGGGAACCGTTTCGCCCTTGGGCCAAAGCAAAAAGGCGATTAGTATGCTGGCAGCAATGGCCGGGATGGGGTACAGCCAACGGCGCATAGGGCGAGTCTTTGCCTCTCCCCCTCGGGGAAGTTGGAGAGGGGTCCTCATCTCAGGCACATTGGCGTAATTGCGCCTCAGGGCTTCACGCAGGTCTGTATCTTTGAATTTCTCGTTCATTATATAACTTTCAATTTTCAACTTTCAATTTTCAACTTCTTATACAATTTCCTTCTTATTCTGTAAAGCCTTACGGCCAGGGCCTTGGGGTCGGCGTCTGTGATGTAGGCTATTTCCTTGAGCGGCAGGTCGTCGAAGTAGTAGAGCGTCAGCAGCATTTGTTCCTCGTTGGGCAGCTGTTGCACCAACTCCTGCAGTTTCTCTATGCGTTGCTCGTTGCCTGTCGAGAGGGCTGCTTCCAGCTCCTCGTCGCTGATATCTGTCTGCCAAACAGAGCTGTCTTCTATAGAGACAACTATGGGTCGGCGGCGTTTCAGGAAGTCAAGCGTCAGGCGATAAGCAATACGGCAAAGCCAGGTGGAGAGCGAAGACTGGCGGGCATCGTAGCGGTCGATATGGCGGAAGGCTTTCAGGAAAGTATCCTGCGTCAGCTCCTGAGCATCCATTATATCAGGCACCTGCTTCACAATCATACAGAAGACCTGATTGACGAAGCGGCGAAACATTTCGTCTTGCCCTTCACGCTCGCCTTTCCTAACGGATTCCACTATTTGCTTTTCTGTCTGCACTTTTAACGTTTTGTTTATGCCTTTCTACTTGTTATACGACGGAATCGGAAAAATATTACACCCCACCCCAACTTTTTTTGGAAAACAACAAAAAAGATGAAATGAGCCAAGATTAATCAATGTTCAATTAGAGAACCGCCTGCACTTCGGCCTTATATTTGCGTGAGACGGGAAGACGAAGGTCACCAAGGATGACGTTTTCGCCCTCAGTCCCTTGGCAGGCAGAAATGCGGACTAAGTAAGAACGGTGGATGCGCAGGAAATCCTTGCCCAAGAGATTGGCCCATGCAGAAATGGGACGTTTGTTGCGATACTTACGGCCCTCAGTAGCATAAATCCACGTTTCTGTATCACAACTCTCCACATAAAGAATTTCCTGACGCTGGAGCGTTACGGGCTGGCGGTCACTGGTAAAGGTTATGGACTCCTCTGCTTCAGGCAAACGTTCCTCAATCATCCGCCCCACAAAATAATCGCCCACGATAATCAGCAGCAGCATGGCCAGCAGGAATATAGGATTCAATAATATGGGAGAGATGACCATATCGGTTTCATACAACTGACGATGTAGTGCCGATAATAGTGTGTGTGCCAAATGAACAGCCAGGAATGCCATTGTGAGGATGAACAATACCAGGAAACATACATCACGTATTCCCTGCCGGCGCGACGTAAAACGTATCTGTGCCAACAGGTAGCGGAACAGTACGGCCACAGGCAAAAGGGAGCTGGCAAGGAAGAAAGCATCTGGAAATGTATAACCCGTGCTGGAAAGTACAATGGCAAACAGAACCAATGCCACCGTCCAATAGGAAATAATAAGCGCTGTACGTTTCATAACGGAAACAAAGATAATACTTTTTCCCCGTTCAAAAGCCATTGCAGAAGGGAAAAATCCCCTTATAGAGGGTTTCAGCAGGCAAACGAGGGGTTTTAACTGCCCTAAAATTTGGCTTCGCTGTCCTTATGCTGTAACTTTGCCATCGAATTAAGATTCAGCAGCTGCAAGAACAAAATGTTTAACCAAATTAAAACTTATCAATTATGAATGCAATTTCTGATTACTTTATGATGGGTGGCCCTTGGTTCATGGCCGTTCTCACCCTTCTTTTAGCGTTGGTATTCCTGGCAGCATGGAAAGCTCCTGCTTGGGTTCATAGCATTGGCCTTATCGCATTGGCTTGCGGATTCCTCTTTAGTGTGCTTGGCCTCTATCAGATGTATGATTACATGCAGGCGCATGGTGAAATTGGTCTCGCTGTTGTCTATGGCGGTTACAAGTGCGGCTTAGTTCCTGTTAGCTACGGCACCATCATATTTATTATCTCCCAGATAACCTACCTCTGCCAGAAACCGAGGATTTAGTCAGGGAAGGTCCGGCTCCCAGAGGTGCCGGGCCATATCCACATGACCGTTAGCTTTAAAGGTGACGCCCTCTTCTTCCAGGAGAGGGCGTTGCCATTTCCAGCCGGGAGCGGTACGTCCCACCTTGTTGACAACACGATGACAGGGGAGAAGAGCTGCCCCGGGTGTATATCGGAGCGTACGGCCTACCATACGCGAATGACTGGGCCAACCGGCCAAGGTGGCAATAAGA
>CADAWW010000204.1 GCA_902791675.1 uncultured Bacteroidales bacterium
CAAGGCTATTGTGCCAGTAGCATTATATGGTATGCCGTACAACATTACCCGTATCATGGAGATTGCTAACCGATATGATATCCCAGTTATTGAGGATGCTGCAGAGGGCTTTGGCTCCAGATTCGATGGAAAAGTATTGGGAACTTTTGGTCAGTATGGAATATTGTCTTTCAATGGTAATAAGATGATTACCACCAGCGGTGGAGGTGCTTTGATTTGTCCTGATAAGGATGCTGCCAATACGATTATGTGGTATGCCACCCAGGCTCGCGAGGCGTATCCCTATTATCAACATGAGGCCATCGGTTACAACTATCGTATGAGCAATATCTGCGCAGGCATTGGTCGTGGGCAGATGACAGTGGTTGATGACCACTTGCGTCATCACAAGCATGTGCAAAATATGTATGAGGAACTGCTCGCGGGTGTTGATGGTATAACGATGATGAAGGCTCCGTCTGAGAAATATGATGCCAACTATTGGCTCTGCACAATGTGTATAGATCCCGAACTCCGTATCAAAGGACAGGAGAACGCCTATAAGAAGGTAATCACGGGTGCAGTTGGTGGCGCAGCAGGAGTTATCCATGCTGTTGATTCAGCCACGACGGATTGTCAGCCGAATGACAATGTGGAGGCATTGCGCATGTTTTGCGCATGTTTATGGATGCTGCTCAAGTTGAAGTCCGTCCATTGTGGAAACCGATGCACAAACAACCGGTGTACAAGAACAATCCGGCCTATGTAAACGGTGTTAGTGAGTCATTATTTAAAGTGGGTATGTGTTTGCCTGCAGGTCCCTATGTAACGGACGATGATGTGAGGTATATTGTTGATTGCATTATTAATGCAATCGAATAGTAAGACTAGGATGAATCAAACCGAGATTATGCTGGAGCTTTTACGCTCCTCTGTACTGGATAACGTGCCTGTTATCCCAGAATCAGTTGTCATTGACTGGGATGGGCTGATGGATATTTCTGCAGAGCAGGGCATATTGGCATGGGTATGGGATGGAATTTGTAAGCTGCCACCCAATCAACGCCCTCCCAGACTTCAGTCGATTAACTGGGGACTATCTGCACAGGAGGTATGGGATACCTATCGCAAGCAACTAAATGTGCTTGAGGGAATGGTTAATACGTGTCAGGAGAATAATGTTCGTTTACTTCTGTTAAAAGGTACTGGTCTATCGAGACTTTATCCGAAACCGGAATCTCGCCAATCAAGTGATATTGATATTTATCTGTTTGATGATTATGAGAAAGGGAACAGGTTGTTTACTGGTCATGATATAAAGAGGATTGATAAACACGCTTCTTTCCAAATTAATAATGTCTTAATAGAAAACCATTATACCTTTTTTGAACCCAATACTCGACAGAAAAAGCGGATTTTGAAGTACATTAATTCTACTCTTGATGATGTTAGGCTTACCTCATATGGCTATTATGTTTTATGCCCTATGGCGAATATGGTTTTCTTGACACTACATACGCTTAAACATTTTACAGAAGAGAGACTGATACAATTGAAAAATATTGTTGATTTTGCAATGTATCTTCATACCTATAGAGATAGTTTACCTGCAGATAAATGTCTTGCCATTATATCTAAATTGGATTTAGAAAAAGGTTTTGAAATGCTTGTATGTATGTCTGAAGTCATTACAGGATTAGATTATTCTATGTACCATTTCAATCGCCTTCCGGCTGATGATATCAGTGCAATAAAAGGGTCCATGGCAAATAAGTATGCATATGTAGATTGCAAAAGTTCCCCTTTCCATATGCGTCCAGAGGCTAGAGTTGTTTCAAAGTATATACCAGGGTATCATTCCGTTAATACAATGTTTAGACGATATATAAGTCGTTTGGTTAGATATTATTTTAATATTCCTAAAAGGGTTTCTTTAAAAACATGGCTAGAGAATAAATGATGTTTTTATCTCCAACTTAAAAATGATATAAAAAGCATATCGCAAGATATGCTTTTTTTGTATAGCAAGCTTGCCTTCAAGGTTCATTGTTGTGTTTTCTGGGAGTATGCGAATAAAAAAATGGTGACAAGTAATTGTCACCATTTTTTTATTATAAATCTAAAAATTAGATGTTCTGGACGAGACGGATGAAAGCGCCGCAGCGTTTTGCAATAACCTCAGCGTTCATGCCGGTGGTCTTGGAGAGCTTAATAGCATTGGCTTCGGTATCGCTATCGGGAGTAGCAGTCCAGTAATAGCTCATAGAGCCGCTATTCTCGGGGAAGTGAGCCTGAGCATTAACATCTCTACCATAGGTGTTGATGGGCAGGAAGACACAACCGTCGGCTTCCATGTTGAACCAATCGCTCATGGCAATGGCAACAGAAGTCTCGGTGGCATTGTTAACTCCAGCATAGTTGGTGCTGTAGCCGTCGGGGAAGATGATGAGACCTTTTACAGTCATGCCTCCGATGGTCAGCTCAGCATTGAGGAAACGGTCACCGCTACGGGTGTTCAAGAGGTAATCCCATTCAGCAGCGGTAAGGGTGCGCCACAGATTTGCAGCGTTGCCACCGTTCTCAATTGCGTTGTTACCCCATTCGTTGATGCCAGCCAAAGCATCTGTGCCGGGGAGATAGTTATATGTACCAACTCTGTTCCAGATAGCATAGCTGTTACCAGTGTTACCAGCAACGTTATTATTGGCAACATTATAACGGTTAGCACCCCAAGAAATGAGGTCACGATCTCCACCATAACCTTGTCTCTGGTTGATAACATCTAAGTAATCCCACTGGTTGTCAGCAATGTGCCAGAAAGGATGGCCTTTTACTGCAACATACTGAAGGTTACCCTTTGCAAAGCGGACAGTCTGGCTAGCGCTGACGGAGAAAGCACCATTAATGGTACCAACAGGGTTGGCGCTGAAGTTTGCACCGGAAAGCGGAGTGTTGATGTTAAGAGTGGTATAAGCAGTACGGATAATGCTAATATTCTGGTAACGTTTAACAAGCTGAGTGTTTCCAGCGTAGAAAGTAATAACAAAAGTTTTGTATTCAGCGGGAGGCATTGCAATTTTGTAAGCTTTTGCAGCAGGCACTTCAGGATTTTGGACTTTCAGGGTGATGGTCTTGGTGCCATGGCCATTGGGCTGAACAGGGGAGATTACGGGATTGTTGGGATCGGTCATATCGATGCGGAATTCACCGTTGATAACCTGATCGGTGGTAACAGAAATGCTATCAATAGCAACATCACCGCTAACAACGATCTTTGCAACACCGCAAAGATTTTTGAATTCATAACTAGGATTCAGGGGCTGTTCAGCATACAGCGGGAAGTCTTTGTAAAGCTCACCAGCCACACTGTTCTGAACCTTAGGCATTGTAAATGCGCCGGCATTTACACCAACATTCCAAGGATAGATACCAATGATAGGACCATTGGAACGGTTGAAAGGACGACTGGTATTCACATTCTGAATAAAATCAAATTCAGCGCGAGGAGCCATTCTTGTGGCTTTGTAAATGGCAGCATAGCCATTCTGGTCAATGAATCTGATTTGGTCACCCTCGTCCCAGTAGTAGGTATAAGTCTCACCCACCTGGTGGACTTTTGCATCGTTGAGGATTTCGTTTTCTTCAAGAGTAACAGTGATAGGCTCTGCTACAGTGTTCTCTTCTTTGTTACAGGATGTCATTGCTATGCCCATAGAGGCGATAGCCATAATGTAAACTGAAAGTTTTTTCATTTTCTCTTTCGACTTAATTTTAGTTTTACGTTGGCAATTAATTTACCTTTTTTAGTCAAGTTCATAAACGGGGCCACCGGTGCCACCTTCGATGCCACCAGACATCAAGGTACCTTCGAAACCGCGCTCAACGCGAGCGTTCATCAACTCAACTACAGGTGCTACATACATAGCTTTCATTTTGTTTGTCATTTCTTTCATTTTTTTTCTTGATAATAGTTTTTTTGTTGTTAATAATTATTTTAATTTTCACTCAAAGATATTGGATAACAACGCGTTCCGCTAATTGCTATCCGAAC
>CADAWW010000205.1 GCA_902791675.1 uncultured Bacteroidales bacterium
TTATTTTTGAAACATGCATCAAAAAAAGCGCAACTCTTATGGAGTTACGCTTTCTTTATAATGAAGGGCAAATCTTATGCTTCTTCTGCAGGAGCCTCAGCAACGGGAACTTCAGCAACAGGAGCTTCGGCTGCAGGAGTCTCTTCAACAGGAGCACCCTCGGCAATTACCTTGAAGGGAACCTGAGCAGAAACCTCCTTGTGGAGCTTGATAGTAGCAACATAGTCGCCTACGCTCTTTACGTCCTTTACAACGATGATCTTACGGTCAACGTCGAAGCCAAGTTTCTGCAACTCGTCGGCAATCTGCAAGCTGTTTACGCTACCATAGATAACACCAGAGGAGCTAACCTTAGTAGAGATTACCAGAGATACAGCATTCAGCTTCTCAGCCTTAGCCTCTGCCTCAGCCTTAATCTTAGCCAACTTAACAGCCTTCTGCTTCAAAGTCTCAGCCAACTGCTTCTTAGCACTCTCGCTAGCGATTACACCTTTTCCGTAAGGAATAAGATAGTTACGACCGTAACCAGACTTTACGTTTACAATATCATTCTTGTAACCCAAGCCAATAACGTCTTCTTTCAGTATAATTTCCATATCTATTCCTCCTTTTTTTACTTCATCAAGTCAGTTACGAAGGGCAGCAAAGCCAAAATACGACGGGGAAGAATCTTACCCTGTTCGTTCAGGAACTTCTTCAGGAATTCGGGGTCCTTGTAGTCAATGTACTTAATACCGCTTTTCTTGAAACGGCAATACTTCTTCTTTTTGACGTCAATTGCGGGAGCGGTCAAATAACGGATTTCTGATTGCTGTGTCATAGATTAAGCCTCCTTACTACTTGATTTGTTGTTTCTTCTCTTCTCAGCATATTCTGCTGCGTACTTCTCCATCTTTACTGTCAGGTAACGAAGTACTCTCTCATCACGACGGTAAGCAACCTCCAACTTCTTAATGGTCTCGGGTGCTGCCTTGAACTCTACGAGCTCGTAGAAACCCGTGCTCTTCTTCTCGATGGGGTAAGCCAGCTTCTTCAAGCCCCAGTTCTCCTCGCTGATGATTTCAGCACCAGCTTTTACAAGAACGTCTTTGAACTTGTTTACCGCTTCCTTCATCTGATCATCAGACAAAACGGGAGTTAAAATGAAAACGGTTTCGTATTGATTCATAATACGTTAAATAAATTAATTAATACTATTTTGCAAAAATGCGGTGCAAAGGTACTGCTTTTGATTTGCATCATTTTTGCATTTTTTACCCCAAAACATTTCGTCACTTCAAGAAAAATCACTTACTTTGTGTTTGGAAAAAAATATAAACGAACAAAATAAACACATTATCCCATTATGAAGAAACAGAATTTAGGTATTATCCTGATTGTTGTAGGTGCCCTGCTGCTTATCATCAGCTACTTTGCCGCAAAATTCAATCTTGGCTTTTTTGCCGACTTAGTTGACTACAACTGGTATCAGATGTTTGCTTTATTGCTGATTATTGCCGGCATTGTTGCACATATCGTTATTGCCAAGCGTTCCTAACCAGACTTATCTTTTTTACGCCTAATGAAATTATTCCGAAAGAGCCTCGGGACAATAGTTCTTTTGTGTGTTAGCGTCACAGCTTATGCACAATATGACAATTACGACTCCGTTGAAGACTGGACGCTAGAAGACGTGGAAGAAGAGACTCCCAAGCCTCAGCACAAAGAGTACAAGAACTTCCTGTACCTGCAGTATTCGCCAAGCAGATATCTTACGGATGACAGCAAGTTGAAGTTCCACGAATTCTCTGTAGGTTATGCACGTTCCATTCAGATTATGGAAGACCTGCCCTATTTTGTGGAAGTAGGAGCAAATATCAAATACTCGCATGCCAAAGAGGATGGAGTTAATTACGACCTGCTAACCTTCAGGCTTCCCGTGAATGCTGTTTACAAGCTGTATCTTTCCAAGACAAAGGATATAGCCCTGGCACCCTATGCAGGTATTCATCTGCGTGCCATAGCTGCGGGGAAGCAGGCAGATTGGAAAAGTTTTCAGATTGGCTGGCAGACGGGTCTGAGATTCTATTATAATAAGGTATATATGGGAATCTCCTATGCCCGCGATTTCCCTGATGAAACAAAAAATCCACATGTGCACGAAAGCAGCGTTCACATAGGATATTGCTTTTAAATCGTAGAACAGAAATAAAACTAAGAGCGGGGCTCCCAATGAAGTGAACCCCGCTTTTTGTATTTATTCAGCCATTAAATTGGGAACAATCAGACGGTAACCCTTACCGTGAACGTTATTAATCTCGATAGAAGGATCATCCTTGAGATGCTTACGCAACTTGGTAATATAAACATCCATGCTACGGGCATTAAAGTAATTGTCGTCAATCCAAATGGTCTTAAGTGCCAATTCACGCTCCAGAACATCATTGGAATGTGCACACAGCATAGAAAGCAGTTCACACTCCTTGGTGGTGAGTTTAGTCTGCTTGTCACCAATGGAAAGTATCTGACGCTGTGTATCGAATGTAAACTTACCCAACTGATACTGGGTAACAGCACGTGTTGACTTTACCTTTACACGACGCAAGATTGCCTCCATACGGTATACCAGCTCGTCCATAGAGAATGGCTTTGTCAGGTAATCATCTGCTCCTAACTTAAAACCTTCCAGGATATCATCCTTAAGATTCTTTGCTGTCAGGAAGATGATGGGTACTTCGGCATTTACCATACGTATCTCGCGTGCCAATGTAAAGCCGTCCATCTTGGGCATCATTACATCGAGCAAACACATATCGAATTTCGTTCTCATAAAAGCTTTATAGCCGGCTTCTCCGTCCAGATAAAGCTCTGCATCATAACCCTTGGCCTGCAAATACTCGCGAACCAACATGCCCAGACTCTCTTCGTCCTCGCATAACAGAATGTGCAATTTGTTTTCCATAACTTAATCTTTTACTATTGGTAATGTTATTATAAATTTTGTCCCGTGTCCTACCTCGCTGGTGACTTTTATGATTCCGTGATGAAGGTCAATCATTTTCTTCACGTAGGCCAGTCCTAAGCCAAAGCCTTTTACATTATGTGTGTTACCGGTATGTACGCGGTAGAACTTATCAAATATACGTTTCAGATCATCCTTCTGCATACCAATACCATTATCCTTGATGGTAATACAGATATAATCTTCTCCCTGATTCTTGGTAGAAACCTCGAGATGAAGAGGAGCATCGTCACGCTTGTACTTAACGGCGTTGTCGAGAAGGTTAAAGATGACGTTTGTAAAATGCATCTCATCAACATTCACAAAAGGATTATAGGCCTCCAGTCGGGTATCTAAAGTGCCTCCGTTTTGGGTTACCTTGAGAGAGAATGTCTGGACGACATTATCTATAATCTCGTTGGCATCCAGTTCCTGCAACTTGAGCGCAATATTATTATGATCGAAAAGACTCATCTGCAAGACCTTTTCTACCTGGAAACGAAGGCGGCGTGTCTCATTATTGATAACATCACCCAAGCGCTCGTAAGTGGCAGAATCCTTATTGACACTCTTGTCCGAGAGCATCTGAGCAGCAATAGAGATAGTGGAAATGGGTGTCTTAAACTCATGCGTCATATTGTGAACGAAATCGTTCTTCATCTCACTTATCTTTCTCTGTCGTACTATAAGGTAAACCGTTACCAAGGACGTAACAAATAGGATAAAAGTAAAAATCATGGCGGGCAACACATAATTGGTTACACCCATTATATATCCCTTACGTTCCGGGAAATGCACATTAACATAACCCATCTGACCGGTAGGATCGCTACGGAACAGGACAATCGGATAATTTGGGGAGTTACCTTCATCGGTATAGTCGGCACAACGATACACTTCTCTTCCGTCGGCAGTATAGACAATATAGTGAAAATCCAGGTTTATACCATTCCTGACGAGTGCTCCACGCAAACAGTTTTCCAGTTCGGCCTTATTGATACGGTCCTGGAAACGAAGATCGCTGGCTGTGTACATTACAGCATAAATCACTTCGTCGAGTACACCACGCTCGTACAGGTATGCATCCTCGACCTGTTTGCGAAGCTGTTTCATAGCCTGCACCATACGATTCGGACGAGGAAGCGTCAAGGCATTAGGGAACTGACTGGGATGACGGCCGACCTGTTGCATGTTGCTATTATATTTCCCTTTTATTGTATCGAGGACTATCGGAGAAGAAACAGAATATGACGACTGCAATTCCATTTTTTCGCGTTTTTCCTGCTCATGGTGATTCAATACGGTTTGCAAATAACGGTATGTCTCTGAACGCTCAAGATCTCTTGAAGCCTGATCAAGGCTACGATTGACATTCTCATCAAATTGCTCCTCACGCATCCTAACCATGGCCGAAGCATACATTCCTTGCAAGTATAGCAATACCAGGAAGCATATGCCCACCAACACGCAGATTACAAAAATGTAAGTCCTTTTCATACTGGCAAAGGTAATGGGTTTCCTTAAAGAAAACAAAAAAAGCTGGCACAAAACGTACCAGCTTTTAGTATATTTAACAATACTA
>CADAWW010000206.1 GCA_902791675.1 uncultured Bacteroidales bacterium
ATACGCCATTGTTTCAAACTGGCAGAAGGTCTTGTCCTTCTGCACACATCTTAAACCCTTCCATCTGTCCGCACTCTTGCGAATATTCAATGGATTATTGTTACGTATTCCTCTTGGTTCCATAATTATTCATTGTTAATTGTTAATTAATAATTTTCAATTTTCAATTTTCAATTATCAATTTGAAAAAAAACTATTAAACTTTTTAAACTTCTTAAACTCTTAAACTGACTCTAAACTTTATACTCTAAACTCTAAACTTTATAAAGTTCCTCTTGGTTCCATGTTTTTTTGAATTTTGAATTTATAATTTTTGAATTAAATAAATACCTCTTGGTTCGTTCATAATGATTAATTCTTTTTTCTTTTTTGGAAACTGTATTCTGTATTCTGTATCACGTAACCACGATTAACCCATGTCCTAATCATCTTAATAGCGTAATTCCCATTATTGGTTATTCCCTGTTGTCTTCTTACGCGTTTAGCATCTTCCAATGTAAATTCATCGGGTAATAATGCTAATAGGTTCTGAGGACCTCGTTTGCCAGTACGTTCAGCCATGTTATTGGCCTGTTCTATGGCATCACCGAAGAACTGCATCTTGCACCACAGATCGTAGTTCAGGCTCCAGCGGATGAAATCCTCGCACGTCTCGTCCCACTTGTAATCGTTGGCCACGAAAAGCACACAGGCTTTCAGATAGGCAATCACGTTGGCGCGGAAAGTAAAGTTCTCGTAGGTACGGCTCTGACTCAGGCGGCTGAACTCCGCACATTCCTCGTTCAGCTTCTTCGCCAGGTTGAAAGCCTGCGGACACCCAATCTCACCACGGGCAGCGCAGAGACGTTCAATGTAAGGCTTCAGTTCCTCATCGAACTTCTCGTCGTAATCACCATAGACAGGAATCTCGCTGCCAATCTCACGCTCCGGAATAGTACAGAAATTGATACGGCTCAACGGTCCGTCGGTCAATACCCTGCTGAAGTATTTCTGCCCCTTCTGAATGGTGGTCGTAGCATTCCAGTTGAAGCGGATGCAGACACGTTCCGTAACACTCTGCGTGCCGATACGCGTCTGACCGTAGCGGTTGTTCGGGTCGAAGGCCAGACACATGATACGGAACTGCTGACCGCCCGAACCGTTGCCTTTCAGCGCATCAAACTGGTCAATCTCGTTCAGTTTCACATACAGGAAATGCTCGTCCGCCTCTGCCATACGCATCACGAAGGCAGGATTCGTCATATCCGCATCAATCTCCTGAATGACAAGACCCTCGGGGCGTTTCTTCTTATCCTTATTCGCACCCTTCGCGTTGATCTCGTCCTTCCATTCCTTTTCGCGCTTCATGTTCTCCGCATCACTCTTACGGATGTCAGCCATGATGTGGTCTATAGGCTCCGATATACAGTCCTTACCGGCTCCCGTTCCCGCCATCAGGCAGTTCATCAGCGTAGCTTCGTGCAGCTTATTGTCGATGTAGCGGAACCGCGTACGCCACAGATGCGTTGCCAGTGCAGGAAACACCGCATGCGCCACAGCAGGCTTGTAGATATCAGGCGTACGGCTCACCAATAACTGAATCAGTTTAGGCAGTTTCTTCGGCATCTCAGGCGGCGTCTGAGGCTCGATTACATCTTCCTTCATACATCTTCCATCAGCCATCCTTTGGCTTTGTGTAAACAACTGCTCTTGGTAGCGTAACAATCGCTGATTGGGATTGGTGTAATTGGCATAGAAATCATTTACCAACTGTTGGATATTTTCGTCCTTCCAATGGTCGGGCATCAGTTCCTTCAGCACCCCGTTAACTTCCTCTTTCGTCAGCAACTGGGTTGCTCCGCCAAGGAATATCTTAACGGTAGTATGCCTGCCGCCCTCGTTCAGGAAATCCCCTTCTTCCAGTCCCTTCTCCTTCATCACACCCCGAGCGATGAACCTGATTCGGGCCCCCTCTCCGCTAAGGCCCCCTCCGTCTCCCCCTTTGGGGGAGTGAGAACCTTGGGTGAGTACTTGGGTTTCATGAGACGCCCCCTTTGCTTCGCAACACTCCCCCAAAGGGGGAGCAGGGAGGGGGCTTTCAAGCCACGGCTTATAATGCTTGTTCGCTTTCTTCGCTCCTGCAGGCAGAACCTCTTTGCGGTGCATAGTGCGGGCTTTCAGTGTCTTATACTCCTTCTCGCATTCTTCGGGAGTCATAGGTTCTGTGAAGAGTTCATCGTCCAGATAGACCAAATCCTCTGGGCTGCCGCTTGTACTATAGACAATGCGCTGCAGATCCTTCGTACTGGTATCCATCTCTATCTGTAAGATGGTAGCTATACGCACCTGATTCTCCAAGATGGTAGTACCCGGGATACGCTTGGCCACAATGTGCCAGCCGCCGCTCGCGCTGCGCTCCAACATCATCAGCCCAATCTCCTCCTTCTTACTTAGAATAAGGTCCTTTATGTTATCGTCAACGTTATCGTTATCGTTGATGCCATACGCATCAATGTCATGAAAGAAGAAGCTTCCGATACTCTTGCATCCGGCCAATACACCCTCAACGTGTCCCAGATTGTATGCCAGCTGCAGCAGCTTAGCCTTTGCCTCCGCATCACCCTTGCGGGCCTTTGCCAGATTATCCTGATTCTCGATGGAGTTGCGTAATGCCATCAACTCCTCGCGGTTCTTGACCGGATGGGCAATCTTGTGACCGCCATCGTATGTTATTCTGTAAATCATAAGGCTAACTAGTTTTTGGTGGTTAATACATTTTTCACTTTCCCGGCAATAGCGGCGGCTTGTCGCTGCAGCTGATAGGGTATTTCGTTTACCAGCTGCTCGGGCATCGTAAATACAAAGTAGTATTTGCCATCGCGTCCCAGTGTGAAGGAACTGTTATCATCGCGGAAGATAGCCTTATTCTTGACGCGCTTAGGCAGCTCGTGAATGATGATATGCCCGTCGCGCAGAATCTGCACCTTGCATTTGCCCAAAAAGGCCTCCACGTAAACATCATCACAGCTTACTATGTCTGCCAGGCGCAGACCGTTCTTTAACTCTTCGAGGCTCACAATAGCCTCATAATCCACATTCTTGTGTGTTTTCTTTGTAATTGTCTTTTTCATTTTTTTGAGTTATTACGAGAGAGTCTTAGGAAGGTGGCCACCTTTATTTTCGCGAAATCCCTCGTCTCAACTCAGGTAAGTAATTATATTAAAAAGGTAAGTATTCAATCCTTGTCAGAAGGTATTCCTGATAGGATTTCAAAAATTCAGGGTAAGTTTTTGGGGTAAGTTTTTCAGTTCAGTTTCGCAATGTCTGTTATCAGGATATCCTGGTACGTTGCACCATTGTATTCTCTTGTCGTGAAGCGCAGCGCAGCAACCACCAAGTCACCTTGCACATACTTGTTGAGTGCCAGATTGCCAAGCTATCGCCCTGCTGCACAACTCTAAAAATCTTAATCATTGTTTAATTTACCATTTAATTATTTACCATTTACTGTTTCAGGTTTCAATAACCAATAACCAATAACTGATTAAAGTTTTCGTTTTGGTTTTCGTTTTCGTTGTTAATTGTTATTTGTTATTTGTTATTTGTTAATTGTTAATTATTTTATGAATAAACTCAGCACCTTTCAGTGTCCACACCAGATAGATACTTTCTTTCAGTTCCCCCTTCAAGGAGTAATAGCGGCAGTGTCGGTTCTCAGCAAGACCACTGTCAGCGTAGCGACTGGTAAGACGCTGACGGCCGCGAGGCTGCAGGATCTTCATGTCGCGCAGGAAAGATATAAGGTCTGCCGTTTCCAGTCCGTAACTCTTGGCAATCTCCGTGGTGGTTACGTACTCGTTCAGATCTCCGTTCAGGATTTCCAACTCCCGACCCTGAATGTTCTCCGACTCCTTCATGATGTCTTTGTCAGAAATCAGCAACTTCTGTCCGTAACATCCTCCCTCGCCCACGGGGGTGAGGCTTTTCCTTTCCAACTCTTCCCATCTCAGCACCAACTTCGCGCGAGCCTCGTCATTGAACTTGGTAGCAATGTAAAGGCACTCTGTTTTAGTAAGGCTGTAGCAAGGTAATTTGCGGCCTGTTGAGTCCTTGTATTCACTGACAGCAAATTTGCATTCAGTAACTTTCTCCCATGCAGGTTCCATATTTCTGATTGCTCTCAGTACATCGAAATGGTTCTTACCTGTCAGCTCTGCAATCTCCAAAGAAGTCATGTGTGGAGCTTTGCCAGTCATCGTGCCATTGTTCACTGTTGTGTTTGAAATAATAATTGAAGTATTCATAATGATTGTTGTTTTACGTCGCATCCTTTATGCGACCGTTAAAAGATTAATATTAAAGAAAAAATGTACGCACGTATGTGTGTGTATACGTGCGTTAGATAATGTACAATAAAAAACTGCCGTGCTTCACAGCAGGGCAGGGTCCGGCACTCCGCTGAGTGCCTGTGATTCTGTAAACAATGGTTTACGAATCGGAAACTTCTTCTTTAACAAAAAACTATAGCAAAATGAAGTACATTTTTTTTCTTCGCCGCGGTTCCATTCCCGCGGTGTTTTGTTTGTATTCCAATATGTCAAAGATCGCATCAGCGAGCGAAGAGCCAAACTCGTTTGAGCTCGAGGCGCAGCCTCAAAGATCGCTTGTCAAACCCACTTTCGTTTCGTTGACGATGCAAATTTAGGCACAAAAAAAAGGTGCATGAAACAACGTCATGCACCTCTACGGGAATTTCTAACACCTCTAACACTAATTCTACGCTTTCTGTTTACATTGCTCAGCAAAACCTACTTGTTGCTGGAACTCATCCCTTAATTTTATGACTCGTTCCATAACGCCATTCCCATCCCATTTATCTACATTAAGTTTCATAAATGGATTCCGGCTAATAGTAGTATTTATTGTCCCAGGAGGGAAAACAATGCCTTGCTGCTGCATCTGCCTTTCAAAATAACTTGCGTTATCTTGCCATCCGCATAAGTCCCTACATACACAGAAGGCTACAGCATAAGCGGCATTGCCCCAAACAAAAGAAGCACACTTCTTTAATGCTTTGCCTATAATGTCTGCTTTTACTTCTTCCTGCTTAGGTTCAGCTGGTATTTCTCCCTTCTTAGGCTCAGGTTCCACCTCCTTATATACAATCTTAGAACCTTCTTCGGCAAACATAATCATTTGTTCAATTTTGCTGCCTTTGAGAACTTCCGCCATGCTTTGTAGCAGTTCTTTCTTTTCTTCTAAACTCATTTCTGATTCTTATCTGTTATTGTGTGACATACTTTTACCCCATTCTCAACATTCCCCACCAGCATATCAACGTGGGAAATAACCATTACAGGCTTACGTATTGTAATCCCATGTAGCAGACCATGAAGATAAGCGATGTTATATAGAACCCTATACTTTCTTTTATGCGATTTGCGCCCATTCGAACGCTTCATTAGCTTTATAACAAATCTAATACCATGTAACATTTTTATTTCATATTTATTGTTATTTTTTAGTTTATTGTTTCTAAATTGGCACAGAAAAAATAGAGCCGAAATGCCATCCGGCTGCCACTTATCCTGAAATACAGAACCCAGATTCTGCATTCTTTTTGCCTTAATAATCTCTCACACTGTTTTTTCCTCTACTGCGACTAATCGCTTCCTCGGATGTGGTTATTCTTTTTCATTGTTGTTGTTAATGTTAGTTTATAATGTTTGTTATCTCTGATTACATTTCTCGAGAAAAAGAGCGCGAGCACCTTTAGTAAACAACATACCCATCTGGGTTGCTACGCCCATCCACGATGTTGATAACTGCCAGTACTCACGCCCCGTATGGTGTGAGCTGACAGCCTTCGTCTCTCGTGGATTTATTTGTTGTAGCAATTTGATGGGTAAATCCGAAAGCTTAGGGCTCTTTTTCCAATAAAAGCACTGCGAAATTACACAAAAAATGTGAGTCTCACAAATGCTATTTTCAAAAAGTTTTCAAAAAATATTTTTTCAGTTGATTTTATTTTTATTTGTTGCTTAATTCATATCTTTTTGCTATATTTTGGGGCCATTAAACGTTTTGCTATATTTTGGGGCCATTAAACGTTAATCTTGAACCATTAACCCTTAACCATTGACCATAAATGTCCTCAGCCATCATACATCAGACTTTTCGAATTGAAAATTAAGAACGCCGAAGGGGTCGCGAGCGGAACGCGAGAAGGTTTAGCTCGATGGCCCAAAGGGGAAAGTCAACAAAGTGGCAATTGAAAATTGAAAGTTTCGGTTATCGGTTAGCGAAGGCTAAAGCCTAAAGTCTAAAGTCTAAGGTCTAAAAAAGAACTTTTTTCCCATTCTGAATGTAAATGCCCTTCTTTAGTCCATTGAACATTGAAGATTGAGAATTGACTTTACGACCGCTGAGGTCGTAGATAGCTCCTCCCTCTCTCGGAGAGGGGTTAGGGGTGAGGCTTTTTTCACTGACAGAGGTGGTTTGTTCAATTAAATCGGCTTTTGATACCATATAAACATCCGACTGTGAGTATATAAGTAACTTGTCGCGGTATTGCTTCATGTCAAACACAAAATCATACGGAGTCGTTTTTATCGGCTCCATATATGGTCTGTTCCATGTGATTCCACCATCTGTAGAGCACATAAGTTTCATGTAGCCATTATGCGAACCTCCTGCCATATATACGATATCAGCATTCTCGTTGTCATAAGTTGCATAACGCCAAGGACAGACGTAATCATAATTACTGTCTGTGCTATAACCCATATATTGCGAATTCCATGTCTGACCGTTATCGTTGGTTGTATATACACACCCCCAACCGCCAGCTATCCATCTTTTAGAATCTGTGGGATGAAATGCTATGCGATAAACATTGTTGTATCTTGGAAAACACTCCGTTTTATCTTGCCACGTCTGCCCGCCATCATAACTTATCCTGAAGTCATTTTGATCGTCCGTATGCTCCCCACCACCAGCTTCGTAAATAATATCTGGATTTAAGGGGTGGAAACCCGTGTATTCGGGCGTCATATCTGTAAGTTTATTCCAGGTCTTTCCAAAATCAGTGGTCTGGAACATATTATATGAAGTGAGCAAAATATTCGGATTGTTGGGATGACGCTCAAAAGTTAGAAACATATAAGCATAATGATTGTTTGATTTTATATTAAACGACTCTGGAGTAATATCCTCATACGTTATTCCGCCATCATGTGATAATAGCAGTATTGTGTCATTGTTATGATAATGATAACGAAAGCGTAAAGCCAGTATGATATCACCGCTACAAGCATAGTCTTGAAGAGAAACACCTTCAAAACCGACCAACTTCCATACACTATTATCAATAGATAAATCTTTGGAGTAAAGACCTTGTTTTGTACAAACATACAATATATCCCCTACAATGTGCATTTGTGGTTGGTAATAGTCAGCAACCATTTCTTTCAATCCCTAATCCAAGAGGATGGAAAAGTTGCCCATGAACGGCTGCTGATACGAGAACTGCAAAGGAAAGTATGACTAATCTATATGATTTCATTTTAGTTGTGTTATTATTGGTTTACTATCTTCAGCCCTCTTCCTTTATCTCTATCGCTCCCTCTCCTCGGAGCGAATGGGGTGAGGCTGTTCTTCCTTCTTACATCTTCCTTCTTACATCTTACATCTTCACCACATTGAACTTCGTTCGAGCTTGCTCACGCTCGGAAGTGTGAACAAGTTCCCATTTCTCTCACTTCAGCGCAACTTTTTTCCCATTTTGAATATAGAGACCCTTCTTCCTGAATTGAGAGTTGAAAGTTGAAAATTGAAAATCAACTTTACGCCCAGAGAGGTCATAGATGGCATCATCATACTTTTCACTTTTCACTTCATCAATTCCTGTTCCCTTTTCTATGATACCTTAATTCCGCAACACTATAGTTTAACATTATTTATAAGTGCCTGAGCAACAAAAAGTTGCCCAGGATTTTGCCATGTCAGAATTTTCACTTACCT
>CADAWW010000207.1 GCA_902791675.1 uncultured Bacteroidales bacterium
TTCACAACGGGAATCAGCAGCAGGCGCTCACGCGGAATCTCCTGATTGTCGGCATCCAGCCAGCGTCTTCCGTCCTGATGCACACCAGCCTGCAGGGGAACCATCTGGATAGCTCCGGCAGGACAATGACGGGCACAGTTGCCACAGGGTATGCCGTCGGCAACAGGAACACAGTTGTCTTTCAGCCATACGGCATGCCCCACCTGCGTTGCTGTGCGCTGTTCTACGGTAATGGGCTTAATAGCACCCGTAGGACAGACATCGCTGCATCGGGTACATTCGGGTCGGCAGTAACCGCGCTCGAAGCTCACCTCGGGCTGCATAAAGCGGTCCAGGCTGTTGCTGGGACGCAGCACATCGTTGGGGCAGCTGTTGATACACAACTGACAAGAGGTGCAGTGTTCCGACAGGTTCCTTATTGATATAGAGCCCGGAGGGGTAATCAACTTGTCTCTCTTTGGCTTCTTCTTATCCTCAATCTCAGCCAGTCCGCCATCGGTGGTCTTCTCTTGGGCCTTCACCAACGAAGTTCCGGCCAGCAAAGCAACACCCGTCAAGACGGAACGACGACCTTCGTCAATAGCAGGATTTTTCAGATCCTCGTCTATCTTAGGTTCCTCGCCATCCTGCTTCTTCTTCCAATCGTTATATATAATGTTTTCCTTGTCTATCATGGGTTTGTAGCCGAACGAAAGGGCGCCGAACTTACATTCCTCCAGACAGTCGCCGCAAACCACGCAGCGCGAGTAGTCTATCGTATGGTTCTTAAGGTCGATACAGGCCGACTTGCAGTTACGCTCACACTTGCGGCAGTTCTTACAGGCCTCGGCATTTATCACCATCTTCAGACGCGAGTGGCGGGATAAGATTCCTAGGAATGTTCCTACGGGACAGATGGTGTTACACCAGGTACGTCCGCCTCTCCAAGCCAGCACACCGATGATAATCCATATTGCTATGGCCACCAAGAGGGCGGGAAGACTCTTCATCCACACATCCACCTCGTAGAAGGCATAGCTGCCGAAATGCTCGGCAATCATAGCCAGTCCGTTGTTGGCCAGCTTATAAAGCGGAGAGAACATCGTTCCCACAATCCTGCCGTACGTACTGTAGGGTGCAATCAGACCTACCACCCAAGCCAGATTCGTTGCCAGCAGAAGACCCGTAAGCGCCAGAATAGCAGCACGCAGAATGCCCTTCTCCTCGCTGTAGCTGTACTTGTTTTTCTTCTTGCGGAACCAAGCGATTACATCCTGCATCACACCCAGCGGACAGATGATGGAGCAGTAGATACGGCCAAACAGGAGCGTCAGCGCAACGATAAACAGCAGCGCTCCAATGTTCATAGCCACCAAAGCAGGCAGGAACTGAATCTTGGCCATCCATCCCAGATACACATGAGCCGTACCGGTGAAGTCCAGCAGCAACCACGTTATCAGAACCCAGAAGATGAGGGCCAGCGTAATTCTTACTTTTCTTAGCATAAATAATGTTGTTATGGTTAAAGATAAAGATATACTGCAAAGCTACTCATTATTTTTGATTATCGGAGATTTTGATGTTTTTTTTTCCCGTTTTATGCCTAAAACACTCTCAAATGTACTTTTTACTAAGATGTTTTGCAGATTATTCACAAAAAAACCATAACTTAGTCCCCGCAAAACATACAAATTTTGGATTAAAGGTTATGAAAAGAATCATCGCAGCATTGCTGTTTGCAACAAGTATCTGCGCATCGGCTCAGGAAGGAACCTGGTCGGGCGAACTCGAAGCTCAGGGCATCAAGCTTCCCCTCGTCTTTAACTTCACCGCCGATGGCTGCACCCTCGATTCTCCCTCACAGGGCGTGAAGGGATTAAAGGCCGAAAAAAGCTATACCGACGATGGTAAACTCAAAGTCACTATCCCTTCCATAAATGCTTCTTACGAGGGTGTTTACGCTTTGAACGTTATCTCCGGCAACTATACCCAGAACGGATTCTCCTTTCCCCTGACGCTCAAGCAAGGAGCACCTAAGGTCAACCGTCCTCAGACACCCGTAGGCCCCTTCCCTTATAAGACCGAAGAGGTGAAGTTCCGGAACGGAGATTTTACCTTCAACGGCACCTTGGCGCTGCCCGAAAACTGCACAGCACAGACACCCGTGGTACTCTTTGTCACGGGAAGCGGACAGCAGGACCGCGACGAGACACTCTTCGACCATAAACCCTTTGCCGTTATTGCCGATGCCCTCGCTCGCAAGGGCATAGCTTCCTTGCGCTACGACGACCGCGCCTTCGGCGATTCCTCCGTTCCCTTCTATAACTTCACTACCCACGACTTCAAGTCCGATGCCGCTGCAGGCCTCGATTTTCTGCGCACCCGATTCCAGAAGGTGGGTATTATCGGACACTCCGAAGGCGGTACCATCGCCCTCATGCTGGCTGCCGAAGGCAAGGCCGACTTTATTGTCTCCCTGGCAGGAATGGTTGTTTCCGGTAAGGAAACCCTTCTGTGGCAGTCCCGCATCTCTCTGGAGTCCTTAGGGTGGCCGCAGGAAGGTGTAGATCAATACATGAATATCGTCAGCAACATCTACGATAAGGTGGCAGAGGGTAAACAGGATGCTATCGATACCTCTTTCGCCCCCGAAGCCATGAAGCCCGTTCTTCAGCGAGGCCTTCAACAACTCTCCACACCCTATATGCAGCATCTCCTATCGGTTGATGTCCGTCCCCTTCTGCCCCAGATAAAATGTCCCGTCCTTGCTCTCAACGGCAAGAAAGATACGCAGGTCAACTGCCAGGCTAACTTAGACGCTCTGGACAAGGGCCTCACAGCTAAGCATCAAACGGTGGCACTGGATAATCTCAACCACCTCTTCCAGCAGTGCACCACTGGCAACCTCATGGAGTACCAGCAGATAGAGGAAACCTTTGCTCCTGAAGCCCTCCAGCAAATAGTGGAATGGATTAAATAACGAAAACAAAAACGAGTTTCAGGTTTCAGGTTCGCTAACTGCTAACCGCTAACCGCTAACCGATAATTTTCAACTTTCAATTTTCAACTTTCAATTCAATGAAGACTCTCAAATTTCAATTTTCATTTGCAGCGCTTGCGCTGCTCGCGCTCGTCGCTTGTACCGACTCCAAGTTAACAAGCACGATAAGCGTTGTGGGCAATCTGGGCGACGAAAAACCCATCTATCTCCGTACCTTCTATACCGGAGACTCCCTCATGCAGGCACAGACCGTCGAGGACTACATCGTGACATTCGTCATCGAGACCACTGAACCTACCTACGTAACCATCGACCGCTCAGCCAATAAGCGCGGCACCTCTGTCATAAGCGTCATAGCCGACGGCTCCCCCGTTGTGGTAGGACTCGATGGTGACAGTTTCAAGATAAAAGACGGCTCCAGCGAGAATATGGCGATGAGTTCGACGCGGTAGCCGAGCGTTACAACCAGGACATCCCCGACAGTCTGCTGGCCAGCTTCCAGCAGCGTTTCGGCGAGCTCAATGTTAAGGAGATAGCACTCAAGAAGAGCCTTGTCCGCGACAATGCCGAGACGCTGCTGCCCGTCTATCTCCTCTGTCGTTACTACGACGACCTCGGAACGGAGTTCATAGACAGCTTCCTGCCTACCTATCGTTATAAGGAAAGCAAAGACCTCGACCCCGTAAAGAAGCTTATGGATGCCGAGAAGAACAAGTTGCCCGGAGCCCCCGTAGTGGATTTCGTCGGCAAGGACCTCAACGACAAGGAGTGCCATCTTACCGACTATGTCGGCAAGGGCGAGTATGTGCTGGTAGATTTCTGGGCAAGCTGGTGCGGCCCCTGCCGTGGCGAGATTCCCAATGTAAAGGCCAACTACGACAAGTACCGCCAGAAGGGATTCCAAGTTGTAGGCATCTCCTTCGACGACAGTAAGGAAGACTGGCAGAAAGCCGTTCAGGAGCTTGGTATCGAATGGCCTCAGATAAGCGACCTGAAGGGTTGGCAGAGCGAAGCCGCCACCACTTATCACATCACAAGCATTCCCGCCACCATCCTCTACGATCCCGAAGGAAAAGTCCTGAAAACCAACCTCCGAGGCGAAGGCTTAGGACAAGCACTACAGGAAATATTTGGAGAGTAAAGCTGTAATAAGAAAGAGAAAATAACTTATTTACTCCTCAGTCAGGAATCCCTTTCCCTAACTGAGGAGTAATTTTTTCTAACTGGGGAGTTCCGTTCAGATTTGCACCCTTACCTGAAGGGAAATATCATTCTTCCACGAACTGTAGATGGTCTGAAGGGACGATCCTTGCTCCGAGCGGTCGAAGTATTTACAGAGAGCGTATCGCCCTTCCAGCATCCAGTGTTTATTCGCACTCGTCCATCGGGCCATACAGACACCGTTAATTCCCTTGCCATAGTATTGGGCAGAGGAGACGCTGCTGTAGAGCGAAGGCTCATACAGGTAGATGCGACTGTTATAATCATCCGTATTAAAGTAAGCCGCCATCAGCGCAAATCTTAAGGCAGGCTTCTGCAGCGTGTAGTAAGCCGTTTCCTGGATACTCCATCCATTGCTTCCTCGCACAGCATGCTGCCAGGCTGTTGTCTGGAACTTCCAATTATCGGAAGGGGTGAAGGTCCATTGCAGTTTGGTGCGATGATGAGGCTCCATTACATCCGCCTGTTCCTTACGCTTCAACTGATAACGAACTTGTAGCGCGTGTGCGTTGTTTATCTTGTGTGACAGTTCCACCATTATCTCCTGTCCTGAGCTACTGCGTGTCATCCTATATCTGGGCCAAGGATTATGGAAGAAATCAGCATAGCAGATAATTTGCCAACGTTCCCAAGGTTGCGCTTTCAGGTGTAGCAGAACGCCGCTTTCGTTCTGTGCCGAAGAATTATCTGCAAAGGCACCACTCAGAAAGGAGTAATACTTATAACCATAGAAACGCTGTACCAAAGAGAGGCTGTATCGTTTGCTGATAATCCATTGCAGGCGGTTTAGCGTGCCAATCCCACTCTTTTCGGTGCTGTAGGCTGTTTCTCCGGCAAAGGTAAAGCGGTATCGGCTGCATCCGTAATAGAGACTGGCGACAGAGAAGTTCTGTCCCCTTGGATAGTATCGCCGGTAAAGCGTATTGCCAGGATTCATGACCCTGTTGAAATGTACGAAGTAACCCGTTGCGCCCAGATGGAACCCTTTTCCCTGCCAAGAGAGTCCGCCGCCTGCCGTAATAGCCATTGAATTGTTCTTGTTCTTCAATTCCGATGCCGAACGATGATAGCCCGAAGTCTGCAGCGTCTGAATCTCTCCGTTTTTGTTCAGCGTTGCATCCTTTTGCCGGAACGAAGCAAAAGCAGTTAGCTCCCATCCCTTCCAGGGGGTTAGCGTGACGGCTGCTCCACGCAGGAAGTTTATCTCGTCTGTACTTGTAAGGGGTTTAATACCTGTCTGGGTCTTATTGAACGGGGTTGATTTGCTGAACCAGTTTGAGCCGCCCAAAGCTACTCCTTCGCCCAATCCCAAGCGGTAGTCTCCCACAATGGCGGTTTTAAGGATTCCCACATCTTTCAGCAAGGCAAATCCACTATAAGAATCATAGAAACGTTCGCCGGCATCCTTTTCTATATGGAATCCTGCGCGAAAGTGCTTACTGTTTCCCAACTCGTACTTAATACGATGGTAAAGCGCGTTGCCGATATATCCGTTATCTGCCTTATAACCTTTTCTATAATAGAGGGGAATGTCTATTCGTGAGGATAAATCGTTTTTGAGGTAGCTGAAGATTCCTCTCTTTTCTTCCTTCTTCACTTCTCCGGCATAGACAAAGAGGTGCAGCCATCGGTAAGTCTGAGCGTCAATCAGAGGCAGGAGTCTCAGTTCGCCAAGGGTCTTCATCTCTCCGTGCAGATAGATATAGGCATGAATAGATTCTATCTGCTGCTCATTCAGAAAGGGTATTTGCCGAAAATCCTCTACGCTGGCG
>CADAWW010000208.1 GCA_902791675.1 uncultured Bacteroidales bacterium
CTGAAGGAATACGAGAATCCCCGTGTATTCGGTGATATCGGTTGCTATACGCTTGGTTTCCTGCCTCCCTACAGGGCCATCCACTCTTGTGTGGATATGGGAGCCAGCATCACAATGGCCAAGGGAGCTGCTGATGCTGGTCAGTGGCCTGCTGTTGCCATCATCGGCGATTCAACCTTTACCCATAGCGGTATGACAGGTCTCCTGGATGCTGTCAACGAGAAGGCTAACATTACCGTTATCATTTCGGATAACCTGACAACAGCCATGACGGGCGGTCAGGATTCTGCCGGAACCAACAAGTTCGAGGCTATCTGCCTGGGTCTTGGTGTAGAACCGGAGCATCTGCATGTGGTAGTTCCCCTGCCCAAGAATATGCCCGAGATTACCCGCATCATCCGCGAAGAGATTAACTATAAGGGTGTGTCTGTCATTATTCCCCAACGCGAATGTATCCAAACGTTCAAGCGGAAGGCTAAGGCAAAGAAACAGAACCCCCTTTGATAATGATAATGTAATAAAACAAGTAACTGCATATTTTGAAGAATATGAATAACAGCATTTTAACTCCCCGCCCTACAAGGGAGGGGCAAGGGGGCGGGTCCTTCAAGTGTGATATCATCCTTTGTGGTGTGGGCGGACAAGGAATCCTCTCGATAGCCACCATCATTGGCGAAGCAGCCATGAATGAGAACCTCTATATCAAGCAGGCTGAGGTACACGGCATGAGTCAGCGAGGCGGTGATGTGCAGTCGAACCTGCGTATCAGCAGCGATCCTATAGCCAGCGACCTGATTCCCAAAGGCGGAGCAGACGTTATCATCTCTATGGAACCTATGGAGGCCTTGCGCTATCTGCCCTATCTGAATAAGGAGGGTTGGGTGATCACCTCCAGCGCTCCCTTTGTCAACATTCCCAACTATCCCAATCTCGAGGATATCAAGGCAGAGCTGGCTAAGCTGCCCCATGTGGTAGCCTTAGACATCGAGCAGATTGCCAAGGACAATCAGGTGCCCCGCTCAGCTAATGTCATCCTGTTGGGAGCTGCACAGAAAGCCATTGGTATAGAGTACGAAAAGTTGGAGGCAGCCATCCGTCGCGTCTTTGCCCGTAAGGGTGATGATGTGGTTGAGGCTAACATCAAGGCATTGGCTTTAGGTAAAGCCGCACAGAAATAGTTGATGGTTTAGAGATATGAAAGAAACTCCAATAAAGAAAGAAATAGTTGATGGATTGATTGCCAAGATGGGCATTCAGGATTTTGCCAAGGCTACTATCCGCGAGGTGAAGCAGGTGGCTGCTATGGCCGAGAAAGAATCCGGCGTTGAGTTTATAAAGATGGAGATGGGTATTCCCGGTCTGCCCGCTGCCCAGGTGGGTGTGGATGCCCAAATCAAGGCGTTGCAAGACGGCATTGCCCATTCTTATCCCGATATTCAGGGCTATCCCGAGCTGAAGAAGCAGGCATCGCGCTTCGTGAAAGCTTTCATTGGCGTGGATATTGCTCCTGAGGGCTGTGTGCCTGTGACGGGCAGTATGCAGGGAACGTTCGCTTCGTTCCTGACTTGTTCTCAGGCAGACAAGAAGAAGGATACGGTGCTGTTCATCGATCCGGGCTTTCCTGTTCAGAAGATGCAGTTGCAGGTACAGGGTGTTAAATACGAGACCTTCGATGTGTACGATTTTCGTGGTGATAAGCTGCGTGCCAAACTGGAGAGCTATCTTAGGAATGGCAACATCTGCGCCATTGTCTATTCTAACCCCAATAATCCGTCTTGGGTTTGTCTGACCGAGCAGGAGTTGCAGATTATTGGCGAACTGGCTACCCGGTACGATACCATCATCATGGAGGACCTGGCTTACTTTGCTATGGACTTCCGTCAGGACTTGAGTGTTCCCTTCGAACCTCCCTATCAGCCTACTGTAGCCCGCTATACCGATAATTATATGCTGCTCATCAGCGGCTCCAAGGCATTCAGCTATGCCGGCGAGCGTATCGGTGTGGTGTGCATCAGCGACAGGTTGTTCCACCGTCACTACAACGATCTGGCTGCACGTTACGAGGGTCTTCCCTTCGGTCTGGTGTTCAGTACCCGCATGCTGTATGCGCTCAGTAGCGGTACCAGTCATTCGGCACAATATGCGTTGGCAGAAATGTTCCGTGCTGCCTGTGACGGCGAATACCGTTTCCGCGACGAGGTAAAGGTGTATGGCGAGCGAGCCAGAAAGTTAAAGGAGATTTTCTGCCGTCACGGTTTCTATGTTGTTTACGACAAAGACGGAGACCAGCCTGTGGCCGACGGATTCTACTTTACCATCGGTTATCCGGGTATGACCAGCGGCAAACTGGCTCGGGAACTTATGTATTACGGTGTCTCTGCCATTTGTCTAATTACTACAGGTTCGCATCAGGAAGGATTGCGTGTCTGCACCTCGTTCATCGAGGATCATCAGTATGCGCAGTTAGAAGAACGCATGGCTGTATTTAAGGAAAACAATTAGCCCCCTCCATCTCCCCCTTTGGGGGAGTGCTGGGATTTAATCATTAACTAATAACAACAAAAAAACAATGAAACGTAACAGATTTATCGTGAAAGCTACGCTGGCTGTTGCTTTAGCTATCTTCAGCAGCACGGCGGCAATGGGACAAGAAACAGCAAAGGGTGACTCCGCCAAGACTTCTATCTTGGACAAGAAATGGGTGAAGGAGCTCACCAGTCGTATTCAACTGCACGGCTACGCTCAAGGTGGCTATAACTACACCCACCAGAACGGCACCAACACCAACACCTTTGAACTGAAACGTGTTCTCTTCTGGGCAAATGCCCAAATCACCGACCGATGGTCGTTCCTCTTCATGCATGATTTCTCGAGTGTCGTGCAAGAATTCTACACAGACTTTCGCATTACCAAGAACAAGGCCCTTACCGTCCGGGTCGGCCAGTTCAAGAATGGTCTGTCACTCGAGAACCCCCTTTCTCCCACTTCCATGGAAGCCATTGATGTCTATTCCGAAGGCGTTACCTACCTGACAGGTTGCGGTAGCGACCCCCTTATGGGCGTTCAGTATGGTCGTGACCTGGGTCTCTCTCTGTACGGAGAAACCAACAACGGCAAACTGCACTACGAGTTGGAAGTGATGAACGGACAGGGCATCAATAAGAAGGACGGTAATAACTTCAAGGATTTTATTCTTCGTCTGGAATATAGACCCATAGTGGGCCTGAATCTGGTAGCAACCGGACAGATAGGACGAGGACATAATATCCTTACCGGCGGTAAGACTTCGGTCTATAATCCGACTATCCAGAACGGAGAAGACTACAAGCGTAACCGTTGGACTTTAGGTTTTGACTATAAAAGCAAGGCGTTTAATGCTCACGGCGAGTATTTGGAAGGCTGCCGAGGCGGCTATCTGACAGGTGCTGTGCCCTTAGGTACTCCGAAGGTTGAGTTTGTGGGCAGCTATGACTTCTTCAACTATAATACAACCTTGGGAATGGACCAGCACAAGGCTATTGCCGGACTTCAGTATTGGTTCTACAAGAAATGCCGTGTTCAGGTGCAATATGTTTACAAGAGCGCCTACGTGGCCAACAATACATTCATCAAGGACGACTCTCACGCTATCATGTGTCAGTTGCAAGTCCGCTTTAATTAAGACCCCCTCCCCCCCCCTCTAAGGGGAGAGGGGTTACCCGTTAGAGTTATTTCACAGATTAAATAAATTAAAAACTACCCCATATACTCTCAAACACAATTTATTCTCCCCCTACAAGGGGGAGCAGAGAGGGGGTCCTTATTATTATGATAATAAAAGTTCTTTTAACAATAGTGTTCTTGGCCATCATGATTGGTGTTGGCCTTTATAGTCGTAAACAGGCAAGTAGTGTAGAAGGCTTTGTGTTGGGTGGCCGTTCTGTAGGCCCTTGGTTGTCAGCTTTTGCCTTTGGCACCAGTTATTTCTCTGCTGTAGTTTTTGTGGGCTACGCAGGACAGTTCGGATGGAGGTACGGTCTATCGTCTGCTTGGATAGGTATTGGCAATGCTATTATCGGATCGCTCTTGGCCTGGCTCATACTGGGAAAACGTACAAAACTGATGACCCAGCATATAGAAAGTTGTACGATGCCTGACTTCTTCGGTACCCGTTTCTCCGACCAGAAGTTACGTGTAGTGGCATCTGTCATTGCTTTTGTATTCCTGATTCCTTATACAGCAGGTGTTTACAGCGGCATCTCCAGGCTTTTCGAGATGGGCTTTAATATCCCCCCATGAACGACTTTATTCAGGGGATCATCATGCTCTTTGGTATCGTTGCCGTCATTTTTGCTGTGCTCTCTGCACAGGGAGGATTGTCAGAGGCTGTCAGCAAGTTGGCGCAGCTCCCTGCCGATGGTGCTACGGAACCTGGCAGCGGTATGTTTGCCACTTGGTTCGGGCCCGACCCATGGGGTTTGGTGGGTGTAATAGTCCTGACGTCTCTCGGTACGATGGGACTGCCCCAGATGGTAGGCAAGTTCTATAGTATTACCGACGAGAGTGCCATAAAGCGTGGTACCATCATCAGTACAATCTTTGCCTTCATCGTGGCTGGCGGTTGCTACTTCCTGGGTGGCTTCGGTCGCTTATACGACCCGGTAATAGGTGCTAACGGCAAGATTGCCTTCGATTCCATAGTGCCGGCAATGCTGGTGACATTGCCCGATGTACTTATCGCCCTCGTGGTACTATTGGTACTCTCTGCTTCAATGTCCACGCTGGCTTCGCTGGTACTGACTTCCAGCTCTACCATGACCCTCGACCTTATCTATCGTGACAAGAAATCATTGCCCGGCGAGGTGGAGGAAGGTAGCATTGATGACCTCGTATCAGAAAAGATTGAGCGTCGTAAGGTTGTTGTCATGCGTGTGCTCATTGTGTTCTTTATCGTCATTTCTCTGATGATAGCCCTGAATCCTCCCACCTTTATCGCTCAGTTGATGGGTATCTCTTGGGGTGCACTGGCAGGTGCTTTCCTGGCACCCTTTATGCTGGGTCTTTACTGGCGTAGGACAACAACGGCCAGCGTGTGGGCTTGTTTCATCTGGGGTGTAGGTATCACGGTGGTGAACATGTTGTTAGGCAATCCTATCAGCCCCATCAACTGCGGAGCCATTGCTATGTTGGGCGGCTTCCCTGTTGTGCTGCTGGTTAGCCTCTTTACGCCCCAGTTGCCTAAGAGTGATGTTGACCGCATGTTTGGATGTTATAAGAGGAGTTAAAAGGAAGTTAAAGAAATTAGGGAAGTTAAGAAGTTAGGGAAGTTAAGAAGTTAAGCCGAATGTTATGTTTTGTTGAGGTAACGGCTTAACTACTGCCCGAAGGGCGAACGCAGCGATAACTTCTTAACTTCATAACTACAAAAAAGAATAAAATGAATTTGTCCGATAGCAGATTTTATTGTATTTTTGCATGGGACAAAAAACTAAATTACATAAACTCATGATTTGGAATCCTAATAAAGAGTGCATGAGCCGCGACGAGATGAGTGCGCTTCAAGGCAAACGCTTGCATAAGATTGTGGAATACGTTTATCACAACGTGCCCTTTTATCGCAATAAGTTGCAGGAGATGGATATTCGTCCCGATGATATTCAGACCATCGAGGATATCCGTAAACTTCCCTTCACCACGAAGAAAGACCTCAGGGACAACTATCCCTTTGGATTGCAAGCTGCTCCACAGAGCGAGATTATCCGTATTCACGCTTCCAGCGGTACCACCGGTAACCCCACTATTGTAGGATATACCCGTAAGGATATTGGCGTATGGAGTGAGTGTATGGCCCGTTGTCTGACGGCCTACGGAGTTACTCGCGACGATATCTTCTCAGTTGCCTACGGATACGGCTTGTTTACAGGAGGTCTCGGAGCTCATTATGGAGTAGAGCATATCGGTGCCTCTGTTATTCCTGCAGGAACAGGTAACACA
>CADAWW010000209.1 GCA_902791675.1 uncultured Bacteroidales bacterium
TTGCCCGTTTCCACATCATAGGCATCCAACGTACAATGGTTCTGGTCGCGATTCAACTCATACAGATACAGTGTCTTGTCATCCGGTCCCCAGGCGATATTGGTAAAATACCGGTCAGTAGGGTCTCCGACGTTCAGATAGACGGTCTTCTCTGTTTCCAGATCGAAGATACCAATGGTTACCTGATGCGATGTCATTCCTGCCATAGGATACTTGTCGGGTTCCAACTCTGCTTCACGCTTAAAGGTGTTTACCTGCGGATAGTCAGCCACCATACTCTGGTCCATACGGTAGAAAGCCAACTTCTTGCCATTGTTGCTCCAGAAGGTTCCCTTATAGATACCGAACTCGTCGCGGTGAACGCTCTGTCCGTAGACAATCTCGCGTGAGCCGTCCTCCGACAGTTGTACATCGTGCCCGTCAGCATAACGGACCCACAGGTTATTGTCGCGAAGGAAAGCTGCAGCATTCGAAGCCTTGCACCACTCCAACAAGCCTCTCGGATTGGGTCGGTTGGGCTTTTCCGGTTCCTGATAGTCCGTCGTTTTACCTGTTGCGGGATCTACCTGAACGGTCTTGTCTCCGTCTTTCAGAATCAGTTTCCCTTCCTGCCAGCTATAGTTCCAACGTTGGGGAACGGAAACCCTATAGTTCTTACCGCCGAAGTTCAGTTCCTCCAGCGTAAACAGTTTCTGTGCCATTGCTTGTGTTGCCAAAATAAGCAAAGAAGCTAATATCAGTTTAGTCTTCATCGTTATCAAAGTATCTTTTGCCGAACTTCTTGTTGCCGCCCTTGTTGCGATCGAAAGATTTCTTGGGACCGCGGTCAAAACTCTTCCCGCCTTCCTTGCGGAAGTCCTTGCGGTCGCCCTTGCCTTTCTTAAAGTCGCGTCTGTCTTCCCAATCGTCTCTTTTGGGCTTGCGCATTCTCTCCTTGGGATTCTCCTCCAGTTTGTCCTTGAACTCGCGGTGCTGCTTGAAGCGTTTGTGGTCAGCCATCATGCGGCGTTCCTTGGCAGTCTTTATGTCGCCACCCTCAGCACGCATGTCGTTGAACTTTCCGCTGAATATCTGGTACTTGCGCAACTCGCATTCCAGACTTCCGTTGTACAGCGGTGTACGCAGCGAAGGTTTCAGACCAATCTGGTCGAAACATTCTTCCCGGTAGCTCAGTATCCATGCCTCGTTATCTATGAACTGATGCTTCAGTCTCTCGCCAATCATCTTATAGAGTCCCAACAGGTCGGGAGCAGAGATACGTTCTCCATAAGGCGGATTCGTAATGATGATGCTCTTCTCCTTCGGCTGGGTGAAGTTAGCGAAATCCTGCTGCTGAACAGTAATCTCCTTGCTCAGACCGGCAGCCTTCACGTTGGTAGTGGCAATGGCTACGGCAGGACGACTGATGTCGTAGCCGTAAATATGGTGCTCGAAGGGATGCTCCTGACTGTCGTCCTCATAGACCTTATCGAAAAGTTCCTGGTCGAAGTCAGGCCATTTCTCAAAGGCATATTCCTTTCTGTACACACCGGGAGCAATGCCTCTGGCTATCAGTGCAGCCTCTATGGCGATGGTACCGCTTCCGCACATAGGGTCGATAAGGTCGCACTGCCCATGCCAACCCGTCAGCATGATGATACCGGCTGCCAGCACCTCGTTCAAGGGAGCCTCTACACTCTCCTGACGATAACCTCTGCGATGCAGGCTCTCGCCTGAACTGTCCAGCGAAAGGGTACAGTCGTATTCAGCCACATGGATGTGCAGCTGCAGGTCGGGGTTGTTGATACGGATGTTGGGGCGGTTGCCTGTCTTCTCGCGAAACTGGTCCACAATGGCATCCTTCACCTTGTAAGCCACAAACTTGCTGTGTCGGAACTCATTGCTGAATACCACGCTGTCAACGGCAAACGTTGTCTCGTTGCTCAGGTATTCGGTCCAGTCAATTTCCTTGATGGCATCATACACCTCGTCGGCACTGGTAGCGCGGAAGTGCCTGATGGGTTTCAGTATCTTTATGGCAGTTCGCAACTGGAAGTTGGCACGGTACATCATTTCCTTGTCGCCGGTAAAGCTTACCATACGTCTGCCTATCTGTATATTGTCGGCACCCAGGTCAGTAAGCTCCTTTGCCAACACCTCTTCAAGACCCTGAAAGGTCTTTGCAATCATTTCAAACTCCATGAAATTATTTTATTGTTTTAACTAATGTCTCTAAACTCTTGTCTATCAACTCTAAACTCTAAACTATCAAAGTCCTCCCCAATCCTCGGGTCTTACCACGTGACTCTTGCGCTTCTTGGCCTGGACCAGTTGTTCGCCCGGCTGTGTGCTTTCCGTAACCCACAGGTTACCGCCGACAACCGTACCCTTGGCCAAAGTAATACGCCCCAGTATAGTTGCGTTACTATATACGATAACATCGTCCTCCAGGATGGGATGGCGGGGAACACCCTTAATGGGATTACCCTTCTCGTCCAATGGGAAGCTCTTGGCACCCAGTGTTACACCCTGATAAAGCTTCACGTTATTGCCGATAATACAAGTGGCACCAATCACCACACCCGTTCCGTGGTCGATGGTAAAGTGCGATCCGATGGTAGCAGCCGGATGAATATCTATTCCCGTCTCGCTATGAGCCATTTCCGTGATGATACGGGGGATAAGGGGAACGCCCAACAGCAGCAGCTCATGTGCGATACGATAGTTGGTAACCGCCTTTATTACGGGATAGCAACTGATAATCTCGCCGTACGATTCTGCTGCGGGGTCACCGTTGTAAGCCGCCTCCACATCTGTTGCCAGGATGCTTCTCAGCTGAGGAAGCTTGGCCATGAAGGCCGCTGCCAGTTCCTGAGCTTTAGCCGCCAGGCAGGAACGTTCTCCGTTGCATCCGTCATCCTCCTTGCAGAAACAGAGTCCGGCCTGAATCTGTTGCCACAGCAAGGTGTACAGACGTTCCACATTCATACCAATGTGGTAGCGCAGCGTCTGGCTGTTCAACGTAGAATTACCGTAAAAACCGGGGAAGATAATAGCGCGGCACAGATCGACAATCTCGGCCAGAACATTTCCGGAGGGATAGGGTTCACCGTCTTTGTGCTTATGGAACAGTCCACGTAACGAGCTGCTTTCAGACAACTCGGCCACAGTCTGTTCCATCAGGTGATTCAGTGTAGTAACACTCATAAAAATATATAATGTATCAATAAGTGGGGGCAAAATTACGAAAAAATCGAGAGCAGAACAAAAGAATTCATTCTTTTTTATGCCGAGATGAAGTAATTTCGAGGCGATAGCCTCAAAGATACGATTAAGTGAGAGATTTTCCAAATTTTATTTAAGTTTTTCCGAGGTGCAGCCTATCTTCGAGGCTGCAAAGCAGTTTTAAAGCGAATAA
>CADAWW010000210.1 GCA_902791675.1 uncultured Bacteroidales bacterium
AGAAGATTCCCTGTCAGCCTCAGACTTTGTGACGACAATCAAATAAAAAGGGCTTGAGAAAATCTCAAGCCCTTTTCTTATTTGCTTTTCTTTTCTTCTTCATCATTCTTATCCAGAACACAGTACTTAGAACTGTTGCTCTTGTATTCAGGAACAATCTCCTTCATGATTCTGACGATATTCATATCGTCGAACTCCTCGGCTGCCTTTATCAAACGGTTTTCGTCGGCACAGACGGTGTTATAGTCATATTCGCGAACATTAGCAATCATAATCTTTGGGTGAATGGTTGGCTTCGTACTCTCCATGTCGGAAAGAACCTCTTCATAGAGTTTCTCTCCATCTCTTAGGCCAGTGAACTTAATCTCTACATTCTTGGCACCAGAGAGTTTAATCATACGCATAGCCAAGTCAGCAATACGTACGGGCTTACCCATATCAAAGACAAAGATTTCGCCTCCCTTACCCATTGTACCTGCTTCGAGCACAAGTTTACATGCTTCGGGAATAAGCATAAAGAAACGGATAATATCGGGATGTGTAACAGTAACAGGTCCTCCCTTCCGGATTTGCTCCTTGAAGATTGGAATTACGGAACCGTTAGAACCCAGTACATTTCCGAAGCGTGTTGTGACAAACTGTGTAATGGGCTTCTCTACTCCTTCGGCCACTTCGAGAGGACAAGTTCCGTCGGATATTGCCTTATTCAGTGACTGGCAATAGATTTCGCATATTCGCTTCGAGCAACCCATCACATTGGTAGGATTCACCGCCTTGTCTGTTGAAATCATCACGAACTTCTTTGTACCGTACTTAACGGCAAGGTCTGCAATTACATGCGTTCCATATATGTTATTACGGACAGCCTGACCGGGATTATCCTCCATCATAGGTACATGCTTGTAAGCTGCAGCATGGAACACATAATCAGGACGATGCTCGGAAAAGAGCTTCTCCATATGCTGTTTGTCTGTAATACTCGTAACGATTGTCAAGGCTTTTATGTTGGGGAATGCTCGCATCATCATCAGACGAATAACGTGCATAGGTGTTTCAGCCTGGTCTATCAAAACCAGTTCGGAGGGGCCAAAGGTAGCTATTTGTCTTACCATCTCGCTTCCTATGGAGCCTGCTGCACCGGTAATCATAATAACCTTACCGGACAAGAATTTTCCTATAGCCTCCATGTTCACCTCAATCTTGTTACGAGGTAACAGGTCTTCGATATCCACCTCGTGCAAATGCTGATGTTGGAAATCAGAATGACCGTCCCACTCCTCTGCCTGAGGCATCATCATAATCTTGATGTCATTGGCAATCAAGTCGTTAATCAAATCCTCACGGGTACGGAAATGCTCGGCTTCCAAGGGGCTGACCATAAGAATCTCGGCACCTTTGTCCTTCATGTGTTGAATCAGGGTAGGACTGTCGTGCCGTACAAGAGCTCCCATCAGATATTCCGAATATTTGTACTCGTCGGGGGTAACAAAGCCAACTACCTTATACTGCATAGGGTTCTGGTTCTGGATACTCTTGGCCAAACCTACTCCACCGGCATGAACACCATAAATAAACACTCGCTTAGTAAAGGAATCCTGTCTGAAAAGGTCATAAAGGCTCTTTACAACAATACGTAAAGCGCCCATGAATAGCGATGCTACTATAAACAGGCCAAGCGACTCGGAGAAGGTGAAAGGAATGATGTCAAAGAAATCTGCCCTGTCTATAGCAATGCACGCCAGATAAGACGTAAGCGTTGCACAGAAATTGGCATATATGACATGCAGCAAATCAATAAAGGAAGAAAACCTGACTATTCCCGAGTATGTATGGAAAAGTCTGAAAAACAGGATAAAGAAGGGCATCAGGAACAATAGCCTATACGTCATAGGCCAGAAATTGTCCAAGAAGGACAATCCGTCAAGATGTACGAAATAAACTACATATCCAGAAAATAGGACTATGAGGCAATCCAAGAACAACAATCCCCAATAAGGCAAAGCCTTCTTTGAGAAATACCAGTTAGTAAGGGAAGACAACCATTTCATATTTTCTTTTTTCTTTTATTTACCGTTTATGGTATGATTTTCAAAATTACCCCCCCCCATTTTACACTGGGAAAGATAAATAAAATTTTCATTATTCCCACTCAATTGTCGAAGGCGGTTTAGAAGATATGTCGTAACAAACTCTATTCACGCCCTTAACCTTGTTTATTATCTCTGTACTCACTTGTGCCAGGAAGTCGTAAGGCAAATGTGCCCAGTCGGCTGTCATTGCGTCTGTACTGGTGACAGCACGCAGCGCAACAGGATTCTCGTATGTACGCTCATCGCCCATAACACCGACACTGTGAACCTCGGAAAGCAGAACAACACCGGCTTGCCATACTTTGTCGTATAGGCCCCACTCACGAAGTCCCCGTATATAAATATCATCTGCTTCCTGCAGTTTACGTACCTTATCGCGGGTTATCGCACCCAGGATACGCACGGCCAGACCCGGGCCGGGGAAAGGATGACGGGTAATCAGATGCTCGGGCATTCCTAACTCACGGCCTACCCTACGTACTTCGTCTTTGAACAACCACTTCAAGGGCTCGCAGAGCGAAAGATTCATCTCTTCGGGCAAACCGCCCACATTATGATGACTCTTAATTACCTTTCCTGTGATATTCAGGCTTTCGATACGGTCGGGATAAATAGTTCCCTGTGCCAACCATTTGGCATCGGTAATCTTTCTGGCTTGTTCGTTGAAAACCTCGATGAAGTCCCGACCGATAATCTTACGCTTCTTCTCTGGTTCTGTCACGCCCTCCAGGTCCGAAAGGAACTTTTCGCTTGCATCTACACCTATCACATTCAAACCCAGACATTCGTAATCATGCATCACATCTGTGAACTCATTCTTACGAAGCATACCATGATCCACAAAGATACAGGTCAACTGGCTACCGATTGCCCTGTTCAGCAATACAGCACAGACGCTACTGTCAACTCCGCCAGACAACCCCAGTATTACGCGGTCAGTTCCTATCTGCTGACGCAACTCACGTACTGTTGTCTCTATATAGTTGGCTGCCGACCAGTCTTGTCTGCCACCGCAAATGTCCACGACAAAATTCTTCAACAGAAGCGTTCCCTGAACACTATGGAAAACTTCGGGATGGAACTGCACGCCAAACACTGGCTTACCACCATTAAACGAAGGAATGTAATAGGCCGCATTCTTCACCTGCTGGGTGCTGGCTGCAACCTGTGCACCCGTAGGAATCTCCGTAATCGTGTCGCCATGCGACATCCAAACCTGACTGTTTTCGTCAAAGCCTTTAAATAAAGGACAATCCATATTGATGGTTGTCAGGTTCTGACGCCCATACTCGCGACTTCCTGCATTATAGGCAATGTATTGGGCACCGTAACAAATACCCAGAACAGGAAGTTGACCGATAAACTGATTTAAATCTACTTTGAAAGCTTCCGGATCATAAACGCTAAAGGGACTTCCTGCCAAAATAACGCCTATGACATCCGGGTCGCCAACGGGGAATTTATTATAAGGGAGAATTTCACAGAACGTATCCAACTCACGCAATCTTCTTGCGATAAGCTGGGTCGTCTGAGAGCCAAAATCCAAAATTATTATCTTTTGTTGCTGCATAAGCGGCCTACCTTCTTATTTACGCAACTGCAAAGTTACGAAGAAAATTCTAATCATTGTTAAAAAATACACATTTTTTTATAAAATGCGCAATTTTTCCATGAAATAGTAGCTCGACATTGCAAAATTACATATCTTTGCGGAATATAATTGATAAGGTATGGAAACAAAACACAAGAACGACAGTATAGTTATTATCCCCACATATAACGAGAAGGAAAACATTGAAGCTATCATCAGAGCCGTCATAGGCCTTGAGAAGGGATTTGACGTACTCATCATTGATGACGGAAGTCCCGACGGAACGGCACAGATAGTGAAGAATCTGATGAGTTCCGAATTTCAGGACCGCCTTCACCTTATAGAACGTAGTGGCAAGTTAGGTCTTGGAACAGCCTACATAAGAGGTTTCCAGTGGGCCATCGAGGAAAAGTACGATTATGTGATTGAGATGGATGCCGACTTCAGTCACAATCCCGCCGACCTTCCCCGCCTTTATGCTGCCTGCCACGATGAGGGATATGATGTTTCCGTGGGAAGCCGTTACGTTACAGGTGTTAATGTTGTCAACTGGCCCATTGGCAGAGTCCTGATGAGCTATTATGCTTCAGCCTATGTCCGCACAGTCCTTGGAATCTCGCTCCGTGACACTACTGCAGGCTTTGTATGCTACAAACGCCAAGTGCTGGAAGCCATTGACCTCGACAACATCCGTTTCAAGGGCTATGCTTTCCAAATCGAAATGAAGTACACAGCTGTCCGTTTGGGATTCAAGATTAAGGAAGTACCCGTCATCTTTGTGAACCGCGAGTTAGGAACCAGCAAGATGAGTGGTGGCATCTTCGGCGAAGCCCTCTTTGGCGTAATCAAATTAAGGTTAGGAAAAGTCAGAAGAAAGGCTTAAATGGATTTCGAGATTAAGGATGTTGTTATTGTAAACGAGGGAGAAGCCTTCCTTGGCTCTGTCTGTGTTGAAAATGGTGTAATCTCCCAGATAACCAAATCTTCGCAGGTAGTAAACAAAAAGGATGCTAAAGATAAGCTATTCCTTCTTCCTGGCATCATAGACGAGCATGTACATATGCGTGACCCAGGTCTTACGCATAAGGCCGACATGGATACAGAAACCCGTGCTGCTGCAGCAGGGGGTGTTACCACCGTTCTGGATATGCCTAATGTCTCTCCTCAAACTACCACATTATCCCTCCTCGAAGAACGCTATAAGATAGCTGCCCGGAAGTGTCACGTAAATTACGGCTTCTTCCTGGGTGCCACAAATGATAATCTCCAGGAGATCCGTAACGTTGATGTCCATCGCGTGCCTGGTGTCAAGCTCTTTATGGGAAGTAGCACAGGCAACATGCTGGTAGATAAGGAGGAAGCACTCCGCAATATCTTCCGCCATTGCCCCACCCTTCTTATG
>CADAWW010000211.1 GCA_902791675.1 uncultured Bacteroidales bacterium
TTTTGCCCGCAAAATTAAGCATTAGCCGGATAATAAACAAACATGTGATGAAGAACTACTATTAATGATGGCAAATTTTTCTATTAATAGTAGCACTTGTTTCTATTAATACCTGCAAATGAGAGCATTTTCCACACTTTTGAAAATGTAAAGAATATTCCTTCTTGCTAGTTCTCTCCCCTTTGGGGGAGTTGGAGAGGGGCCATTTCCTCCCACACGAGGCAGTAAAAATTTCCTAACTAAGCAGTAAGTTTTTTATGGTTATGCAGAAAAAAGCCGTCTTTGAAGCCATTTTAGAATTTGTAAGGATATTTCGAGTACCCTGTGTTTTATATTCTCCTATGGCGTTCCGCCAAGAGATCTTATGAATAATCTTGGCAGATTTTATCATTGAAAATTAGACTTTAGGCTTTAGACGTTAGACTTTAGCCTTAGCCTTCACTAACCGCTAATCGATAAACAACGAAAACGAAAACCAAAACGAAAACTTTCAATTTTCAACTTGATAAAGTTCGCTAACCGCTAACCGCTAACCGATTAAGCACTTTTCGCTAACATATACCCTGAATGGCTATAAGTCCCGATGGTTATCGGGATTAGAAAACGGTATATGTTTTGCAACATATACCCCAACATATACCTTTTACGTACAAGTTGCCAGAAGTTTAGGGTATATGTTAGGGTACATGTTAGGGTATATGGCGAATAATATGTGCCCATTAACGAGCCCGATAACCATCGGCTCTCAGCATCAATCAGGGTATATGTTACCTGTTTTGGCGAATAATCAATAATTTCCGCCCCGGGAGTCTGCACGTGTTGACCCCAGGAGTCTGCACGTGTTGACCCCAGGAGTCTGCAAATGCAGGCTAAAGCATCAGATATTAGTACAAAAATCCTCTCTTCACGATAACCGATAAACAAACAAAAACTGTCAACTCTAAGCATTTGTTGACAATTGGGCATAAAAATCCGGAATATACTATAAATGGGAAGTTAGGCGACAGAAAAGGTATAGAAAGTGAAAATGGCATCAAATCGGCTTTTCGTAAGGCAAAACAGCAGGGGTGCAAGGTAGTAGTATTAGATTTCGACATGCACATGTCTGAGAGCATTTTGAAAACCAAAAAGATTGTCTCGGGTCTCTTTGGTCGTCACGAGGATTTCTTCCTTGGATTTCTTGACGAATGTTATGTAGTACATAATAGCAAGGCTGTAGTTATAAAATCCCAAGCCTTTACTGCCCCAGATAAAGAATCCATCAAACAGATAATATACGATGTAATTGAAAAACTGAGGACATAACCCTTTGCGGGCAATGTCCTCAGCATAATTGTCAGAAAGGTCCAGCTTGAATATTACTATGAAAGTAAACGGTTCGCGCCCTCTGACGGCATTCTGACTCTGCAAAGGTAGGGATAAACGAGCAATCTGCCAAATATTTCTCGAATTATTGTAACGAAATCATACCTTTTGATATTTTAATCTATCAAAACCCGTGTTTTGACCCCAACTCCCTTATTCTATCATTGATGCGAAACCGCATCACTTCGGTATGTGTCGCGTACCAATTCCCAAGTCACCAGAACCTTGTCGTTGTGAAGACAACCATCGGCCCTCACACCCCATTTTTGTAATATGGGAGGTTAAAATGCCAAAGTCAATAATTCAAACGGTTAAGGGGTCAGGGTTCATGGCTAAGAGTTAGCGGTTAGCGGTCTTTATTGAATTGAAAATTGAAAATTGAAAGTTAACAACGAAAACCAAAACGAAAACTTTCAACTCTAAACTCTAAACTTTATTCAATAACCGATAACCGATTAACGTTCTCGTTTTACGTTAACTAAAGTCTAAAGTCTTTACCCCATCGGTAGCTCATCATTTTTGGAAGTTCTAAGACCTAGACTTAACCTAGAGGTAACCATGAGGTACTCCTGACTTGCCTACTTGTAGTTCGCTCAGACAGCCTCGTTCCGTCGTACACGTAGTTGCGGAAGAGCCAGTCCTTGCTCTGCTCGGTTGGGGCAACATCGATGCTTTGGAGGGGCGAGAAAGCCAGGAGGTTGTTGGAGTAACGCGTTAGGTAGTTCACGTCCTCTACGGTATTCACCCGGTTGTTACGCTTCATCTGGCTCACCACACGCGACACGAAATGGTATTCCTTCTTGGGAATCAGGCCCTGAAGGGCGTTTAGTTTCTGGCGAGAATAGCGCACGTCCACCTTCTCACCGTCGACGATGATGAGTCCCACGCTGACTTGCTCCGAAATCTCAGGGCGGATTACTGCATAAATGATGCTATATCTCAGATTACCCATTGCTTATGTTTTCGTTTAGACATTCCACAAAATTTTCCCACACGCCCGCAGTCCATTGCTCATCGAACAACTGTTGCAACTTTTCTTCTACCACTTTACCCGGTACGTTCCATTCCTTAGGCAACTTTTCCACAATTTGCTTAACTTGTCTTTTACTCCGTTTCAAACAAGCTGTGTACACGGTTTTCATTTCACTGACAATAGTATCGATTGTCGTTCTTTCCTTGCTCTTAGCTAAATGCTGGAACAGGTCTGACCAGAGAATTGTATCCGTCGTGGTCAGTTGCGACATCGTATAGTCGAAGGTGGCAGTGTTTAAGATGCACCCGTAGTCAATTGAAATGAGTCGGCCGAGAGACACATCGTATAGCAGGTTGGCATTGTTCGCATTACGGTCTTCGTTAGCTATCCAGAAGTCGAACAGTGCAATCTTCATCAATTGGCGGAGTATGGCAGTCGTAGATGCTACGTCGCTGTATGTTGAGGGAGTGACATCCACAACGCCCTCCATCTGTTTACTTCCTAACGACGGGGCAGACAGGCTATGCTGCGTAAAACGTCCTGCCCAGTGTGTCGACTTGATGCGGACGAAAGCGATGTCTGGCGTTTCTAGCTGCCAAGCCATAGCCATGAGCGACCCTATCAGTTCGCAGGCCAGTTTATAGGCAGCAGCCGACGAGCGCATATACTTGCAGATGTATGCGTTCATGTCGGAGCATATCACCAGCACTGGTTCCTCGCCCGTGCGGTACTGCTGTTCAATCGCCTTTACGCTTTCTAAAACAGGAATAGCCATAGTCAATGTTTTCAATAAACTGCTGCAAAGATACACAGTTTTTGCTATATTCCGTCATTTTTTTGTTTTTTTCCTTGAAATAGTCGTTTTTTTATGTTTATCACATCTTAATGTATTGGAGCGAACGATGCGCACGATTGGCACAAACCATCTTATTTCATAGTAGAGATTATTCAACACACTTATGCAATACGTTATAGTAAGCCAAATACGTTAAATCTTTGATTTTCGCCTTCAAACAAAGAGATAGGGTTAATGACATGTTCGGATAGGGTTAACGAGTTGTTCGAATAATCCCTATGGGGGGTAAGGGATTATCCGAACGAGTCGTGGAGATAAGGGGAACAACTCGTTCAGCCTATCTCGATGAATCAAAGGTGACACGCCTTGTTTGGTTCAGGGTTCACGAAGGCTGAGGGCTGATGGCTGAGGATTGAAGAAATTAAATGGGCCACCTACACTAATACGATTGTTTAGAAAAAGCGAGGAGAATGCATGTCAGTAAAGACAATATCAACAACGTATAGCGTACGGGAACTATACCAATATTTGATTAAGCATTTTTTGCGTGAAATAAATACGCGATATTCCCTTTTCCCGCGAGTTGGGATGTTGCGTCCAATAGTTGGCATTGATGCTATGGCTTCAATGTCAGAAACTGTATTTTTAATTAAAGTGATAGAAAAAGATTTGCCGCATTTGTTGAAATACCACTCTGCTTGCCGGGATAATTTCATTGCGGCTTGGGGAAGAATTCTTATTTCAAGTTTTTCCATTTGCCAAGCAGTTCCTCTGTTTCTGCAACACTCATAAAGGCATCTTCATTTATTGAATCATAATATGCGACTTCTTCTTTTTCTGTCGCA
>CADAWW010000212.1 GCA_902791675.1 uncultured Bacteroidales bacterium
ATACGAATGCATGAATGCATTAGCGCATAGATCTTAATCTCCTTACCACTTTTGGATTTAAAAACATCAGTTTCAAAATCTTGCTGCGCATAGGTTATTGTAAAACTACACAAAGTCAGCATAAAAATAATAAACGTCTTCATATCACTCGGTTTTAAATGGATTTAATAATGCAAAGGTAAAAAAAACAACCATGATCTCAAACATTTATTTAAATTAATTGAATATTTAATAATGTATTATTATTAATAAAAATTACACGAACATAAAAAAAACAAATTTAACATCATAGAATTGTTCATTAATTATATTTATTCTATCTTTGCATTTAAAAAAGGGCGCCACCCAAGATGATAGAAACAAAAGTTAAAATTATGCCAGCATTTCAGTTTATTCGAACTTAAATACTATGCTCTTATATATAATTAATCACAAACAGTAAATATGAAGTTACATCCTTCGCTAGAAAAAAAATACACGTGCGAATCGTTGTCCGCACCAGAGGCACAACGTTTAGCGGAATTTATTGCCTGGGGGCCCGTCGTTTTTCAGGTTTCAAGACTGATGATGAAATTCGGTATCCTGGATATGCTCCGCGATGCTGAAGAAGGATTGACACGCGAAGAAATTACCAAAAAGTCGCTACTATCTGACTATGCAGTAAAGTGCTTATTGGAAGCCTCGCTAAGCATTGGAACAGTTTTGATTGACCCCGAAACGGAAAAATACACTATTAGCAAAACCGGATGGTTTCTTCTGACAGACCCCGCTACGCAGGTGAACATCGCCTTCAACCACGACGTGAACTACCAGGGATGGTTCCATCTTGAAGATTCCCTCCGCAATGGTAAACCTGAAGGACTGAAACACTTCGGACCTTGGTCCACTATATACGAGGGACTATGTTCACTCCCAGAACATGTACAACATTCGTGGTTTGCTTTTGACCATTTCTATAGCGATTCGGCTTTCCCTCAAGCTCTTGAAATTATATTTAAAGAACAACATACGCGTACATTATATGATGTTGGAGGCAATACAGGGAAATGGGCTTTGCAGTGTGTATCGTTTGATAATAATGTAGAAGTTACCATAATGGATCTTCCACAGCAAATACGGATGATGCAGAAAAACATCACAGGAAAACCTGGTGCAGAGCGTATCAAAGGATATTGTATAAACTTATTGGACGAGACCATGTCGTTCCCTCCGTGTAAAGGTGGAATAGACGCCATATGGATGTCACAGTTCTTAGACTGTTTTTCTATGCCTCAGATTGTAAGTATCCTCAGGAGAACCAAAGCAATAATGACGACTAACACTCGTCTTTATATCATGGAAACACTTTGGGACCGCCAGCGATACGAACCGGCTGCCTTCTGCCTAAACATGACAAGCCTCTATTTTGCAGCATTAGCAAATGGCAACAGCAAGATGTACAATACAACGGATTTGGAACAGTGCATAAACGAGGCTGGACTGGAAATTGAAAAGATCTACGACGGACTGGGACAAGGGCATTGTATCGTTGTAGTGAAAAACCCTCACCCATCCAACTCCCCCAAAGGAGAAGAATCGTAATTCATCAGCGGAGAAAAAGAAGAGAAAATGGAGTGGACTGGTACAACATACGGTAATGCGTGGATGCACAAATGGCTGATACGGATGCTCAGGTACATAGATGTAAGAATCCTTTACGCCTTCACCTCGGTATTCGTCATACCCGTCTGTCTGCTACTGAATCCCAGTGCCGGAATTATTTATAGATTCTTTCGAGTGCGAATGAAATACGGTCGACTAAAGGCTGCCTTAAGCACTTACACAAACCACTGTCTTTTTGGTCAGGTGGTGATAGACAAATTTGCCATGTATGCTGGCAAGAAGTTCCGGATAGAGATAGACGGTCAAGATTATTACCAGAAGTTAGCAGCCGGAGACGAAAGTTTTATTACGCTGTGTTCGCATGTGGGCAATTGCGAGATAGCCGGATACACGCTGACTCAAGATCAGAAAGTACTTAACGCTTTGGTATTTTATGGTGAAAAAGCTTCGGTAATGATCAACAGGGCCAAACTTTTTGCTGGAAAAAACGTCAGGATGATACCAATCCGACCGGATATGGGACATTTGTTCGAGATAGACCAAGCTCTGCAGAAAGGGGAGATTGTAAGTATGCCTGCCGACCGCATTTTCGGTTCTCAGAAGAAGTTGTCTTTGCCCTTCATGGGGGAGACAGCCGATTTCCCCTATGGTCCATTCAGTGTAGCAACCTTGCGAGGACTCAACGTTTTGGTCATACACGTAATGAAAATAAAGAGCCTGACATACAAGATCTATGTCACCCCCCTCGATTACGACAAAGATGCCCCCCGTCAGGAGCAGATAAATCAGTTAGCAACCGGCTATGCGGCTGAAGTTGAACGGATAGTCAAGATCTATCCTACTCAATGGTACAATTATTTTGAATTTTGGAACAATGAAACCGTTTGAGCAAAGAATAGACGTAAATGAATTGTTGCCCCAACAGGAGCCTATGGTTATGATAGACAGACTAATATATTTTAGTATGGAGCGAGTGCAGACTCAACTTTGCATCAAGGAGGATAATATATTCGTAGGAGGAAAAAGTACCCTTTCTGCGTGCGGCCTGCTGGAGAACATTGCCCAAACCTGTGCAGCACGAATTGGCTACATCAACAAATATATTCTATACAAAGGTATACAACCTGGTCTGATAGGTGCCATCCGTAATGCAAATATCATTTCTCTGCCTAAGGTGGGAGAAACCATCATGACAACTATAGTCATCCGTGACGAGGCCTTTGGCATGACATTGGCAGAAGCCATCGTAAAATGCGGAGAAAAAACTCTCGCTACAACGGAAATAAAAATAGCAATAAAAGAAGAATGGCAACAATCTTAGCAGACAACATCATATCCCCACTGGGTTCTACCACTCAGGCAAACTGCCAGGCGATAAGCTCCGGCAAGACTGCTTTGCGCCATTTTGACTCAGGTACGGACATTCGCGTTCCGTTTCCCTTTACCGCCGCACTGTTCTCAGAGGAACAGAAAAGTGCGTTTGCGATAGACGGCTATACTCCGTTCGAGAGTCTGGCAATTACATCCATCAGGGAAACCCTGACAACATGCCAGATTCCCATGGACCAACGTACCTGCCTGCTAATCAGTTCCACCAAGCACGAAGGTCCTTTGGCTGCTCAAAGGATTGCTCAGGCCGTGGGAATCATCACCATACCGATTATCGTCTGCAACGCATGCATATCTGGTGTTTCTGCCCTTATCTTGGCAGACCGACTGATAGAGATGCAACGGTACGACTATGTTATTGTGTGTGGACTGGACCTGCAAACCACCTTCATCATGTCCGG
>CADAWW010000213.1 GCA_902791675.1 uncultured Bacteroidales bacterium
GTTCGGGAGCCATCACATAGCGGTAGGTGTCGGCATACTTGCCAATCTTGATTTTCTGTTCGTTTGCTTTTACTTTCAACATAGCTTTAAATGTTTTTTTGAATTTGTAATACTTTTTCTTTAACACTCTTTGAACCGGTTCTTTTCTGTCAAGTTGGGGAGGAAAAACTCTCTAGTTAGGCAATTTTTGCCGCCTAGTTAGGGAGTGCATTCCCTACCTCGTTTTGACGTTGTAAAGATACGGCAACGACGTTGCGGTTCTCGAATAAAAGTCAAACTATTTTCAAACTTTTTTCAGGGGTTGCGTTACGAGTGACAGCGTGACAGTTCGTTTTCAGGTCTATCAAACCCAAAATTTACCTTTATATTTATTTATATAAATATAAAAGTTTAGTTTGACTTTTTCCTACTCTAATTTTTAACTGTCACACCGTAACGCGTCACGTCTTTATATCTAATTACCGGTGAAAAGTAAGGGAGCAGAACGCCCAGACGCTCTGCTCCCCAACATTAATATTTGGTATCCTAATGCAAAAAATTCTTAAGCCTCTTATACTGGCTAATCTCTCAGTTTCCTGTCCGGATGAACTGCAGGGCGCGATCCAACTGGCTGTCGGGGCCGTTGCCCATATTCCAGGCATCAAAGTCCATGGGCATCACTATGTCAGGTTCTACGCCTCTGCCTTCCACAATCTTGCCGTCAAGGAGAGAGAATGTCACCTCCTGCGGTATATAGCAGAATACGGGTGTTACATTTTGTATGCCCACATATCCGGCATAGTTATCGCTATAAGTTTCGTTTGACGACAATGCTGAGAATCCTCCCCATGTACGTGTGCCTATAAGTGTGCCGTTCTCTAGCACCTTGGCACCCATAGAGGTTATTTCGGCCATACTTACCGAGCTGCAGTTGCATAGCACCACAATAGGTTCCGTTACTGTCTCATGTTCCTTTTCCATGGTTGGCATTGTCTGAGGCATGATGGGAGAGTAGTCAAACCTGCCCGGACCGCGCTTGAAACGTGCGTCAGCCATATGATGCCCTCCTGATGGCAGAAGTGCACCCAGCACATACCGGTAATCATCCAACATACCGCCGCCATTGCTGCGGACGTCTATGATTACACCGCCTAAGTTCCCTGCTTTTTTCAGTTCCTGAATGGCCGAAAACCAACTGTACCATATATCCTGCACACTTTCTACGGCAAGCTTTGTTAATCCGGTAGGCTGGCCAAATAATTCTTTACAGAAGTCGGCATTCAGGTAGGCTGATAGATTGAAATGGTTGAACGACAGATAGGCAATGTTCCCCTCCAGCAGAGCGTAGGTGATGTCTAACGGTTGTTCATACAGATTAAGGTTGATAGGTTCCAAGTAGGGGATGTGCAGCCATTCATATCGGAGGGCAAACGGGTTGTATGCGTTAAGATTGTCAGTTTTTATAATCTGAACCAGGTCGTTATAGGCACTCTGGAAGGCATTAAGGCGTTCCTCCTCGTCTTGCGTTCTGTCGGTCTTCTGCTCCAATCCCGTAATCTGCTCCTCCATATATGCCAACATAATACGATAAGTCTGCCCGATGACATTTGTTGATGTACGCCTCATTTCCAGCACCTTTCCCTTGTCTTGATAATATTTCAGGGACGGCAAGAAACCTTGTGTTGCTTTATGCTCTTCTTCCCGTTCATCTTCTACTCTCAAGTAGCTGGGACTTGCAGTAACGTAGTTTCCCGTATGGCGGTTCTTGAGCATGATGACCAAGTGCCCATCATGCAGGGGTTTCACTATTTCATTCAGCAGATTCCCCAACTCCTCGTCCGTTACAGTGTCTTTCTTATCCAGTTCCGCAAACTTGGGGTAATACTTCCGGTACACATTGTCCCAGTCCAGTCCGTTCTCCAGTTCGTAGTCCCACAGGGCATAGTTGGTGTTCATGCCACTCCAGAATACCTCAAACTCGCCCACAAAGCAGGTGTCGGCCTTCTGAAAGGCCATTGCGTCATTGAATGCGTATGACAATACATTGTCACTCTCTTGGCGGCAGCCGGTCAGCATCAGCAGAAGTCCGGCCGTTATAATCATTATCTTCTTCATAGCCTATCAGAATTTATATGAAACTCCGGCTTGGATGCCGATAGTTGTGTTGTACCTGTAATCCTTGTAATACTCCATATTCTTAACGGTGCTGATAGCGCTGTAGTAGCAGAGCACCTCGGCCTGAGCCACCCAGTGCTTGGCAAAGTGGTATTCCATACCCACGCTGCCTGTATAGCCGAAGTCCCAGCGGCGGTCTCTCTCGGAGTAGAAGGGCACCTTCTCTGAGAACTCGTACACTATACCACTGAACGAGTTAAAATCCCTTCCGCTACGGTAGCTGGTCATCCAGTAGCCGGCGTAGATACCCAAGTTGGTGAACCCCCTCAGCGTTTTTCCGCCAAAGCTGAAGTTGGCCGTCACGGGAAGCATCAGATACGTGTTCTTGTACTTCATGTCCAGCATGTCAGGCATCTGCGAACGTGTGTGGCGATAGTTTCGCTGCATTACGTTCAGTCCTGCCCTAAGGCCAAACCAGTCCTTAAAGTTGTACTGCCCAGTTACGCCTGTGGTAAAGCTCCACACGCCATCGTACTTGTAATCCGTCATGTACTGCTTGTCTATGGAGTACATGTTGTAAGTAGCACCGGCATTCACGCCCACGCGCCACTGTGCCTGCAGCATCTGTGGCAGCAGAGCCAGCGTCACCGCTGCAAAGATTGTCTTCAGTTTCATAATCTTATATTAGTTTACTGTTTACCGTTTACTATCTTTTGTTGAAAGCTGCGGTCATGGGCCTTCAACGCTCTCATCGGCTTCATAGAGTCGTTACGCTTCTTTACATTGTTGAGTGAACTGCGACGCGGTTTTGGAGCTATACCTTGAACCATTCTGTTGGCTGGTGCCAGGTTTGCAGGAATGATATAATCGAGGTCTTCGGGATCAAAGGCAATGTAGTCTATAATACAGCCGCCATTGTAATTGGCATAGACCAACGCCTCAGTCTGTCCGTCAGCCGACAGGAACAAGTCGTCGTAGTCCTCCGTATCGGGATAGTGCAACTTGCCTAAGTAGGTGTAGCCCTGTAACTGGAGGGATTTGGTGAAGACATCGAGAGGCACGTTAGGGTCGTGACAAACACACATCACGTCGATCAGGTTCTGACCATCCTCAGTCTCGAAAATATACTGTTCGGTAAAGTGGGTGGCAACGTAATACCAATAGTGCCAACCTTTTCCTTCCCAGAATTCAAGCTGGCCGTTGCCTACAGCCCAAAACTGTTTGGCCTGCTTGTGCGCCTCGACCTCGGCAAGGTTACAACCCCATTTGAGGTAGGGGTCGTTGACGAGT